>DASWLV010000106.1:0-5081 GCA_036400075.1 Pyrinomonadaceae bacterium
TGTAATTGTAGCTTAAATTCAAAAACGAGCCGTTGACCGCTTCGCTTACATTGCCAAGCTCGGTGCTCATCATTTTCGAGCCGATCACGTAGATTTCGTTCGGACCCGACAAATCTTTGTTCTCCGGTTTGGTATCACCGGCAGCTTTGCTGCGACCGATCATATCAATGTTGAGCTGCGTGACGACTTTGCTCAAATCTACGGTCGGGAATTTCGTAAAATATGCGCTTCCCAACAAGCCCTTTTCTTCGCCCGCGTGCCAGACGAAGAGAATCGAGCGCTTCGGTTTTTTCCCGGATTTCGCCAGAGCTTCGGCGATTGACAGGACGGCGACCGTTCCCGAACCGTCGTCGTCCGCGCCATTGTAAAGCACGTCGTCGCGAGGTCCGTTTTTACATTTCGGGGGAACGCTTTTGCCGATTCCGTCGTGGTCGTAGTGAGCACCGATGGCGACCATCTCCGCTTTCAAAGTCGGGTCGGAGCCTTCGATCATTCCGACGACGTTTTGCGTCGTAGCGGTTTCGGCTTTGGTAGCAGCATTGATGCTGATATTTTTGTTATCGCCAAAGGCAAATGCAGTCATTGCTTGCGGATTTTCAATCGGATTGGCGGTTTCGCCTCCAAACAAAGCGCTGCCGACGGTGCGCGAGACGAGAAGAACGGGCAACTGATTTTGTTGCCTGTTTCCCGCTGCGCCTCCTTCGGTGTGCAAGCCTTCGATCTGCATTCCGGGACCTTCAGACATACCTTCTTTGAGTCTTGCCCAAAAATCCTGCACTTCGGGCGAAGCGACGAAAATAATGCCCGCCGCGCCTTTTTGCCGGGCGTAAAACACCGGATCAGCCCATTCCGTGCCTCTCGCTTCCTGTTTCAAATCTGCCTGCGTGACGCCTTGCGGCAAAACTCGTAAAGACTCGTTTCTAGGCATTCCAATTAATTGGACGACGACAATTTTGCCCGCTACATCAACGCCTGAATAAGCGTCAATGTTTTTTGATTTGACCATCCAGCCGTTGCCGACGAAAACGAGCGGTTTGCTTAACACGCCGTTTGTCGTTCCAGCCATGCGGAAAAAATCTTCGGCGTACGCGAATTTCTTTCCGCCGATTTCCATTGCCGCAGCAGCGGTGTCAATCGCGTCGCGCCGCATTTTCATTGTTTGAAAATAAGTCCCGTTATCCCCGGCGGGTTTGACGCCCCAGCTTTTCAAATTGTCGGCGATAAATTTCGCCGCCATATCCAAACCTTTCGACGGCGTATTACGACCTTCCAATTCGTCGGAGGCGATATAATACAAATATTTTTTAAGCTGCGCCTGTGTGATTCCTCCAGCCGCTTTGGTTGAGTTTGAAGAAGCTTTGCTCGGCATCTGTGCCAAACCGCTAACTGCAAACGACAGAGTTAAAACTAAAACGAGTAATGTTTTCTTCATTTGTTCCTTAGAATTTTTATCAGAATTTTTTAAGAAGTATGACTTATCAACCGTAATTTTACGTTGATTCGATAAATCCGGTTTCAAATTATTACTCCGATGATTGAAATCCGATGTTTGTCTGCCATTGAAATCATTTCTTCACGGTCGAAAACCAGAGTTTTCCCCGCTGTCACGCACAAACAGGATGCGCCCGCCGCAATCATCGTTTCAATGGTGGGAACGCCAACAACGGGAACGTCAAAACGCATATCCTGATTCGGTTTGGCGACTTTAACGACAGTCAGTTTGCCTCGCGCCAATTCTCCGGCGCGTTTGATTACGGCATCAGTACCTTCCATCGCTTCGATGGCGACGCACGCCTGCGCGCGGACGACGATTGTTTGCCCCAAATCGAGCCGGGCGATTTCCTGCCCAATTTTTAAACCGTATTCAATGTTTCGCTGCTCTTGCGCGTCGGGCTTTCTTTTAGTCAAAACACCTTCGGGCGCGAGCTGTTCCTGAATGAAATAAGTCGAATCAATCAATTCGATGCCGTCTTTAGCCAATTCGGCGGCGACAGCGCCGATTAACGAATCCGTGTTGCGCTGTTTTAAAGAAAACAACATCTTGAGCATTCGCAAATCGGGCAGCGCGCCGGAAAAAATCTGGACGTGCTTGACTTGTCCAGCCATTATCGCTTTCGTCACGCCTTCGCGCCGGAAAAACGAAATCATTTTTCCCAATTGACCGATTGAAACCCAAATCAGCTTATCCGCAACTTTTTCTATTTCCTTGTCGGTTTCTTCTTTGATTGCAACTACCGACAAAGATACGCCTGCGCGCCGCGCACCTTGGATAACTAAAAAGGGAAATTCTCCGTTTCCCGCAATCAATCCGTATTTCATTCTAAATTTACGCCGGAAAAATCTTTGTGTTCTCTGTGACTTCTCTGTGTTAAATCTTTTTTCACCACAGAGCGCACAGAGAAGTCACAGAGAACACAGAGATTTTATTTAACGACGCCGCGTTTTGAGGATTCTATAAACTGTACAAGAAAATCAACTTCTGCCGAGTCCGCGATTTCTTCTTTGATTTTTTCCAAAGCCTGAGTGGTATTCAATTTGGCTGAAAGCAACAGGTAAAAAGCGTGTTTGAGTTTTTCGATTGTCTCTTTTTCATAGCCGCGCCGACGCATTCCAACCGAGTTTAAGCCATAACATTTGGCGTGATTTCCTTGTGAAATGGCGAACGGCAGCGCGTCTTTGACAATTACGGAATAGCCACCGATAAACGCTTCGCGTCCGACGCGGCAGAATTGATGGACGCCCGAATATGCGCCAACCTGCGCCTTATCCTCGATTTCGACGTGACCGGCGAGCGTCGCAGCATTTGCCATAATCACGCCGTTTCCGATGCGGCAGTCGTGCGCGACGTGCGCTTGCGCCATCAGCAGGCAATCATCGCCGATTTCTGTCAAACCGCCGCCGCCCGTCGTACCTCTGTGAATTGTGACAAATTCGCGGATGTGATTTCTTTTGCCTATTTGGACGCTCGTCGGCTCGCCCGCGTATTTCAAATCCTGCGGCGCAAGACCGATTGAAACAAACGGAAAAACCTGCGTTTCGTCGCCGATTGAGGTGTCGCCGTCAACGACAATATGCGATTCAAGCCGAACTCCATTTCCGAGTTTCGCTTCGTCGCCGACGATTGAATACGCGCCGATGAAACAATTTTCCCCGATTTGCGCTCTTGAGCTTACAATTGCAGTTGGATGAATCATTCAAATGCGGAATGCGGAATGCGGAATGCGGAGGGTACAGATTAATAAAAAATGAATCTTCTGATGAAAACACAAAAGTTTATTCCGCACTCCGCATTCCGCATTTCGCATTCAAAAGGTTCGGTCGGCGATAACGGACATAATTTCGCAGTCGGCGGCGAGCTGTCCGTCAACTTTTGCTTCACCGCGCATTCTCTGGATTCTGTGACCGATTCTCAACGCCGTAACTTCTAGCGTGAGAGTGTCGCCGGGAACTACGGGACGACGAAAACGAGCTTTTTCAATTCCGCTGAAATACGGGATTTTTTTCTCGCGGTCTTCGATTTCGCGCAGGGCGAGAACCGCGCCGGCTTGCGCCAGAGCTTCGATCACCAAAACGCCGGGCATTACAGGGGCGGCGGGAAAATGTCCGCGAAAAAAGAATTCGTTGTAAGTCACCTGCTTGATTCCGACAATTCGTTCTTTCGGAACCAGCTCGATGATTTTATCAACCAGCAGGAACGGATAACGATGCGGCAGAAGCTGTATAATTTCGTTAATGTCGAGCGTAATCATTTAATTGGGTAAAGGCGACAAAATAACAAATCAAACGGTTTGAAGCAAACCGCAAGGTAAAAGTAAAAAGGCAAAAGCCCGGAGTTATCTTCCGAACTTTTGCCTTTTTACTTTTTACTTTTTACTTTTTTACTTCACGGGAGCCGCGGCGGCGGTGCCAGCCGGACGCGCGTTGTAAAACTTAATAAAGTCAGTCGTTACGGCGTCAACAGCCGCAATATCAGGAACCAGAATCATTCCGGCTTGATCTTTGCTGATGTCAATAATCGCGGTGAAGCCGTTTCTTTTTGCGTAATCTTGAAGAGCTTTGCCGATGTCCTGATAAATCGGTCCAACCAATGCAGCTTCGCGTTTTTGCACCGCTTGTTTGTAGTCTTCTACTTTGCGGTTGTACTCGATTTGCAAATTCTGACCTTCATCCATTTTCTTTTGAACTGCATCGGCACTAACGGGCGAGCCTGCTGTTCCTTGCTGTTTAACCAAATTGTTGTAATCGTTTTGAATTGTTTTCAGCCGATTTTCAATCCCGGTGATTTCCGTCCGGCGCGGGTTGAATTCGGTTTCCAACTGCTTATAAGCTGCTATGAACTTTTGAATGCCGCGTTTGTCATCGGCAAAAAGCGATGTGTCAATAATCCCGACTTTCGTAGTGGCTTGCGTTGGTGCTGCTCCGGTTTGAGCGAGCGACGGAACTGCTGCAATAGCGGCGAAAAACATCAGAGCCGCGATGAAACGAACTGTTTTCATATATCTTTCCTTATTAACTCCTTTTTGATTGCTGGTTGTAACCAATTGCGATTAGCGAAGTGTTCTGTATTTTGTTGACGCGGAGAGCCGAAAAGTTGGCTCTCCGCAAAAAAAACTTAGACGAAACGAATCTTAGAACGTGCGTCCGACGCTGAAACGGAAAACGCTTTTCTTTTCCTGAAAGAACAAGCCGGGCAGATTTTCGACCGTTCCGTTGCGCGCATTCGGATTATAAGCATAAATCAGGCGAAAAGGCACGTTGACAACCGGCACCTGCACGCGCAATTCGAATCCGAGACTCGAACGAACGTCGGTGAAGCGGTCAAAAACGCTCTGGTCAACGCGAACGACGGTGTTGGTTTGCGCTTCGCCGCGCAGGAAAACTTCGCGTAAGCCCGGCACAAGCGGAATTCCTTGAGTATTGATGCTCACGCCGTCGCGGATAAAAGCATTAAATTGCTCGCGCGTCAGGAACGTATTTTCCGAAGTCAGAATCGCGCCGCCGAAAAACGTCGGTTGAAACTGCTGACCTTGGGGGGTGTTCAAAAACAATCCGGTTAAAGAGTTAAAGCCCAAAAACGGCTG
>DASWLV010000107.1:0-22441 GCA_036400075.1 Pyrinomonadaceae bacterium
GTTTTTAATCGTCGCCTTAGCCGCTTTAATTACCGTCTTCGCGTTTTCGCTGTGGGCTTTGAAAATCAAAACCGTTCCTACAGTCAGGGCTGCAAAATCCGCAACCGAACAGATTTCGCAGCCTTTGGTTAAAGAAAACAAAATTATTAATCAAACAAAACGAGTCTCCGGCGCGAAAAACTCAAGAAAATTAAAATATACGGCAACAAATAAAACCGAACCGGAAATCACGTCCAACCAATGGGCAGACTCAAATGAAACACCCGCAAGCTCTTCGCAAATGCGGAAGCGCCGCGTAATCAATGCTAAAAATCCGGAAGACACCGCTTCGGAAAAACAGAAAACGGAAGTCGAAAACTGATTTTCGAGAATAAAAAAAGCGAGATTCCAAATCTCGCTTTTTTGTTGAATACAGTTGATTTTAATGTAGTTCTAACGTTGAAATTCCATTTTACAAGTTTTAGTTCAAAGGTTATATTACTAATGCAATAGTTCCAATCTCATCTTTAGGAAAATCACATGCCTGTTTCCGAAAATTCGTTAAAGCAATTCGAGTATTTCAACGAAACGCCGAACGAAAAAGCGGCGGCGATTTTCCGTGAATGGGAAAAAGATTTGTTGGAAAGAGTGAACAAATAACCAGTCCGGCGCGAGAAGTTTTTTATGAAACGATTTTTTATTTTCATTTTTCTGTTTTTTTCGCTCGCCGGTTTTTCCTTCGGGCAAGCTGTGAATCTTCCTATCGAGTGCCGGAAAATTCTGAACGAGAAACATCGCGGCTGGCAGTTTGCGAAAATTCTTCCTGAAATTCAGAAACATTTGCGCGAAACGGTCTCATCGGACGACGCCCGCGGCGATTTAATCGCGGGCGATTGGAACGGCGACGGACGGCGCGATTACGCCGCGCTGATCGAGCACGGAACTTCGTATTCGAGCGACGGAAAGCCCGTTCTGACAAACGACGGCAAAATGTTGAAAAGAAATGTTGCCGTGGCGTTTGTGCAAAGCGGAAAATCATATGAGTATTTTCTGCTCGATGATTACGGTGATTATCTTTTGACCGAAAAAAAAGACACGCCGCTTTACGACCATTCGACGAAAAGCCGCGTGCGCTTTAAAACCGATACGATTTTCGCCGGAATTTGGGAAAAAGCCGGACGCAATTTCGTCTGGCATAAAAATAAGTTTATTTACTTTCAAACCAGCGATTAAAATTTGATTGAAACGGAATTTGAAAATTTTATGAACGCTATATCCTGGATTTTTTCTTTGCTCACGGGCTTGATTTTAATCGTCGCCGCGCTCGTTGACGCATTTATTTTAATGTGGGGAATGGAGCATTTCAAAACGTCGGTAAAACCATATGCTTACGCTTTGTTCGGCATTTTGAGCCTGGTAATCATTGTTATTGCCACCGCGGTTGCCGGACCAATAAGCCTTTGGGCGGCAAAAAAAATGTATCCGAACGATAGCGGGGCTGGTTTTTTGATTTGCCTGCTTGGCGGCATTCTGGCGATAGTCGTCGGCTTCGGGGCGTTGTTCGTTTCGGCGCCATTGGTTTTGGCGATCTTTGATGATCCGCTTCCTCAAGCCGGGGGAATGATGCGCCTTAAATTTCCCGAAAAAACGCGCGTCGTTTACCATAGAGACCAAAACACGCAGACTTATGACACAAAATTAATCGTCAAACTCGACGAACCCGGCTGGGAAGAGTTTCGCCGAAATTCGCTTTTCCAAACTCAAGAATTACGAATCGTCAGCGCCGACAATGCGCAAAACCCGCGTAGTTGGCGGACGTTTGAAATCGCCGAAAGCCAAGCCCAAAGTTATCGGTGGGTGAATATTAGCGAACCGGTGCTTTTGAAAGCTCTGGCGCGTCGCACCGACGACGGGCAAATTTACGTGTATCTTTTCCTGCAACGAAACATAAAAATTTGATTTGCCGATTGATTTGGATTGTTTATGGAACGAATAGAGTTTTACAATTCGCCTTTGAAGTTAATCTGGCTTTTTTTCTTAAATTGTCTGATGGTTGCAGGGTGCTATTTTTGCACGACCTTTGACGAAATCACGCCGAAAATTTTCGGGTGGTTTGGCATCGCTTTTTTCGGGCTGGGGTTTTTCGTCATTCCGATTCGTATTTTTCAGACGCGCCGCCCGGAAATCGTCATTGACCGTCGGGGTGTCGAAGTTTTCAGTTGGAAATGCGGCTTAATCGCCTGGCAGGAAATCCGCCGCGTTTCCGTGTCCAACATTAACGGCAATCGTTTTCTGTCGCTTGAACTCACAGACCCGGAAAATTTTTATGCCCGCTTTAGTTCCGCTTATCGCACGGCGGCAAAATGGTCGCAAGCGGCGGGCTTCGACGATGCATCAATCGGCTTTACCGGCATGCGTCCTTCGATTGACGAAGCGGTAAGTTTCATCGCGCGTATCGCGCCGGAAAAATTAATTTAGAGCGAAAAATTTTAAACAACACCGCAGAGCTATTTGATAAAAATTCGCGGCTTAAGCGCGAGAATCACGTTTTTACATCAACATCAGCACCGGATTTTCCAGCATCTGCTTTAAAGTTTTCAAAAACTGCGCGCCCGTCGCGCCGTCAATCACGCGATGATCACACGACATCGTGACGCGCATCATATTTCTGACAACAATTTCGCCGTCGCGCACAACGGGTTGCGGTTCGGATTTGCCGATTGCCAGAATTCCGGCTTCGGGCGGATTGATGATTGCGGTAAATTCTTCGATTCCGAACATTCCGAGATTTGAAATCGAGAAAGTTCCGCCGGTAAATTCTTCCGGTTTGAGCTTTTTATCGCGCGCTCGTCCGGCAAGCTCTTTGACTTCGGCGGCTATTTGCGCGATGCCTTTTCCGTTTGCATTGCGAATAATCGGCGTAATCAAACCGTCGGGAATCGCTACGGCGACGCCGATGTCGGCGCGTTCGTAAAAACGAATCGAACGATCTTGGTACGAAGCGTTGACCTGCGGATGCTGCATCAGAGCCGACGCGACCGTTTTGATAATTACATCGTTAATCGAAACTTTCTTTTCTTCCGGCAAAGCAGCATTGATTTGTTTGCGAAAATCAATTGCTTTGTCCATTTCCACTTCGATTGTCAGATAGAAAGTCGGAATCGGACCGATAGATTCGGTCAGGCGCGAAGCGATAGCGCGGCGCATTTGCGTCGTCGGCTCTTCTCGATAAGCCGATGCTCCGGCGATTTCGGCTTGTTGAAAGCCGGGAATAGTTTGCGCTTGTTCCTGAGCTTGCGGCGCGGCTTTTTGTCCGGCGATTGCGGCTTCAATATCGCGTTTGATGATTCGCCCGCCGGGACCTGAGCCTTGCAAATTATTCAAATTCAAACCGGCTTCAGCAGCCATTCGCGCGGCAATCGGCGAAACGATTAAACGTCCGTTTCCGCCTTCTGCGGGTTTTGATTCTGTTTGCTGTGGCGCAGCTTGACCTTGTTGTTCGGCGCCCGGACGCTGCGCGTCGTAGCTGCGTCCGGCGGCTTCCGCCACTTCGGGCTTTTCGGAAATCGGCGCGCCCATTTGCTGCGTTTGCTGTGCGGGTTGCGGTTCGGTTTTTGTTTCTGCAGGTTTTGCCGCGCTCGCGCCGTTTCCGCCGACTTCAGCTAAAAGAGAGGAAATGTCTTCGCCTTCTTTGCCGATAATTGCAATCGGATCGCCGAGCGGGACGGTTTCACCGTCACCTTTAAGGATTTTCAAAACAACGCCGTCGTTCAAAGCGGTCATTTCCATCGTCGCTTTGTCGGTGTCAACTTCGGCGAGCGTTTCGCCGTTTTTAAACGATTCGCCCTCTTTTTTCAGCCAGCGCGCAATTTGCCCTTCCTCCATAGTTGGGGAAAGCTTGGGCATTAAAAATTTATCAGCCATTTTTTATTAATGGTAAACGATTAATGGTAAATGGTTAGTAATTGTCTTTTTAATTAACCATTTACCATTAATCGTTAAGAATTATAAATAAGAAACTTCCTTTACCGCCGCGATGATTTTCGGAACGTCCGGCAACGCAGCCGCTTCCAGATTTTTCGCATAAGGCATCGGCGCTTCCGCCGTCGAGATGCGTTTGACGGGAGCGTCAAGATAATCAAAAGCGCGTTCCATCACCTGATGCGAAATTTCAGCGCCGACTGAGGCAAAGGCGTGCGATTCTTCGACAATCACGAGCCGGTTCGTCTTTTTCACCGAATTGACAATCGTGTCAATGTCGAGCGGTTTAATCGTTCGCGGATCAATTACTTCAACGCTGCAAACACCTTCTTTTTCCAATTGTTCGGCAGCTTGAATCGCCAGCGGAACGGTCATCGAACGTGCAACAATCGTGCAGTCCGTTCCTTCGCGTTTTACATCGGCAACGCCGATGGGAATCGTGAAATCTTCATCTTCCGGCACTTCGCCTTTGATTCCGTACATCCGTTCCTGCTCCATAAAAATCACCGGATTATCATCGCGGATCGCGGATTTCAACAAACCTTTGGCATCAGCAGGAGTCGAAGGCATCACGACTTTTAAGCCGGGAAAGTTCGCATAAAACGCTTCGAGCGCCTGCGAATGCTGCGACGAAACCTGATATGCCGAACCGTTCGGACCGCGAAAGACAATCGGAATTTTAAACTCGCCGCCCGACATATAAAGCATTTTCGCGGCGTGATTGATGATCTGGTCGGCGGCTAAAATCGAAAAGTTAAACGTCATAAACTCAACGACAGGTCTTAAACCAGCCATCGCCGCGCCGACGCCCAAACCGGCAAAACCAAGCTCGGTAATCGGAGCGTCAACCACGCGCTTGTCGCCGAATTCCTTCCACAAACCGCGCGTCACTTTATAAGCGCCGTCGTACTGGGCGACTTCTTCGCCGATAATAAAAACGTTTTCGTCTCTGATAATTTCTTCGCGCAACGCCTGATTTAATGCATCACGAATATTTAAAACAGCCATAAGTAATTAAGCGTAAACATCTGTAAATAAATCTGACTCATCCGGCAGCGGGCTTTCGTCGGCAAATTTGGTAGCTTTTTCAACCGTTTCTTTAGCACGATTTTCCATTTCGTCAATTATGCCCGCCGAAATAACACCCGCTTCGGTCAGGCTATGTTCAAACAACACAATCGGGTCACGCTCGCGGTATTTTTCGATTTCCGATTGCTCGCGGTATTTGCCGGGGTCGGACATTGAATGTCCCATATAGCGGTAACAGCGCACTTCGAGAAGCGTCGGCTGCGATTCTTCGCGCGCTCTTTTAACTGCTCGTTCGACGGCTTCATAAACCGCCAGAACGTCCATTCCGTCAACAAATTCGCCAGCCATTCCGTAGCCTTCGGCTTTTTTCGACACGCTGGCAATACTCATCGCGCGCGCCTGCGAAGTTCCCATTCCGTACTGGTTGTTTTCGCAGATATAGATAATCGGCAGATTCCAGAGCTGCGCCATATTCAAAGATTCGTGGAAAATGCCTTGATTGACCGCCGCTTCGCCGAAGAAACACAACGTGACTTGTCCGCTTTCTTTGTATTTTGCAGCATAAGCCATTCCGGTTCCGACACCGATTTGCCCGCCGACAATTCCGTGTCCGCCGTAAAGCTCGTGTTCGGCGCTAAAAAAGTGCATCGAGCCGCCTTTGCCTTTGACCGTGCCGGTAACTTTCCCATAAAGCTCAGCCATTACGCTTTCCGGCGAAACGCCGCGCGCCAGCGCATGGACGTGGTCGCGGTAGCTCGTAATCACCATATCTTTCGCATCGAGCGCGGCGAAAGCGCCGATGGCGCAGGCTTCCTGCCCGATATAAAGGTGGCAGAAACCGCCGATTTTGCCGATGCGATAAACTTCGGCGCATTTTTCCTCGAATCTGCGCGAAAGAATCATCATTTCGAGCATTTCGAGCAATTTTTCATTGCCGATTTTTTCAATAACCGATTTTTGATGCTCCTTGCGCTGTTCGTACTCGGCGTGGGCTTCTTCTCGATTAACTTCGTCTTTTGATTGTTCCGGGAAACCTTTGCGGGCGTAGAGCTTGGTTTCGTCCGGTTTTGGCGTATCTTGTGTTTTCTGGGTTGTTTGGGTTGCCGTTTCGCTCATTTTTTGTTCTAAACTATTGTCTGTAAGTTCGTCACCGTACAGATTTATCTTCTGAATCAAATGTAATATTACCTAAAAAGTATAAGTGAAAAATGTTCGCTTGTGCAAAAAAGTTGCTATTTGAAAGAATTTTGCGAAAAAAATCACAAATTTGTGCGCAAGTTTTGACAAAAATGCAATTTTTCGATTGACTAAGTTATCGGAACATATTTATATTGTCATTCGTTCCCAAATCGCGGCAGATACCGGAAGAGGTGTTTGCTGCAAAAATAAATAGAAAATAAGAAAGTAAAACAGGAGAATAACAAAGATGAAAAAGACATTAGCTCTTTCGGGTATTTTAGCTTTGGCTGCGTTGGGATTTGCTTGCGAAAGCGGCAACACCAACACCGGCAATGCAAACGCTAACAGAAACGCCAACATGACGACCACTAACACGTCAACTACAACCACAACTACGACCAACACCGGCACGATGACCAATACCGGCACAACCGGAACCAATACCGGCACAATGACCAACACCGGCACAACCGGAACCAATATGGGAAATTCGGGCACAACCGGAAGCAATATGGGAAATTCGGGCAACATGGGCACCGGCAATGCTAACAGAGGCAACACCAACGGCGGCTCCGGAGCCAACAGACCGTAGTTTGTCAGGTTAATTTAAAATAAAAGCGAAGGCTGAAACTTCAGCCTTCGCTTTTATTTTTTTAGGCAATTTTTCGCCGCTAATCTTCAAGCTGTCGGGCTAATTCGCTCGCTTCGTTAACAGGCTGCTGACAGGCGAAGTTTTCGCAAACATAAGCGGTTGCTTTGCCGTTAATTTTGCCTCTTTCCTGAAGCAATGGAATCAATTCGGAATTTGCAAATTCTGATTCCTCTGCGGTCACAATAACTTTGTTCGGAATAAACCGCGTCCAGACTTCGCGCAGCAGTGAGCGCGTGTCCTCGGCTTCCCGTTCGCCGATAATGACGATTTCTTTCGGGGCATTGAGGAAAAAATCCAGAGCGCACAACGCGCGACCGAAAGCCGCCGGATAACGCCGAATCGAGCTTGAAACGAGACGGAAAATCGCCGCAGCAAAGCGCGTGTATTTTTCGTCGCCCGTGAACACCGACAATTTGAGCAACACTTCAGCCGCAACGGAATTACCGGAAGGAATCGCGTTGTCGAAATAATCTTTCGAGCGGACGATCAATTCTTCGTGTGTTTTTCCGGTAAAGAAAAATCCGCCTTCATCTTCATCCCAAAATTCTTCAATCATCCGGTCGGTCAAAGATTTTGCTTCCGCCAGCCAACGCGCGTTTCCGGTCGCTTGAAACAATTCGATCAAACCGAAGGCGTAAAAAGCATAATCTTCGAGATAACCGTTGAGCTTTGCCCGATTGTCTTTGTAAGTTCTTAACAGAAAACCGTCTGCGGTTTTCAGATTGTGAACAACAAAATCCGCATTTTTTTCCGCGATTGCCAGAAAATCCTCGCGCTCAAAAACGGCTGACGCTTCGGCAAAAGCCGCGAGCATCAAACCATTCCACGCAGTTAAAATTTTCTCGTCCCGAAACGGCTTGACGCGCCGCTCGCGTTCATCGAAAAGCAGCTTTTTGCCCCGCTCCAAAACTTCGTTTAATTTTTCGACGGAAATTCCCATCTCGCGCGCCGCGTCTTCGCGGCTTTGTTGAACGCGCAAAATCGAATGTCCTTCAAAATTTCCGGTTTCGGAAATGTCGTAATAAAAATTGAAAATCCGCGCGTCTTCTGCGCCCAAAATCCGGCTGGTTTCCGCGGGCGTCCAGATAAAAAATTTGCCTTCTTCGCCTTCCGAATCAGCGTCTGTCGCCGAATAAAAACCGCCGTTTTCATCCGTCATCTCGCGCCGGATGTATTCCAGAGTTTCAACGGCGACGTTTTTAAAAAACTCGTCTTTCGTCGCCTGAAAAGCGTGCAGATAAATGCGGACAAGCTGGGCGTTGTCGTAAAGCATTTTCTCGAAATGCGGCGTCAGCCAAACGGCGTCAACCGTGTAGCGGTGAAATCCGCCGCCAAGCTGGTCGTAAATTCCGCCCGTTGCCATTTTGCCGCAAGTATTGGTGACAATTTCCAAAGCCTTTTCGTCTTTTGTTCTGTACCAGTAACGCAAACAAAATTCCAGCGACATCGGCGGCGGAAATTTCGGCGCGCCGCCGAAACCGCCGTTTTTGGCATCGTAATTTTTGGCAATTCCGCGAAAAGCCGTGTCCAATTGTTCGGTTGAAAGCGAAAGGCTAGATGCTTCGGTCAATCCGACAAGCCGCAATTGTCCAAGTATCTCGGTTGCCGATTGTAAAATCTCGTCTCTTCGCGTGTGAAAAGCATCCGCAACCGAAAGCAAAACGCGCGAAAACGAAGGCATTCCGTGGCGATCTTCCGGCGGAAAATAAGTTCCGGCATAAAACGGCACGCCTTCGGGCGTCAAAAACGCCGTTAACGGATGCCCGCCGTGTCCGCTAGTCAGTTGAACGAAATTCATATAAATCTGGTCAACATCGGGGCGTTCTTCCTTATCAACCTTGATGTTGACGAAATTTTCATTCATCAAACGAGCGGTTTCTTCCGATTCAAACGACTCTTTTTCCATTACGTGACACCAATGACATGAACTGTAGCCGATGCTCAGCAGAATCGGTTTATCTTCAGTTTTTGCTTTCTGAAATGCTTCGTCGTTCCATGCATGCCATTCGACCGGATTGTGCGCGTGCTGCAATAAATACGGGCTGGTTTCCTCTGCCAGACGATTGGTGAATTTATGCTCTGCCATCGAAGTTTCTCCTAAAAAACGAAACCACAGATTAACATACGAAAATTCATCTTTGTGTTCGATAGCATGCATCCGGTTGTTAGATCAAAGTGTGGAAAGCGACAATCAGCACGGGAATAAATTGAAAAAGAGCCGTTTGACTATCAACTATAAACTCTCAACTATCAACTGTTACTCATTAAAAAACAGTTGATAGTTGAGAGTTTATAGTTGATAGTTTTCTCTTTATCAGCGAGCTATTTCTGTGCGTCGCACGATTCGTCTTTAAACCAGTAAGGCGTTTTCTTCGCCCATTCTGAACGCGCGAAACGAGCCTTTAAAATGTCGTGAGCTTGTTTTGACCATTTTCCGGTTTCGCAGTCCTGACAACCGTAGCGCGTGGAGCGAACGGCGAGATGCAGCGATTCCGGCAGGCGGGCGTCTGAAGGCGCTTTTTGGGCGAATTCCACCGCGCGGCGCGACAGATAAGTAGAACTGCCGCCGAGTTTTTTGATTTGTTCGCGTTCGGTTTTTGCTTCCCGGATTTGCTCTTCGGTTAAAAATGCGGGAACTGGCGGAGCGACGCGAGCGACTTTTTCGCCACTGGTGTCGTGTTGATAATCAATCGGCGCGCACCACCAATTGTCCCGGTAACTGTCAATTTCCGTGATTGGATTCAATCTGCCATAACCGCTTTCGGCGACGGGGCGCAAAGCGGGAAGCTTGAGCAGAATATAGGTCACGGCGTTTTGTCTTTCGGGCAAAGTCTTCGCCGATAAATACGAATTAAAAAACGGTTGAAATTCCGGCGCGACGTGGACGAGCTTTCCGGCAAGCTCGATTGCCGCCGCCTCGTTTCCCAAAATCGCGGCGCGAGTCCAAGCCGCAATCAGCAGATTTCGCCGCAAATAATCGGGCAATTTCGGATTCACGGCGGCTTGTCTTAAAACCGCAAGCGGAATTTGTTCGTTGAAAACTCGTTCGGCGTCCGCGTCAAACATCGCGCGGTTTTGCCAGGGGGCGATGTTTGAATCGGAATTTTCCGCAGTGTTAAAATCTTCAATAATGCCCGGATCGCCGTCGAGCGCGAAAGCTGCGGCGCGACGCTGAGCGAACAGCAAAAACTCGTCCAGAGTCTGCGCTAAAAACATTCGCTGGCTCGAAAACTGATTTCGCGCCGAAATTGGAAGATTGAGAGCTTTGTCGTTTAAAATCGCGTCGAGATTCCGCCGCGCGTCCGAGCGCAAGCCCTTTTCCATCAGCAAACGATTACGGTGAAAAGCGATTGTCGCAAATTCCGGCGCGCCTTTTTCAATTCGTTCGGCTGCGGTTAAAAGCTGCGCGATTTCGGGCGAGTCTTTTTCGGCTTTGCTGATTGCGGCGACAAACCACGCCGGATTGTTTGTCTCTCTCCATTTCGCCAGCGAATGCTTGAAAGCCGTTTCGCCGTTTGATTGAAAGGTAAAAATCCAATCAGTCAAATCGTCTTGACGCGCGTTTGCCGGAAAATCTTCCAGAGCCGGTTTAACGTCGTAATTGATATTGCGATTTTCACGTTTGGCTCGTTCTTCTTCGGCTTTTTCGGCTGCGGCGTCGGCGGTTTCGGCGTATCTGTCAATCAGCCAGCGGTAATCAATCAAATCCTGCCGCAGATTTTCGTTCGGCGTGTTTTGGGAAAGAATCGAAGCCAATTCGTGAACTCGTTCAGCCGGGCGCAACCGGTATTTGACGAGATTGACGAGCTTTGCCGCCGCCGAATGAAATTCTTTTTGCGTCGCATCGGTCAAAATCTTTTGCAGATGCGCTTCGGCTTGCTCGTAAAACGGGCGGCGTTTTTCCCGCAGACGCTCGTAATTGTAATCTGCATCTTCCGTTGTGCTTGCCTGACGAATTAAGGTTCTGGCAACGAGATAATTTGCCGTCGTCCGCCACGCGGAATCTTTGTTTGCCGCGATTCGTTCAAAACGAGTTCTGGCTTCTTCAAAATTTGTCGCGTAAAAGAGCGCGGCGGCGATTTGATAATCGCGGTCGTTCTTTAGCCAAGCGGGCGATGCGGCTTCCGCAGGAATTTGTTTGCCTTCGGAGCAGTTGGTAAAAACTTGATCTTGCGCCCGCGCCCAATTTTTGACGTTTTCTTCCAAGCCGTTTTCCGCAATGCGGCTTTCCAGAGTTTTCGCCGCCGTTTCAAATGCCGAGGCGGTGCAGTTCGGAAAAAAATTATAACCGCCGTCATAATTGCGGTCGGTGTAAATCTTCAATTCCGGCTCGCCGCCCAAAACCTTTTTTCTCGCCGCCAGCCAGATTTTGACCGCTTCGTTTGTTCCTGTTTCGTTATCGTCCTCGCGGTAAAGCTCGGCTTTCCAAACCGAAATTAAATCTTTTTCCTCATTAGCGGTGAAATTCACGCGATTGAAACGGCGATAAGCCGCAAACAGAAATGTGCGATTATAATTGGACTGAATAATTCCGAGATTACCGCGCGCGTAACCGTCGAGCTTCTCGTCCGGGCGTGTCTCGAACGAGAAAACCGGAACAACAAAAGAGGGACCGCAGGCGTAGACAATCGAAATCAAATTAAAAGTCAGAATTGGAAGCAAAAGCAGCGCAAGCAAAGGGGAAAATCTTTTCATAACTTTTCATCGAAGGGCGAAGGAATTTTACGCGCGGACAGTTTAGCACAACAAAAATCGAGCGTTAAATCATCAGCCGATTTAAGCAATATCCAAATTTCGCTCGATAAGGCAAAATATAAAAAAGCTGCGCGAAAGGTACAGGAAATGGGCGAACAAATCGAAACAAAACGTTTGTTGATAAACGGAGATTGGCGCGAAACAAGCGAGAATTTTGAAGTGCGCTCGCCTTTTTCGGGAGAAACGCTGGCGCGTGTTTGCAAAGCCCGTGAGGACGAAATCGAAGAAACGATTGCGGCGGCAGCGCGAGCAGCGGCGGAAATGCGCGAGCTTGCTCGCTCGGAAGTTTATGAAGGCTTGAGCCGCGTTGCCGCCGGAATCAAAGAGCGCCGCGAAGAATTTGCCCGTACAATCGCTTTGGAAGCGGCGAAACCGATCACTGCGGCGCGCGGCGAAGTCGAGCGCTCAATCGGGACTTTTGAAATGGCTGCCGCCGAAGCCAGAACTTTCGTGGGCGAAGTTGTTCCGGTTGACGCGCAAGCGCTCGGCAAAAATCGTTTTGCGTGGACTGAACGAGTTCCGCGCGGAATTATTTTCGGGATTACGCCCTTTAATTTTCCGCTCAATCTCGTCGCTCACAAAGTCGCTCCCGCGCTTGCCGCAAAAAACGCAATCATCATCAAACCGAGTCCGCGAACTCCTTTGACTTCGATTTTGCTGGGCGAAGTTTTTCTCGAATCCGGTTTGCCGCCAGCCGCTTTGCAAATCGTTAATATGGATGTCGAGTTGATTGACGGCATTTTAAAAGACGAGCGAATCGGGATGATTTCGTTTACCGGCAGCGCCGAGGTCGGCTGGAAAATCAGAGAAAAAGCGGCGAAAAAAGCTGTCGCGCTTGAGCTTGGCGGAAGCGCGCCGGTGATTATTGACGAAACCGCCGATTTTGATTTTTCATTGGAACGCTCCGTGATGGGCGCGTTCGTTTATGCCGGTCAGGTTTGCATTTCAGCGCAGCGTTTTTTCGTTCACGAACAGATTTTCGACCGCTGGACAAATCAATTTGCTCAGAAAGCTAAGAATTTGAAAAAAGGAAATCCGCTCGATGAATCAACTGAGCTTTCGGTAATGGTTGATGAAGCGGCGGCGCGGCGCGCGGAAAGCTGGATTAAAGAAGCGACCGACAACGGGGCGCAACTTTTGTGCGGCGGCAAGCGCGACGGCGCTTTTCTGGAAGCGACGGTTTTGACCGAGACGCAGCCGGAAATGCGAGTTGTCGCGGAAGAAGTTTTTGCGCCGATTGCGGTTGTCGAAAAATTTTCCGATTTTCAGGAAGCAATCGGCACGGCGAATCAAACAAAATACGGGCTTCAAGCCGGAGTTTTTACCAAAGATTTGCAAAGAGCGCGGCAAGCCGGAGAAAAACTTGATTTCGGCGGAGTAGTAATTAACGATGTGCCCGCGTTTCGCGTGGACAATATGCCTTACGGCGGCGTCAAAGCGTCGGGCTTCGGGCGCGAAGGTGTGCGCTATGCGATGGAGGAAATGACCGAAACTAAGATAATTATTGTAAATTCATAAAACTATGCAAAATTACATCGAAAAAGCGATGACGTTTGACGAATACAACAGTTTGATTGACCGGGTTGTCGCCGAAGGCAAAACAACGGGACCGAATCAAAGCGAGGAATTAGCCCAATACACGAAACTCAACCAAGCCAGAATGCGGCGGCTTTTTAAAACGAGCGAGTTAAACGAATCTTTGCTCAAAATGGTAAGAAATCTAAAAGCGAATTGGATTTGGTTGATTTTAACCGAAGCGTGGTGCGGCGACGCGGCGCAAAATATTCCGCCGATTGAAGAAATCGCGCGCGAAAACGACCGCATCAAAACGCTGTATCTGTTGCGCGATGAAAACCTCGAATTGATGGACAAATATTTAACGGGCGGCGCGCGGGCGATTCCGAAATTGATTTGTCTGGACGCCGAAACTTTTGAAGAAATCGGCACCTGGGGTTCGCGCCCGCAAGCGGCTTACGATTTGTTTTACAGCCTGAAAGAACAGGGTTTGGAAAAATCGGAAATTATCGAGAAAATACATCGCTGGTACATCGAAGACAATACCCAAAGTCTGCAAAAAGAGTTTGAAGGTTTGTTGAAAACTTGGACGGAAAAAGATTAAGTTTAAGATTAAAGGGAGATTGCTATGGAAACTTTAACTGTTGAAACAGACGTGCTTTTCACCGTTGAAGATTGGGAAGAATTATTTTTATACGGAGACGACAACCGTTACGAATTAATTGAAGGAGAACTATTCGTGTCAACAGCGCCGCGTTTTATTCATCAGTTATTGATTACCCGTCTGACCGGAAATTTAAGCAAGTACCTAAAGCAAAATCCGATGGGTGAAGTTTTGGCTGCGCCGGGTGTGATTTTTGATAAAAATGACGCAGTAATTCCCGACGCGATATTTATTTCACATCAAAGAATCAAACAGTTTTTGATTAACGACAAAATTCAAGGCTCACCCGAACTCGTTATCGAAGTTTTATCGCCCGGTAAATCAAATATCGAGCGCGACCGGAAAACAAAACTCAAGCTTTACAGTCGTTATCCGGTCGAAGAATATTGGATTGTCGATCCAATGCGAAAGCAAATCGAAATTTTTCGCTCGACCCCGCATGGTTTACGTCCGGCTGAAATTTTCAACGAACAAGATGTTTTAATTTCGTCGCTTTTTCCGGATTTTTCTCTCTCGCTCACCGAACTCTTTCGCAATTAAGAACAAATGAACAAAAAAACTCTTCTGTTTTTCGCGCTGTTGTTAACGCTTTCGTTAAATTGGGCTTGTTGGGCGCAGGAGCTGAACGTGCCGACGACCGAATTAAAAATTTCCGGTTTAAAAGATAAAGTTACCGTTAGCCGCGACGAGCGCGGCATTCCGTACATCGAAGCCCGCAATGAAGCCGATTTGTATTTCGCGCAAGGTTACGTTACGGCGCAAGACCGACTTTGGCAGATGGATTTGTATAACCGCGTCGGGCGCGGCGAATCTGCCGAAATTTTCGGAAACTCAGTTCTCGAAGAAGATAAACGCTGGCGAAAATTCGGCATTGCCCGTGTTGCGGAAGAAACCGTCAAAACGCTCCCACAGGAAACTCGTTTGGTTTTGGAAAATTACGCGCGCGGCGTCAACGCTTTTATCGCGGCGCTCGACGACAAGACTTTGCCAATCGAGTTTCGGATTTTGCAGTATCGCCCGCGCGAATGGCGACCGGAAAATTCAATCGTCATCGGTAAAATTCTGTCGGACGCGCTCAGCACGACATGGCAGCTCGATTTGCAGCGCGCCGCTTTGCAGTCTTTACCCGCCGAAAAACGCGATTGGCTGTTAAATCCAATTACGAAAGACGATGTTCTGCTAATCGGCAAAGACATCGCCGCGGCTGCGACGAGTTCAAAGTTCAAAGTTCAAAATTCAAAGTTGGAATTATCCGATTCTACTTTCGCGGCTTTGGAAAGAGAAGCAAAAATCAGAGAAAATTCGCTCGCGCGAATCGGTTTTCACGCCGAAGAATTGGCTGCGAGCAACAATTGGGTGGTTTCGGGTAAGCGAACGGCGGATGGAAAACCGCTGCTCGCCAACGATCCGCATTTGCGCGCCGCGCAGCCGCCGATTTGGTATTTGGTCAATCTTTCCGCGCCTGATTTGCGCGTCGCCGGAGTGGCGCTTCCGGGTTCGCCCGGCGTGATTCTCGGACACAACGACCGAATCGCCTGGGGCGCAACAAATGTCGGACCCGACGTGCAGGATTTGTACCTCGAAACTTTCGACGCCGCCGGAAAATATAAAACTCCGACCGGCTGGGAAACGCCGATTATTCGCCGCGAAGAAATAAGGGTGCGCAAAAATCCGCTTTCGCCGGAAACCGAAAGCACTTTTCTCGACGTGAAAACGACGCGCAACGGCGTCGTCTTTTTTGAAGAAGCAGGGAAACGCTACGCTTTGCGCTGGACGGCATTCGATCCGAAAAACGATGAATTAAGTGCTTTTAATGCGCTCAACCGCGCCAAAAACTGGAACGATTTTAAAAACGCCCTAAAACTTTACGGCGGTCCGATGCAGAATTTCGTTTTTGCCGACACCGCCGGAAACATCGGCTGGTACGCCGCCGGACGAGTTCCGAAACGCAAAACCGGCGACGGCTCTCTGCCTTACGACGGCGCAACGGACAATGGCGCGTGGACGGGAACAATTCCGTTTGAAGAATTGCCGCAGCTTTACAACCCGCCCGACGGAATAATCGTCACGGCAAATCAAAGAATTGTCGGCAAATCTTATCCGCATCAGGAAATTGTCAGAGCTTACGATTCGCCTTACCGCGCGCGGCGAATTTATGAATTGCTGGCGGCAAATCCGAAATTAACGCCGGATAATTTCCGCGATGTTCAGTACGACACGCTCAGCATTCCGCTCTCGCGTTTCGCCCGCGAGATCGTCAATTTAAAAGCGGCTTCGGATGAAACTTTAAAATTGCTGGCGGGTTGGGACGGGCGTTTAACCTCCGATTCAAAAGCCGCTCTGGTGGCGAATGAAATCCGGTTTTTCTTCCGGCAGAAAATTTTTGCCGGAAACTTCGGCGCGCCGGGTTCGGGGTATCGGGGTTTGATGGAAAGCGCGCTGCTCGACCGTTTGATAACGGAAAAACCGAAAAGCTGGCTACCGAAAGAATACGCCGATTACGCGGCTTTATTGAAAGCCGCTGAAACCGAAGCGCAAAGCAGTCTGGCAAACCGTTTGAAAACGGACAGCACGAAATGGAATTTGGGCGAAGCCAACAAAATCCGTTTTCCGCATCCGCTCGCAATCGCGCCGCTTATCGGCAGCCAGTTTGCAATTGACGCTCTGCCGCAAAACGGCGGGCGCGACGTGCCGAATGTCGGTTCGGGAGTTTCGATGCGTTTGATTGCGACGCCGGGAAATTGGGATTTGACCAGACAAGTTATCACAACCGGCGAAAGCGGAAATCCGGCGTCGCCGCACTGGAAAAATCAGCTCGACGCCTGGTACAAAGGCAACACACCCGTTTTTCCTTTCACCGATGCGGCGGTCAAAGCCGCCGCGAAAGAAAAATTGATTCTTTCACCGCAAAATTGATGAGAGCTTTTATCGCCGTTGATATTTCCGAAGAAGCGCGCCGCCTTGTCGCCGAACGAATCAACTTTCTGCGGGCGCGATTTTCGGATTTGCGCGTCGGCTGGGACAAACCGGAAAAACTGCATCTGACGCTTAAATTTTTGGGCGAAATTCCGTCGGAAAAATTACCGCAGGTAATTGCTGCGGTTGAAAACTCGGCAAAAGAAATCGAACCGTTTTCTTTAGTTTTAGAAGGCGCAGGGGCTTTTCCCCCGCGCGGAGCGGCGAGAGTTTTGTGGCTCGGTGTTAACGACGAATCTCAAAATTTGAGCGAGTTGCAAAAGCGGCTTGAAGCCGAAACCGAGCGAATCGGTTTTGAGCGAGAGCGGCGAGCGTTTAAACCGCATTTGACGATTGCGCGTTTGAAAGAACCGGAAAAATCCCGAAATTTGACGGATTTGCATTTGCAAACCGAATTTCCCGCCGTGAATTTCTCGGTTTCGGAAATCGTAGTTTACAAAAGCGATTTGCGACCGACCGGCTCCATTTATACGCAGCTTGCAAGAATTGATTTGAGTGGAGAAGGGTTGAGATGACGTGGGGCGAAACCAACAACACGCAACTTGGGGAAAAGGACAATCTAAATAACTAAAGTAACTGTTTCGCCCTCACGTCCATTGAATTGTTATGCGCGTGTGTTTTCATTTACTGTGTATGACTGGTCACGAACTACTGCCGTTTCTGGTACGAAGCAAACCAATACAAAATCCGTATTTCCTAATACCTGAAGAAATCTTGTGTCCCATTGCTCCTGTTCATTTCCTAAGTAGCGACTTAATAGATGCTTTGCTTTAACCACATCGTGTGGCTGGACGGTGGCTTCACCGCGAAGTCCAACGTGCTGAACAAGTCCTGTTGATACATTAAAGTCCACGACGCCGATGGCGCAACGCGACTCTCGTTCGACCCGTGATGGAAAGGTATCGGTTTTATAATTTCCTATAATCCAAAGTGCTTCATCTTCCCACAGAAACCAAACAGGCGATTCACGAGCACCTGACTCTGATGCGGTAGCAAGATGAGCAAAGAGCGGTCTGGCAAGAATTTCATCGAGGAGAGAACGCAAGCGAGATTCATTCAAGTCGGAATGATTTTCCGCATTTTGGATTATTTTCATATTTCCATTTGCTCAACGGAGAGCATAACTCTGAATTCTACTGAATTGTAGATTTCTTAAACGGAATTTTTATATATCTGCTTTAACTCGGAAGTCAAACAAGAAGTTGATTTTATCAAGACTTTGCCGTGTCTTTACGGCTATTGCAAAAATTCCTATGAAATATTTCATAGGAATTTTTCTGATTAAATAGCCGGATTTTATCGGACTGTTTAAAGATTCACCTTTTCGTTTTCGCCCGGGTTAAACGGGGTGCCGGTAACGGCGGCTTTCGCCATTCCGATTAAATGAACGACGACGCTGTTCGAGCTGTCCCAATATTCGGCTTGCGAAACTTTAATATTGAGCAAACAGATTTGCGGATCATCGAGTCCTTCAGGAAACCAGGCTGTGTAAGCCGGATTCCAGAATTCTTCCATTTTTTGGCGGTCGCGGTTAACAACAGCCGCGCCGGACATAGAAATGTAATGCTGTTTATCCGGGCGTGCGAACGAGACGCAAACTTGATGTTCCTGCTCAATCTCATCAACTTTCGGCGAATCTTTTTTCGTAAAAAAACACAGCTCGCCGTCAAATTCGTTTTTCGGCACAGCCATCGGACGAGCGCGCAGGCTGCCGTCTTCGTGCAGCGTAGTCAACATCGCAAATTCAATGTCTGCGACTAATTCTGCGAGCTTTTTAATATTTTCTTCTCGTGTCGGCATAAAAACTCCCCTTGTCTAAAATTTTGCACGATTAAAATACAAATCGCGCTTTTTCGAGTTATTTATTCAATTCGAGTGCCATAAGATTTTCCGCCGCTTGATTGCCGTGCCGCACCGCGTCCGGCAAGCCGACGCCGTCAATCGCTGTTGTCGCAAGTTGCAAGGCTGGTATTTCCGCGAGAAGTTTTTTGATTTTTCGGGCTTTTTCCAAATGACCGACCCAGTATTGCGGCATTGAGTTGCGCCAGCGCGCGATTTCCGCGAAAAGCGGTTCGCCCTTTAAGCCCAATAAATCTCGCAAATCGTTCAAAACGCCGCGAAGCATTTCGTCGTCCGCCAAATCAAACATTTCCGGCTGCAACGCCCCGCCGACAAAAGCGCGGAGCAAAATTGAATTTTCCGGCGCTCGTTCGCCGAATTTAACGCTCGAAAATGTGCAAGCCATTAGCGTTCGCCGTTCGACAAAAGGCACGACAAAACCGAAACCGTCGAGCGCGTGCGCGATTTGGTCGCGCTGAAACGCGAGATTTACGGTTGCCGACGAAGCGTGTTCGATTTCCGCCAATTCATTTGAAAGAGCGGGGAATTGATTTTTTAATAATTTGGCAATTAAGTGTGCAGGCAAAGCCAAAATCACCGCTTCGGCTGAAAACGTTTCTTGTTCGGTTTCAACTTTCCACAAATGTTGAGATTCGTCAAATTTCAACGTTTGTGCGTTCGTTCCAAGCCGAACCGCATTTTCAGGAATTTGTTTTTCAAGCGCATCTATCAAAGTTTGCATTCCGTTTCTAAAAGACAAAAACAAACTGTAACGCGCACCGCTCGTGCTGATTTTGGATTTTGGATTTTGGATTTTGGATTTTTCCTGCAACCCTTTAATTACGCTTCCGAATTGCTGTTCGAGTTCGAGAAAACGCGGCTGCGTCGCACGAAGCGAAAGCTTTTCGGGATCGGCGGTGTAAATTCCACCGATCATCGGCTGGGCGATTCTTTCGAGCGCTTCTTCGCCAAATCTGCGTTGAACGAAATCCGCCAGTGATTCGTCGTCTTTCGGAGATTTGGGCGGCAAAAAACGTTCATTTGCAAGCCGCGCTTTTCCGCGCAAGCTCAAGATTTCAGATTTAAAAAACGCTTCAATATTTGCCGGCGCAATTAAATGAAAACCTTCCGGCACGGCGCGAAGCTTGTTTTCGCGCACTAAAAAGCTGCGGCGGTTCCGGTCGTTTGTGGGCAAAAGCTCATTTTCGATTCCGAGCTTTTTTGCCAATTCCAAAGCCCCCGGTTTTTCAGACAAAAAAGCGTCCGGTCCGGCTTCAAGCAAGAAACCGCTGCGCTTTGTCGTTTTTACGATTCCGCCCAAACGATTTCCGGCTTCGAGCAAAACAAAATCACCGTAGAATTTGCCTTCTTTTTTGAGTTCGATAAGACGAAAAGCTGCTGAAAGACCGCTAATTCCCCCGCCGATAATTATGATTTTCTTCATCTTAAAATGAGGCAGCAATCCACCGGGCAAAAATCTTCTTTCGCGCCGAGCGTTCCCAAAAATCTGCGTTCACGGTTTTCGATTCTTTCCAGAATCAATTCTCGAATCATTTCGACGAATTTCGGATTTGTCCCGACGGTTTCCGAACGCTCGAAATTAATTCCCAAATTCGCGGCGGTGTCGCGCGCCTGCGTGTCCAAATCGAAAACGACTTCCTGATGATCCGACAGAAAACCGATTGGATGAACAACGACCGACGCGGGCTTGCGCTCGCGCAGGAAATCGTTGATGTCCGGTTCGAGCCAGGGAATGTGCGGCGCACCGCTGCGGCTTTGAAAAGCTAAATTCCAATCTTCGCGCCCGACTTTTCCGGTGACGAGACGGCAAGTTTCCTTCAACTGCTTGACGTAATCGCAGCCGTTTGCCATTGAAAAAGGCAAGCTGTGAGCGGTGAAAACAATTTCGGCGTTTTCGAGCTTGTCTAATTTTTTTTGCAGATTTTCGGCATTGGCTTCGATAAAAAGCGGATGATTATAAAACGGGCGGATTTTATGGATTTCGATTTCCGTTGATTCCGCCTCGTTTTTCGCCGCTTCGATATTTTCGCGATATTGCCGGCAACCCGAATAAGAGCTGTAAGCCGAAGTGACAAAAGCCAGCGCCCGTTTTACGCCGTCACGTTTCATTTCACCGATTGCTTCGGTCAAAAACGGATGCCAGTTGCGGTTGCCCCAATAAATCGGCAAATTTAAATTGATTTCCGCCAAAGATTTTTCGAGGGCGGTGATTATCGCTTTGTTTTGCTCGTTCAAAGGTGAGCGCCCGCCGAACATTTGATAATTTTCGGTGACTTCCAAAAGCCGCGCGTCCGGCACGCCGCGCCCGCGCACGACGTTTCGCAAAAACGGCAAAACTTCTTCCGGCTTTTCCGGCGCTCCGAATGATACAAATAAGATTGCTTCGTAATTCACGTAAAATTGAACCGCCGAGACGCAGAGACGCCGAGTTTAGAAAAAGAATTTGAGACAATAGAATAAAAACTTTTGTTTCTTTCTCTGCGTCTCTGCGTCTCGGCGGTGAAGATCATCTCGTACTAACTTCGTGAACGAAATCAACCAATGCTATTACGTTATTCATTGGCGTTTCGGGCAAAATTCCATGTCCGAGATTGAAAATGTGACCGTTTCTGCCAGCCGCCTGTTCCAAAATTCTGCGGGCTTTTTCCAGCAAAATTTCGCGCGGCGCGAACAATTGAACCGGGTCTAAATTTCCCATTGCGGCTTTGTCAAAACCGATTGTCTGCCACGCATCGGCGAGATTTGAATGCCAGTCAACGCCGATCACGTCGCCGCAATCTCGCATCATATTCAAAAGCGTCGCCGTTCCCGTTCCGAAATGGATTATCGGCACTGATTTTTCTACGTTTTCGACCACGAATTTCGTGTGCGGCAAAACATATTCGCGGTAATCGTCGGGCGAAAGACAGCCGACCCACGAATCGAAAATCTGCACGGCGTTTGCGCCCGCAGCGATTTGAGCGTTTAAATATTTAACTAATGCTCGCGACAATTTCGATAACAGCTCATTCCAAGCGCCCGCGTCCCGATACATCAGCGATTTTGTCAAAACATAATTTTTCGAGCCGCCGCCTTCGATTAAATACGACGCGAGCGTAAAAGGCGCGCCGCAAAAACCGATCAGCGGAATGTTTCCGGGCAAAGCGCGGCGCGTTTGCCGCAAAGCCTCGTAAACGTAATTTAGTTCTTCGACTGTTTCAAGCTCGCGCAAATTTTCAATGTCGTTCGCCGTGCGAACCGGATTGTGAATCTGCGGTTTGCTCCCGCCGACGTATTCGAGCGACGCGCCCATCGGTTCTAAAATCGGGAGAATATCGGAAAAAATAATCGCCGCGTCAACTCCGGTTTGCTCGACCGCTTCGACCGTAACTTTTGTTGCGAGTTCGGGCGTTTTGCACAGCTCTAAAAAGCTGATTTTTTGCCGCAATTCGCGGTATGATGCTTGATAACGCCCGGCTTGGCGCATCAGCCAGATGGGCGTATGCGGGACAGGCTCGCGGCGACAGGCGCGCAGGAACACGCTGTTGTATAATTCATCGGAAATTGCTTCAGCAGTTGTTGGCATATTTTTATGTGAATCAAAAAGTTAAAATTACTCTGTGTCTTCTCAGTGTTCTCTGTGGTAAATCTTTTTTTTCACCACAGAGGACACGGAGAAAACACAGAGACGGAAATTTAAAACTTTTGATTCGCATTTTCTAAATTTCAGCATAAAACAAAAACTTTGAATCGGAAACTTAATAAAAATCGTTTGAAATATTTGTCACAAATTCTAACTTAGCGGTGTTCTTATAGTGACGAGCGGCAAACGAGTCGAACGGAGAAATGCACGGAGAGGCGAAAATATTGTC
>DASWLV010000108.1:0-13398 GCA_036400075.1 Pyrinomonadaceae bacterium
GATTTGCCGACGGTTTCCGTGTCAACCAATAATCCGGGTGCCGCGCCGGAACAAATGGAAACGGAAGTCACGGATATTATCGAGGGCGCGGTAAACACCGTTCCGGGCATTGACGAAATGCGTTCGAACTCATCGTCTGGACGGTCGAACGTAACGCTGACGTTTAATCTCGAAAAAGACCCGGATCAGGCTTATCAGGAAATTCAGCAAAAACTGAGCGGCATCGTCAATCGTCTGCCCGAAACAGCCGATCCGCCCGTCGTTCGCAAAGCCGATCCCGATTCGCAGCCGGTTTTGATTTACGCCATCAGCGCGCCGCGAAATTTGGTCGAGCTGACGAAAATCGTTCAAAACCAGATTCAGGAGCGAATTGAAAACGCAGAAGGCGTCGGCGAAGTCCAGATTTTCGGCGGACGCCAGCGCGAAATAAAAATTTACATCAATCCCGACCGCCTGCGCGCCTACAATCTTTCGGTGACGGAAGTTTCCAACGCCGTGCGCGCGCAAAATCAGGAATTGCCCGGCGGCTCGGTAAACGAAGGAGCGCGCACGCTGGGGTTGAGAACGCTCAGCAAAATCACCGACGTTAAGCAATTTAACGAAATTGTTATCACAACCAGAAACGGTTTTCCGATCAAAGTCAGCGACATCGGGCGCGTCGAGGACGGCGGCGTCGAGCCGCAGACAGCCGCTTCGCTCAACGGCGTCCAATCTCTTTCGCTCGCCATTCGCAAACAATCCGGTTCAAACACGGTTGCGCTGATTGAAGGCGTCAAGCAGAGAATGGCGGAAATTCAGCCGACTTTGCCGCCGGATTTGAAAGTCGCCGTTTCGCGCGACCAATCGGAATTTATCATCAACAGCTTGCACGCCATCGAAGAACATCTTGTTTTAGGCGGTTTGTTTGCGGCAATTATCGTTTTTCTGTTTTTGTGGAATTTCCGTACGACGATTATCGCGGCGCTGGCGATTCCGGTTTCGATTATCGCGGCTTTCGCTTTGATTGCGGCTTTCGGTTATTCGCTCAATCAAATGACGATGCTCGCGCTGACCTTGATGGTCGGAATCGTGATTGACGACGCGATTGTCGTTTTGGAAAACATTTACCGCTTTGTTGAAGAAAAGGGAATGAACCCGTTTCAAGCAGCAATCGAAGGAACCCGTGAAATCGGTCTCGCTGTTCTGGCGACGACTTTGAGCTTGCTCGCAGTGTTTATCCCGGTCGGTTTTATGAGCGGAATCGTCGGCAGGTTTATGTCATCGTTCGGTTTGACGAGCGCGGCTGCAATCGCCGTTTCGCTGATTGTTTCATTTACTTTAACGCCGATGCTCGCCGCGCGTTGGATTAAACACAAAAAGCCAGCCGAAGGTTTTAATCCCGAAGACCTAAATACTGAAACTTTAGCCGATAACGAACAACGAACGACGAGCGAAGGACACGATTCAAAACAATCGTGGT
Source organism: Pyrinomonadaceae bacterium (assembly GCA_036400075.1). Taxonomy (GTDB): domain Bacteria; phylum Acidobacteriota; class Blastocatellia; order Pyrinomonadales; family Pyrinomonadaceae; genus JALZCH01. The sequence continues at coordinate 1,460 of DASWLV010000108.1, forward strand.
TTTACAGCAAAATTGACCGCGTTTATACGTGGCTGCTGCGGCTCTCGATGCGTTTTCGCTGGGCTGTCGTTGGTTTGTGCATCATCGCCGTCGCTTCGATTTATCCGCTCTACAAAATGGTCGGGATGAGCTTTTTGCCGGACGAAGACGAATCCGCTTTCAGCGTTAATTTGCGCGGTCCGCAAGGAACGAGCTTAGCGGCTACGCAAAGCATTCTCGAACGCATTGCGCGCGACCTCCGCGATCAGCTTCCGGGCGTGCAAAACACTCTGGTGCAAGTCGGCGGTTTCGGCGGCGGCTCTACGAATACCGGCTCGGTCAACGTCAGCTTAAAGCCCGTCGCCGACCGCAAATTCTCGCAAGCCGAATTGATTAATCGAACGCGCGGAATCGTCAAGAAATATAATTCAAAAGATTACAGAGTTAATGCCTCGGGTTCGTCTTCAATCGGAAACAGTTTGGGTTTAGGGCGCGGCGGTTCGGGTATCGGATATTTTATCGCGGGACCTGATATGGACAAGCTCGACGAATATTCAAACCTGCTGGTCGAAAAGCTGCGCGGCGACGAAACTTTCCGCGACGCCGACCGCTCGCTCGAACTCGGCAGCCCCGAAATTCGTGTCCAAATTGATCGCGTTAAAGCGGCTGATTTGGGCGTCGAAGCGGGTGATGTCGCGCAAGCCGTCAACGTTCTTTCCGCCGGTCAACGCGTAACTACCTTTAACGAAGGCTCAGACCAATTCGACGTTTTAATTCAGGCGGACGAACAATATCGCCGGACGCGCGACAGTTTGCAGTATTTTACGGTCGCTTCTTCAAAAGGCGGAACAGTCGGTCTGGAAAAGCTCGTCCGGTTGGAAGAAGGCTTGAGTCCGGCTTCGATTAACCGTTTGAACCGACAGCGACAGGTCACGATTTCAGCGAGCTTGCCGCCGAACGCTTCGGAAGCCGACGCGCTTGCAAAGCTTGAGCAGCACGCCGCGTCGCTCAATATGCCGCTCGAATATCGAACGGGCGTGACCGGGCAATCAAAAGAGCTACAGCGAGCTTACGAATCTTTTATGCTCGCGTTTTTGCTTTCATTCGTCTTTATGTATTTGATTTTGGCGGCGCAGTTTGAATCGTTCATTCACCCGATTACAATTTTGATTACCTTGCCGCTTTCGGTTCCGTTTGCGCTTCTTTCGACGCTCATCGCCGGACAAACTTTGAATATTTTCTCGGCTCTCGGAATCCTGCTGCTATTCGGAATCGTCAAGAAAAACGCGATTTTGCAGATAGACCATACAAATGGTTTGCGCGCTAAAGGAATGGAGCGTTACGACGCGATTATACAAGGCAACCGCGACCGTTTGCGTCCGATTTTGATGACTACCATTGCGCTCGTTGCCGGTATGATTCCGCTGATTTTGGGAAGCGGTGCGGGCGCGGCGACAAATCGTTCAATCGGAATCCTGGTCGTCGGCGGTCAATCGCTTTGTTTGCTGCTGACTCTGCTTGCAGTACCGGTGTTTTATTCGCTCTTTGACGATGCGATTGAATCATCAATTTGGGGACGCATCGGCAATCGTTACGACAATTTCAAAAACAACAATGTGCGCCCGGTTTACGAGCGCGTTGCCGGCAGTTTTTCAGGCATTTTCACCCGGAATCGAAAGAAAAAAGCCGAATCCGGTTTGAATAAGGAAGGCTATGCAGATCAGACCTCTGGAGAATAAATTGATCAAAAGCAAAACCAAGTTTTTGTCGCCGAAGGCGACGAACATTAAAGCCCAGCGAGAATCGCTGGGTCAGACACCGGAAATGCATCCGCTCGCTGAAGGCGAGCAACAACGGGTGATTTGTTCGACGCCTTCAGCGTCGGAACGTTCACTGGCAACGAGCGTAGGGACGCGCTCATTACATTCGCTTTCCCTACGCTATATTGTCGGTCGCCTTTGGCGACAAAAACAACGTTTGCGTCAGCTAAGCTTGATTGTTTCGTTGTGCTGTTTTCTTTCGGTGATTGCCGCGGCGCAAAACCCGCCGAATCCGCCGCAGCCAAATCCGGCGAATACGCCGCCTGCGACACAGCCGCAAAATCCGAATCAACAGCAGCCGACGAACACCGAGCCGCAGCCCGGAGTGCGCCAACAGCCGCCGAGCATACCGCAACAACAACAGCCGCAAACGCAAATTCCGGCGCAGACAAATCAGCCGAACACGCAGCCGAACGCCGCTCCGCAGACGGGACAGCCGCCGGTTTCCGGCGTGCCGCAAACACCGGCAAGCAATGTCGGCGTTTCGTCGGGAATCGCGCCGACGGATTTGCCTGCCGATCCGCCGCCGATTGCGCCGAATTTTGAAGCTCCGGCGCGTCCGCTGCCTTCGGCTGAAAGAGTCGGCGTTGACATCGCCAATCAGTTGCCGCTCTCGCTCGAAGAGGCGATTTCGCTTGCTTTGACAAACAATAACGACATTGATTCGGCGCAAATCGAAGTCAGAATCGCCGAATTTAATCTGCGCGGCGCGCGGGGCGTTTACGACCCGGTTTTATCTTCGGAAAGTTATTACGAACGCCGTACGACTCCGAGCGCATCAACTATCGGCGGCGCGGGAGCGAGCGGTTCTGTCACGCAATCGGACATCACCGGCGCGTTTGGCTTGCGCGGCTTTACGCCGTTTGCGGGCGGTTCTTACGCGGCTGATTTTACGAACACCCGGCTGACGACAAGCAACCAGAACGCGACGCTCAACCCGCAATATCCGACCGCGTTGACTTTGGGTTACACGCAGCCGCTCTGGCGCGGTTTGCGTTTTGACAACAACCGACGCCAAATCGCCATCGCCAAGAAAAATCTGAGCTTAACCGATGCTCAATTTCGCCAGCGCGCGATTGACGTGATCGCACAGGTTCAACAGGCGTATTGGGATTTGACTTTTTCGCTGAGAAATTTACAGGTGCAGATTGATGCCGTCAAACAGGCGCGGCAGCAGCTTGAAAGCAATCAGCGGCTCGTCGCCAAAGGAGCGCTTGCGCCGATTGAGATTATCGCCGCGACAACGCAGGTGACTACTTTTGAGCAAAACGTTTACACCGCGCAGGAACAGGTAACGCGCGCCGAAAACACTCTGAAAACGCTGATGCTGAAAGAGCGAAGCTCGGAAATCTGGTCGCGCCCGCTAACGCCGATTTCAGAAATTGATCTCGACCCGCCGCGCGTTGATCTCGTCGCGGCAGTTGACGATGCTCTCAAAAATCGTCCTGAAATCGCGCAACTGACGACCAGCTCGGAAATAAACGAAATAGACGCGCGCTATTTCCGCGATCAAATCAAACCGCAAATTGATCTCGTCGGGACTTATACGGCAAGCGGTTTAGCCGGCGCGAGAAATCCGGCGAGACCGAACGCCAATCCGCCGGAAAATCTCGTCGGCGGTTATTTCAATTCGCTCGGAAATTTACTCGGTCAGGATTTCCCGACCTATCGAGCCGGAGTCGTCATTTCGCTCCCGCTCAAAAATCGCACGGCGGAAGCAAATCTGGGGCGGACGCTGGCGGAAGGCGGTCAAATCCGCAATCAGCGGCTTCAGCAGGAGCAAATCATCCAAGCCGACGTGCGAAACTCGGTTCAGTCACTGCGCTCTGCGGAAGCCAGACTGCAATCTGCGGCGGCGGCGCGCGATTCGGCGGAAAAACAATTTGAAAGCGAACAGCGACAATTTCGCGCCGGAACGACGACTTTTTATTTAGTTTTGCAGCGTCAAACCGAATTGCTCGCCGCGCGCGGGCGCGAGCTGCAAGCGCAGACAGATTTGAACAAAGCTATTTCCACATTTCAACGCGCGACCGGCACGACGCTTTCGGCAAACAACGTTTCCGTTAAAGACGGCGCGCTTGACAATAAGCTCGTTTTTCAACCGATTACCGCGTTCAAATTCAGCGCGGTCGGCAGTTTGGTCGAAAAGAAAGCGGAAGAGAAGTAAATAGCATCGCGCTGGCGATGAAATGAATTTAGCCGTGTGCTTTAGCGCACGGATTAGAAAGCATAACAATCAGCGTCGCGTCAGCGACGATTGAAAATACGCAAATATTCAATCGTCGCTGACGCGACACTATTTTGTTTCACTAACCGTGCGCTAAAGCACACGGCTAAATTCAATCGTGTCGCTGACGCGACGCGCGATATAAATTTAATTGTTTCTCCTTCTGCGCGGAGCTTTGCGTCTTTGCGAATAGTAAAAAATAAAAACTTCAAGAAAAACTTTAACGCCGCGATTTGAGTTTTTCGGCTGACGTTGTAGAATCTCTCACAGACAAAGCGGCACGGGCTGCCGCGTTTGTCCAAAATCTTTTTTCTGGAAGAGAAGTTATGGCATTAGTTCCAATGGTAGTCGAACAAACCTCGCGCGGCGAGCGTGCGTTCGATATTTACTCGCGTCTCTTAAAAGACAGCATTATTTTTTTAGGCACGCCGATTGACGATATGATTGCGAATTTGATTGTCGCGCAATTATTGTTTCTCGAAGCGGAAGACCCGGAACGCGACATCAATATTTATGTCAACAGTCCGGGCGGCTCGATTACGGCGGGAATGGCAATTTACGACACGATGCAGTTTATTAAAAACGACGTAACGACAATCTGCGTCGGGCAATGCGCTTCGATGGGCGCTTTGATTCTGGCAGCGGGAGCAAAGGGCAAGCGGTTTGCTCTGCCGAACTCGCGCATTTTAATTCACCAACCGTCGGGCGGCGTGCAAGGTCAAGCCACCGACGTTCGCATTATGGCGGAAGAAATTTTGCGAATGCGGGAAATGACTTCGCGCATTCTGGCGCACCACACGGGACAACCGTTTGAACAGGTCGAGCTTGACGTTGAGCGCGACCGTATTATGTCCGCCCGCCAAGCCAAAGAATACGGCTTGGTTGACGAAGTTATCGAACACAGAGAATAGCAATTACGAATTACGAATTACGAATTACGAATGTCGGAATTAACTTTAAATTCGATTGACGTAATTCGTAATTCCGGTTCGTCGCTGCTCCACGCCTCGCGCTTAAATTCGTAATTCATAATTCGTAATTCGTAATTGAATACTATGGTTCGTCGTTCCGAAGAAGTATTGCGTTGTTCGTTTTGCGGCAAGTCGCAGAACGAAGTGAGAAAGCTCATTGCCGGTCCCACGGTTTATATTTGCAATGAATGCATTGATATTTGCAATGAAATCATCAGCGACGACGAGCAGCAGGAGACTGTCGGTTCTCGTCCGCCGCTGCCAAAACCGCCGGAAATCAAGGCGTTTTTGGACGAATACGTGATCGGGCAGGAAGAAACCAAAAAACGCCTCGCCGTCGCCGTTTATCAGCATTACAAGCGCATCGAAATGTCCCGACGCGGCAATGCGAACGGCGTTGAGATTCAAAAATCGAACATTCTTTTAATCGGTCCGACCGGAACGGGAAAAACTCTGCTCGCGCAGACGCTGGCTAAAGTTTTAAACGTCCCGTTTTGCATCGTTGACGCGACGACTCTGACCGAAGCCGGTTATGTCGGCGAAGATGTCGAAAACATTATTTTAAAACTGTTGCAATCCGCGGGCGGTGATGTCGAGCGAGCGCAGCAGGGAATTATCTTTATTGACGAAATTGATAAAATCTGCCGCAAAGACGACAATCCTTCGATTACGCGCGACGTATCGGGCGAAGGCGTTCAGCAGGCTCTATTAAAAATTCTGGAAGGCACGGTCGCCAACGTTCCGCCGCAGGGCGGGCGCAAACATCCGCATCAGGAATTTTTCCCGGTTGACACGACCAATATTTTATTTCTGTGCGGCGGCGCTTTCGTCGGACTCGAAAAAGTCGTCGAAAGACGCCAGCGCGCGAAATCGCTCGGTTTCCACGCCGACATCAAATTAAATTCGCGCCGCCAGGCGGAAGCGTTTGAAAGCGTCCAGCCGGAAGATTTGGTCAAATACGGCTTGATACCGGAATTTGTCGGCAGGCTTCCTGTGACCGGCGTTTTGCACGAATTGGACGAAGCCGCGCTGGTTCAGATTTTAACCGAGCCGAAAAACGCGCTTATCAAGCAATATCAGCGCAAATTTGAGTTTGATAACGTCAAGCTGAAATTTTCCGACGACGCGATTCGCGGAATTGCGCGCCAAGCCGTCGAAAGAAAAGTCGGCGCGCGCGGCTTGATGATGATTATGGAAGAACTGCTGCTCGAACCGATGTATCTGCTGCCGTCAAACCGGCGCGGCGCAAAAGAGCTGATTATCACCAAAGAAATGGTTGAGCGCCGCCGTGTCGTCACAGAAGCCGAGCCGCTTTTAAACGTTGATGACGCAGCAGCTTAACCGCTAAAAATAACCTACGCTTTTTCCTTTGGCGAAGATTTCTAATAATAGAAAAGAATCTTCGCCATTTTTATTCATAAAAAAAGTTGCGTTTGGACTAGCAAAATTGCCCGCACTTGTTTTAAGATAAATTTTCGTAGAGCAAAACTGACCTCCTACAAGACAAGCTCGTCCTGAGCAGAAAGTTTGAGAAACAAGTAATTTTTTGAAGTATGGAAGAGTTTTCAGACCAGCTTCCGGCTGATGTTGTCAGCTATCCGATGGTGCCGATACGCGATGTCGTCATCTTTCCGTTTACCAAAGTGGCGTTTAAAATCGGCAGACCGAGTTCCGTTCGCGCGCTCGAACACGCGCTCGCGGGCGACCGGATTATTTTTCTGGCGACGCAGCACGATGCGACTGTTGACGAACCGACCGAAGACGATATTTTCGAAGTCGGGACTCTGGGGCGCATTTTGCAGGCGCAGCGGCAGGACAACGGGCAAATCAAAGTCGTCGTCGAAGGGCGCGAACGCGCTCGCCGCGTGCGTTCCGAACAGCACGACGGCACGTTTTTCTCGACCGTTCGCCGCATTCCGGCGCAAGCTGAAACCGGATTCCGGCTCGACAGTCTATTGCAGCGCGTTCATACCTTGATTGAACAGCTTGTTCGCGTTTCTTCTGAAGCACCGGTTGATGCGATTCAGGTTGCCATCAATACGACCAACGCTTCGCATCTCGCCGACGCTCTCGCTTCGCAGCTTCGTATCTCGGTCGAAGAAAAACAAGAGCTTTTGGAAACCCTTTCAACTCAAGACCGTCTGCAAAAAATCATCCGCCTGCTCGAAGTCGAAATCGAAAAACGCCAGCTCGACCGCACGATTCATTCGCGCGTCAAGCGCCAGATGGAAAAATCGCAGCGCGAATATTATTTGAACGAGCAGATGCGCGCGATTCAAAAGGAGCTTGGGCGCAAAGACGAAAAGGCGGAGCTTGAAGAATTGCGGCAAAAAATTGAAGACGCCGGAATGAGCGAGGAAGCTACGGAAAAGGCTCTACAGGAATTGCAGCGCCTCGAAGCGATGCCGCCGATGTCGGCTGAAACGACGGTTTCGCGCACTTATATTGATTGGCTGTTAAGCGTTCCGTGGCAGCAAAAAACCGAAGAAATCGAAGACATTTGTACTGCGGAAAAAGTTTTGAACGACGACCATTACGCGCTTGAAAAAATCAAAGACCGCATTTTGGAATTTCTAGCCGTTCGCCAGCTCGTTAAAAATCCGAAAGGCTCGATTTTGTGTTTTGTCGGACCGCCGGGAGTCGGAAAAACATCTTTGGGGAAATCAATCGCCAAAGCAACGGGCAGAAAATTCGTTCGCCTTGCTTTGGGCGGCGTTCACGACGAATCGGAAATACGCGGACACCGGCGCACTTATATCGGCTCGATGCCGGGACAAATCGTGCAGATGATGAAAAAAGCCGGAACTACGAATCCGGTGATTCTGCTCGACGAAGTTGATAAATTGGGCAGAGATTTTCGCGGCGATCCGTCGGCGGCACTTCTCGAAGTTTTAGACCCCGAACAAAATTCGACTTTCCGCGATCATTATCTCGATGTCGAATACGACCTCTCGAAAGTTTTCTTTATTGCTACCGCAAATGTTTTGCACACGATTCCGCCCGCGCTGCAAGACCGCCTGGAAATTATTCGTTTGAGCGGCTACACCGAACGCGAAAAGGTCGAAATCGCCAAGCGGCATCTTGTTTCAAAACAAGCCGAATCGAACGGTTTGACCGAAGAGCAGTTTGAGTTTGCCGACGACGGAATTTTTGAAATCATTCGCTCTTACACGCGCGAAGCGGGCGTTCGCAATCTCGAACGCGAGATCGGTTCGGTTTTGAGAAAAATCGCGCGCAAATTCGTCGCTGTCAAAGCCGAAAGCGGCGTTTTCAAAGAAGTGATAACGGCGGCAAAAACGCGCGAGCTGCTGGGCGCGATTCGTTTTCGCTCGCAGGATGTCGGAACGATCAGCGAAATCGGTTTGGTTAACGGTTTGGCTTGGACGGAAGTCGGCGGCGACGTTCTGCAAATCGAAGCAACGCTCGTCAAAGGTCGCGGTGGTGTTCGTCTGACCGGGAAACTGGGCGAAGTTATGCAGGAATCGGCGCATGCCGCTATGACCTGTATCCGCACGCGCGGCGAAAAAATCGGCATTGACCCTGATTTTACCCGAAAGTACGATTTGCACATTCACGTTCCCGAAGGCGCGATTCCGAAAGACGGACCGAGCGCCGGAATCACAATGGCTGTGGCAATGGTTTCGGCTTTATCCCGAACTCCGGCACGCTGCGATGTGGCGATGACCGGTGAAATCACTCTGCGCGGGCGTGTTTTGCCGATTGGCGGCGTCAAAGAAAAACTGCTGGCGGCGCATCGCTGCGGCGTCAAAACGATTCTGCTGCCCAAAGACAACGAAAAGGATTTCTGCGAAGTGCCGGAAGAAGTCCGCAAGGATTTAACCGTGCATTTTGTCGAAACGATTGATGAAGTTTTGATTCTGGCGCTCGAAAAAGAGTGTCCGCTGGAAGCTGCGATTGACACGCCGCAAATCTGGTCGTCAAATTCAAACAACGAAATTACGACTCATTTCAAGTAATTGCTTTTTCCCTCGAAAACAAGTACAAACTTGGCACGGCATTTTAAAATGCCCTGCCTTTTTTTATCAAAATACAAGGAGAACTAAGATGAGCAAAGAATGGGAATCGGCTGATTTGATTTTAAAACTGTACGAAATGCGGCGCGAATCCGTAATGCGCGAAGCCAGAAACTGGATGGTTGGATTTTTCCCGGAATCCGCCCAGGATGTCGTTCAGGCGATGATAAACCCGCAAACGAGCGCGTATTACCGAATGGTCACGACTTATTGGGATATGGCGGCTTCGTTTGTCATAAACGGCGCTATTGAAGAAAAGATGTTTAGCGATGCCGCAGGCGAGCATATTATCATTTTTTCAAAAATCGAACCGTTTTTACAGGAGTTGAGAGAGATGACGGGCAACCCGAACGGATTAAAAAATCTGGAAACGCTCGTGATGCGAATGCCCAATGCAAAAGAAACTCTGGCTGCGCGGCGCGAAATGATGAAACGGTGGATGCTGGCGCGCGAAGAGATGGCGAAAGCCACGCCGCAGAATTAGAATATAGTAGATAGAAGGTAGGAGATAGCAGTTCTGAGTTAAATTTGATTTCACTTCTATCTTCTATCTACTATATTCTACCTTCTATGAAGATAACGAGCGCCGAGTTTGTTAAAAGCGCGTTTGCCGAAGAACACTGGACGACGGACGGATTGCCGGAAGTCGCATTTCTCGGGCGCTCGAACGTCGGAAAATCCAGCTTGCTAAATTCACTTTTGCAGCGCAAAGGCTTGGCTCGAACTTCAAACACGCCCGGCAGAACACAGTCTCTTAATTACTTCTTAATCAACAAACGATTTTATTTTGTTGACCTTCCCGGCTACGGTTACGCCAGAGTTTCCAAAGCGATGCGCAGCAGTTGGGGGAAAATGGCTGAAGATTATCTTGCAAAACGTGAGCAGCTCGTGTTATGTATTCAGCTAATTGATTCACGCCACGAACCGACGGAGCAGGATAGGCAGCTTTTTGAATGGCTGCGGCATTACGGCAAAACCCAGTTAATTGTGGCAACCAAGTCTGATAAGCTGTCTTCTAACGAATTACGGAAAAGCATTGAAAAAATCGGCAATATTTTACCGGGCGTTTCAACTGTTTCCTACTCGGCTGTCACCGGTCGGGGACGTGAAGAAGTTTGGCGGGCGATTGACGAAGCAACAAAAATTTAATACAAACGGCGTTGCTTTCGGCGATATTTTCAGGCATAATTTAAAAACCAAGACTCGAAATGTTTGAAGTAGAGAACACTTTGAGAAAAAGCGTTTAGAAATTCAAACACCCCTGTTGATTGTTCCGCAGTTCCTTCTTTAAATCAGTTTACAGGCTAATTTGAGAGCGTTGGCAAATAAGTTTATTGTTAAAAGTAAAAAATCTGCGAGCAATTTGTTTGTGGCAAGATAATTGCTTTAGAACCATTATCCAACACATCTGACGGGCAATATTGAAACGAATGTAAGATTTTAAGACGAAGCGGTTTCGTCTTTTTGACACCAAAGCGGAAGTCGTACGTTTTTCGCCTCTTCCCTTCGAGTCATTGAAATAATAGATAAAATGGCAACCAGAACTATACGAAGAGTTTCTTCTAAATCCAAAAAGACCGAAAGCGAAAACGGCGCAGTGGCTGCCGTTGAGCCGACGGAAAACCAACCGTCACAGGTTGAAGAACCAATAGCCGAAACAAACGGCGCGGCGAAAGCTGATACAAACGGCGTTGCTGCCGCCGAAGAGATAACTGCGCCCGTTGTTGATAAAACGGAAAACGCCGAAGCTGCGCCAGCCGATGCGCCCGTCAAAACCGACAACGGTTATGTCAGACCGGCGGAAGTCAACGGCACGGGCAATATGCTCAATCTGGCGGCGCTCAAAGAAATGTCAATTTCTTCTTTGACAGGCATCGCCAAAGATTTCGGCATCGCAGGCGCGACGGGAATGCGCAAGCAGGAATTGATTTTTAAAGTTCTCGCTGCGCAAACCGAAAAAAGCGGGTTGATCTTTTCCGAAGGCGTATTGGAAACCTTGCCGGACGGTTTCGGTTTTTTGCGCGCGCCTGAATACAACTATCTGCCGGGACCGGACGATATTTACGTTTCGCCTTCACAGATTCGTAAATTCGATTTAAGAACCGGCGACACGATTTCGGGACAAATTCGCCCGCCGAAAGAAGGCGAGCGTTATTTCGCTTTGATCAAAGTCGAAGCGATTAACTTTGAAGCGCCGGAATCAGCCCGCGAAAAAATCTTTTTTGACAATCTAACGCCGCTTTACCCGGACGAGATGCTCAAAATGGAAATCGGGACCGAACACATTTCCTCTCGCGTCATTGATCTTGTCACGCCGATTGGTAAAGGACAGCGCGCTTTGATCGTCGCTCCGCCGCGCACCGGTAAAACGATGTTGCTGCAAACCATTGCCAATTCGATCACGACCAATCACCCGGAAGTGACGCTGATTGTGCTTTTGATTGATGAGCGACCGGAAGAAGTTACCGATATGTCGCGCTCGGTTAACGGCGAGGTTATTTCTTCGACCTTTGACGAGCCGCCGACACGCCACGTTCAAGTCGCCGATATGGTGATTGAAAAAGCGAAACGCCTCGTCGAACAAAAACGCGATGTCGTCATTCTGCTCGATTCAATCACTCGTCTCGCACGCGCTCACAACGCAGTTGTCCCGCCGTCGGGCAAAATTTTGTCGGGCGGTATTGATTCAAACGCTCTACAGCGCCCGAAACGCTTTTTCGGCGCGGCGCGCAACATCGAAGAAGGCGGTTCTTTAACAATTATCGCGACGGCATTGATTGATACGGGTTCGAGAATGGACGACGTTATCTTTGAAGAATTCAAAGGAACCGGTAACTCGGAAATTCATCTCGACCGCCGCTTGTCCGACAAACGCCTCTTCCCGGCGATTGATTTGCAGCGTTCGGGA
>DASWLV010000109.1:0-89850 GCA_036400075.1 Pyrinomonadaceae bacterium
CTTGGTATGGCTTACGAAAAAGCCGGGGAAAAGGATAAAGCGATTGCTCAATTTACCGAGATTTACGCCGTTAATGTCGCTTATCGCGGAGTCGGCGAAAAACTCAAAAATCTTCAATTAGTCAATTAAGTTTTTCAAAACATAATAAAAAAAGCAGAGTTTAAACAAACTCTGCTTTTTTTACGTTTATTTTGCCCCAAAAATTAATGTTTGAAATGACGAATTCCGGTAAAGATCATCGCCAGATTATGCGCGTCCGCGGCGTCAATCGTTTCTTCGTCGCGCATTGAACCACCGGGCTGGATAATCGCCGTGATGCCGTTTTTCGCCGCTTCGTCAATTCCGTCGCGGAACGGGAAAAATGCGTCCGAAGCCAAAACCGTGCCCTGCAAAGACAAGACTGCGCGCTGCGCGCCGATTTTCACCGAATCAATCCGCGACATTTGACCGGCTCCCACTCCGACGGTTTGAAACTCATTGGCATAGACAATCGCATTTGATTTGACGTGCTTGGCGACTCGCCACGCAAATTGCAGCGCACGGATTTCGTTTTCGGTCGGCTGTCTTTTCGTGACGACTTTTAACTGTTCGTGCGTTAAAACGTTTCGGTCGCAGGTTTGCACCAAAAATCCGCCGGAAATTTGCCGGAACTCAAAATCTTCCTCAAAATCTTCGCGCGCTCCGACTGACAGAATCCGCAAATTTTTCTTTGCCCGCAGAATTTCGAGCGCGTCCGTTTCAAATTCGGGCGCAACCACGACTTCGGTAAAAATCTCGATCAAAGCGCGTGCGACATCCGCATTAACCGCGCGATTAAAAGCGACGATTCCGCCGAAAGCCGAAACCGGATCGGTCGCCAGAGCGCGCGCGTAGGCTTCTTCGAGCGATTCGCCGATTCCGACGCCTGACGGATTTGTGTGTTTGATAATCGCGCAGGCGGTTTCGTCAAAATCCGAAACCAGATTGAAAGCTGCATCGGCGTCCAGATAATTGTTAAAAGACATTTCTTTGCCGCCCAAAAGCTCCCCTTGCGCTACGCCGCCTTCAAACTCGGATTCGTAAACGGCGGCTTGCTGATGCGGGTTTTCGCCGTAGCGCAAATCCTGAATTTTCGTCAAATAAAGCAATTCGTCGGCGGCAAAAAGCGGTTCTTCTTCATCTTCAAAATATCCTTCGTCGGAATCTTCGTCTTCATCAAAAACCGCATCGAGAACGTGACCGTTTGAATCGGAAAGCTCGCTCCGGCTGGTGATTTCCGCCCACGCCTCTTCGACCACATCGTCCAGATTTTGCTGCTGCGCCGCGCCTTCTTCGGTCAAAATCCAATTCAGATAATTCACCGCATCGGCAGATTCGCCGTAAGGATGATTTTCGACTACAAAATCGTAATCTTCATCCGAAAGCCGGTCTTCGAGATAGCTGAAAATCGCCAGATCATAGCGCGAAGTGTTCATAAACGCTAAAACGGCGAGACGTTGGCGAGTCGAATGCGAAAGCGCACCGCCTGATTCTCTTAATTCGCGCAAAACCGAATCGTAAAGCTTTGTATCGGTGACAACCGCAACTGATTGCCAATTTTTCGATGCTGAGCGAATCATTGCCGGACCGCCGATGTCAATTTGTTCGACCGCTTCGGCGAGCGAGGCGTTTTCGCGCTTAACTGTTTCCTCAAACGGGTAAAGATTAACGACGACCAGATCAATCGGTTCGATTCCGTGTTCGCGCATCGCGCCCAGATGTTCGTCGTTGTCTCTTAATCCGAGCAGCGCGCCGTGAATTTTCGGATGCAGAGTTTTAACGCGCCCGCCCATCATTTCGGGAAATCCGGTCAGGTCGGAAACTTCGCGGACTGTGATTCCGTTTTCTTGCAGCGCGCGCGCCGTTCCGCCGGTGCTGATGATTTCAACGCCCGATTTTTCCAGCTCGCGGGCAAATTCGACGATTCCTTCTTTGTCGGAAACGCTGATTAAAGCGCGTTTGATTTTTACTGAATTTTCGCTCGACATAAATAAAAAAACTGCAACAGAAGTGCAGGCAATTGTGACATATTCGCAGCCCGAAAGTGAAAAACAAACGGGCGGACTCGAATTTTTAGACGAGTCCGCCCGAAATTTTATTTCGCTCAAATGAATTGCCGGCAAATCAGGAAAAACGTCTTAAACGAAAATGAAAAAACGTCCCAAAAACAGCAAACTTAAAAGGAACAGCATTGTCACGACTATTACTTTTATCAGGCTCATATTTTTTATCTCAAAATTTTTGTTGCAGGGAAATCGAATCAACAAGCCGCGATTGATGACAAACTAAATTCAAAATTTTAGTTTTCTTGTCTGAACGGCATCAATTTCGTCAATCAAGACAGGCTACGAAGTCGTCCGCGAGAAAGTTCCGTTTAATTTTCAAACTTTGGATGTGTTAAATTTAATGCAAGTTGCAGCGCCGGGCAGCGGCGCTTTTCCGATCAATGTTTTATTCGCTCACGGTAAATATTTTTAGCCGAAATTTTTTCGCTCTTTTATTTTTGTGTTTTTGCGCGACAATTTTAAATGCCGAAAATGCGCAAGCCGAAACGCTTGATTTGCGTTTGGAAGTATCGGCGGCGCGTTTGATTGTCAGCGGCAAATTTTCAGCCAGACAAAATTCGTCTAAATCATTGCAGACGCGCTGGCTTTTTTCCGACCAATACGCCGATGCAGTCAATCTCAGCAGAAGATTTTCAAAGCCGGAGTTTTTCGATGCTTCAGGCGCAACGGTCGCAAGCCGTACAAAAGCCTCGAACGAATTCATCGCGGCGCGTCCAATTGATGCTTGGAAATACGAAGTGAATTTGGAAATGCCCGCGGACGCGATGACCGCCGCGCACGTTTCCTGGCTCAAAGAATCGGGCGGTTTGCTGATGCTGGCTGATTTGCTGCCGCAGCTTGACGGCAAAGAAACTGTCTCGGCGCGCGTCAAAATCGCGCTTCCGGCTGGCTGGAAAATCGCTGCGGTGGAAAATAAATTGGGCGAAAACGAATTCTCCGTTGCCGATGTTGAAAAAGCCGTTTTCCTCGTCGGCAAAGATTTTACCGAACGAACGGGCTTAATCGGCAAAACCGAATTTCGCATTGCCAGCGAGGGCAAATGGACTTTTTCGAGCGACGACATCGTGACAATGGCGAGCCAGATTTTGGAAGAGCACCGGCGGACATTCGGCGAAACAAGCGTTAACCGCTTTCAATTGATTTTGCTGCCGCTGCCGTCGAACGTAAACGCAGATCGTTGGCGCGCCGAGACTCGCGGCGCGAGCATCGTTTTGCTTTCGGGCGCGTTACCTTTTAAATCAATCGCTTTAAATCGTCTGCACGAGCAATTGCGCCACGAGATTTTTCATTTCTGGATTCCGAATGGATTAAATCTGAGCGGCAGCTACGATTGGTTTTACGAAGGCTTTACGCTTTATCAGGCTTTGAAAACCGGAGTGCGGCTGGATTACATCCGGTTTGAAGATTTTCTCGACACATTGAGCCGCGCGGTTGATGTGGCTCGAAGGGCGCAAAATACCAATCAAATTTCTTTGCTCGACGCTTCGCGCGAGCGCTGGCGGGGCAGCGCAAATCTGATTTACGCCAAAGGAATGGTCGTCGCGTTTTTGTGTGACGCCGCGCTTTTAAATCAAACCGGCGGCAAAGATTCTTTGTCCGACGTTTTCCGTGAGCTTTATCGAAAACATAATCTTGCCGCCGCGCGTGGTGAAGGAAACGCGGCTTCGCTGGCGGTTTTAAAGAAATATCCGCAGCTTGCCGGAATCGTGCAAAAATATGTTGAGCAAGCGAGCGTAATCGAGCCGAAAACTTTTGAGGATTTGAGCGGCTTGGTCAACCTTTCAAACGCAAATTTCACCAAACTTGCAATCGGTTCGAGCTTAAACGGACGACAGAAAAAAGTTCTGGAGAAATTGGGTTACAAACGCAGCTAAATTCGGTCGAATCAAAAGCGATTGGCTTTCAACTACATTTATCACGCACAGTTTAGTAAAATTCAAATTCGGTTTGAATAAATTCGATTTTATGAAATCAAAACTGCTTTTATTTTTAATCCTAGTTTTCGGCGCTGCGGTTTTAAGCGGCTGCACATCGGTCGCCGGTCTGGTCGGAATGAATCAAAAATGCGTCGTGATTGCCGAACGCGCGCAAATTCGCAGTTCCGGCGCTGTGGTCGCGGCTGATCTGATGGAAGTTAAACGCGGGCAAACTCTTGAAGTTTTGGACGAGACGACTTTTGAAAATGAAAAATGGTACAACGTCCGCGCGTCAGATGAAGAACAAACCGAAGGCTGGATCGAAGCGCGTTATGTGATGACGCAGACTCTGCTCGAAAAATCGCAAAAGATCGCCGACGAAGACCGCGAAACTCCGGTGCAAGCCGCCGGACAATTACGCGCGGCTTCAAATCTGCGGCTTTCGCCCGACCGCACATCGGACGACAACATTCTATTCAAACTGCTTGGCGGCGATACGTTTGAAATTGTCGGCTGGAAGCGCGTCCCGAAAACCGATGAAGCCGAAAAAGATGATGCGCCGAAAGGCGGTGTAGATAACCAGGCGGGAAAAAATGCCGGTCGTCAGCAAAAACAGAAAGACCACAACGCTCCGCTGCAATTGGACGATAAATATGAGACCTGGTACAAAGTCAGGCTCGATCCGTCCGTTTCGCCTGCGCCGGCGGGTTGGATTTACGGCAAACAAGTCGAACTGGCGGTTCCGGCGGACATTATTTTTTACCGAACGGGACGCGAGTTTGTTGCTTGGCGTCGGCTTGACGGTGACGAGTCTGGGAATTCGTCGTTTTTAAAACGCGGCAAAGATATGGCGCGCGAAGAAAAACCGGGAAGCTGGGTGATTTTGGAGAAAAGCAACACCCTGCAAGAACCCGACGGCGAAGAACCGGATTTCGACCGCATTTTGGTTTTGGGTTATGACAAATATAATCAAGACCATTACAAAGTTTATCGCAGCGGCAATGTCAAAGGATTTTTGCCGCTCCGTGTAACCGGAACCGGCGACAGCCGCGTCTTTTCTGTCAGGCTGAAAGACGGACAAGGGCAGTTTATTGACGTGCAATTCCAGGTTTTCAAAGACGCGCGCGGAAATCTTAAAGTTAAAGTGCCGGACAATATTCCCAAAGACGAAAAACGCGGAGATTAAAAATGGAAGAAAATGATTTTTTTCCCGAAACAGTCGAGATTGAAATAACCGATTCGTTTGATTTGCATTCATTCGCGCCAAAAGACATTCCGCGAATTGTCGAAGAGTATTTAATGCTCGCGCGCGAAAAAGGTTTTCGTGTGGTCAGAATTATTCACGGCAAGGGAATCGGCGTGCAGCGCGAGATTGTGCGCTCGATTTTGGCTAAAACTCCGTTTGTCGAATCTTTTAAGGACGCGCCCGCTTTTTCCGGTCATTGGGGCGCTACTGTTGTTCAGTTTAAATAAAGAAAAAGCGGCGTAAAACTTCACGCCGCTTTTTCTTTTCCGCTAAAAAATATTTTAATCTTCAATAATTTCCGACCAAACTTCTTCATCTTCGATTATTTCTTCGGCTTCGAGCGCTTGATAACTGGAAATCTGCTGCTCGGCTTCCTGCCAGCGATGATAAAGCACGGCATTTTGGCGTTCAAGCTCGTGAATCCGGCGTTTTAATTGATTGCTCATCCGCTCCAGATAAGCGAGATAAAAAAACTGCAAACCCGCGACGCCCGCCATTGCCAAAGCAACACAAATTACAACGTAATAATAATTATACATCTCCGCAAACCTCTCGCTTAAAATTCCACGCCGAAGGTGAAGTGATTAAGAACCTCTACGCCGATTGGCGTCAAAAGGTTTTCAATCGTGTTTCTGGAATTATACTCTTGACGGGCGGTGAAGTGAAGGTAAAATTCAACGAAAAATTTTCAAGGAAAACTAATAACCGTACGATGACGAATGGAAATTTGACGGCTCGGCGTTTAAATACAAACCGGACTGCCAAATCTTTATTTCTTTCGTCCGAATTTGCGCGCAAAAGCATTGTAAGCGGATTCCAATTCAGCGACTCGGAGCAGCTTGGCGACTACGATAAAACAAATTCCGCCGAGCGCAATCGGAATCAAAACTTCAATTAATTTGAAAATCAGATTAGCCGCGCCGAATGTTTGGTGCAGAAAAAAGTAGGCAAACCAGCTTACGGCACTCATTATCGCGGCGGCGATTGCGATTTTGACGAACGAAGCGAGAATTTTCCCGCCTTCGATGCCGTTTATTCTGCCGCGCATCAAAAAAGCGAGAGCAAAAAAATTAACCAAAGCGACCGACGAAGTGGCGAGCGCGACGCCGACGTGACCGAAACCATACGGCATTAGAGCTTCGCGGAAAACGTAGCTCGCAATTCCGTTGACGGCAATCGAGCAAAGGCTGATTATCATCGGCGTTTTCGCGTCGTCGAGTGCGTAAAAAGCGGGAGATAAAATTTTAATTGCCGCATAGCCGGTCAAACCAATTGTATAACCCGTCAAAGCCCAGGCGGTCATCGTCGTATCAGACGCCGTGAATAATCCGCGCTCGTAAATCAGACGAATTATCGGCTCGCCTAAAACGACCAACCCGCACGCCGAGGGAAGCGTCAGCAAAAATACGAGATTGATTGACGAAGAAATCGTTTCCCGAAATTTCTTAAAATCGTTTTGCGCCGCGAAACGCGAAAGCGTCGGAATCGCCGCCGTCCCGATTGCGACGCCGAAAACGCCAATCGGAAACTGCATCAGGCGAAACGAATACGACAGCCATGATTGCCCGCCGTCAATGTCGGAAACGAAATAAGTGTTGATTAAAACGTTGATTTGCACGGCGCTCGTGCCTAAAATCGCAGGCGCCATCAGCCGCATCACGCGACGCACGCCTTCGTCCGCAAAACTGATTTTCGGCGAAAAGCGAAACCCGACTGCGAAAAGCGACGGGATTTGAATCACAAACTGAGCCGCGCCGCCGATTAAAGTTCCAATCGCCATTCCGATAATCGCCCATTGCGCCGCAACGCTCGGAATCAGATTTTCGTCGGTTGATTTTTCCCAACCGCCTCCGCTCAAAAAGTAAGCAAAACCGAGTCCGGCAATGAGCGAAACGATGTTAAAAGCGGTCGAAGCCGAAGCCGGAACGCCGAATCTGCCTTTCGTATTTAAAACGCCCATCGCCACCGCTGCCATCGCCACAAGCAAAATAAACGGAAACATTATCTGCGTCAGAGTCGTCGCCAGAGCCGCTTTTTCGGGCGAAAAACCGCCGGCGATTAAACCGACGAGCTGCGGCGATAAGACGATTCCCAAAATTGTGACAAGACTCAAAACAATAGCCAGAGCGTTTAAAACGAGCGAAGCCAATTGCCAAGCCTCCGCCTCGCTTTTTTTAAGCTGGTAATCTGTGAAAACTTTGACAAAAGCTGCTGACAAAGCGCCTTCGGCGAAAAGATCGCGCAAAATATTCGGAATGCGGAAGCCGACAAGATAAGCGTCGTACAAAAAACCCGCGCCGAAATAATTGGCGAAAACCATTTCGCGCACCAAGCCCATCACGCGCGAACCCATCACGGCAATTGAAACGATTCCGGCAGAGCGCGCCACGCTTTTTTGCGGTTCGGCTTTTTTTTCTTCAACACTTGCTTCGACTAATTGCGGCTGTTCTACGGCAGTGGGCGCGGGCAAAGCGGATTCCGCCGCTTCCAAATCCGGCGGAATTGATTTTTCGATTTCGGACGCAACGCTCGATTCAGGTTTTTTCCATTCGAATGTTGTTTCAATGTTGCCGAATCGAACCGACGCATTTTCCGGCAGCTCAATTGTTTCGCCGACCGCGAGACGTTTTCCGCCGACGAAAGTTCCGGCGGTTGAATCCAAATCGGCAATCAACAGCCGCCCGTCCGGTTTCATCAAAAGCGAAGCGTGAAAGCGTGAAATTGATTCGTAATCAATCCAAATTTCGTTTTGCCGTTCGCGCCCGACTTGCAGGCGATTGTGTTTGGGCGTTAGCTTGAATTCGGTTTTTTCAGGTTTTGAGTTCGGTAAATTAACGGTAACGGAAACAGTGATTTCCGATTGATCGGCAGCTTTTATTGAGGTTTTACTTGTCTCCGATTCCATTTTGAAAAGCCGCCAAACCGGTTTGTTTCGCGGCTGCTCGATTCATAGTTGTTCCTGGATTTTCGTCAGCAAAGTTTTGTTGCCCGCGCGCAAAGCTAAAGTTTCGGTTATTTTCTTATTTTCGACAAGCCGCGCATACTGAAACTGCGGAAAATCTTTGGATGGCGGCAGATATTCGGATTCAAGCGAATTCGTGCGAGACCAAAAAAAGAAGCTTCACGAATCTAAGGAATTTATTCGTGAAGCTTCTTTTTATATTTTAAAAATTAGGTTATTCGGGTTTCGCCGTCTGCGAATTTCCAAAAGCTTTATCAATCGAAATGCGGCTATTTGAAAGCAGCGTGTCGAAATCTTTTGGAACGTACGAAAACGTTGCCGCTCCGCCGCGCATATTTTGCACGTAGTTGACGAAATCGTTTTGATAATCGCGGAACCGACTAACATTGCCGCGCTGGTTGAAAATAACGAAATAGAGAATCTCGCCTTTGGCGGTCGCCATTTGACCGACCAAGCTGCTGACTCCGTTATCGGTTTGCGGCAAAGTTCCGGTTTTGCCGATGACGCTGCCGCGCGAACGATAATCGGTGAAACGATTTTTCAACGTGCCTTCGTCAATTCCCGCGACGGGCATAATGTCGGTCGGCGAAAGTTTGTTTTTGACTAATTCGTTTTGCAGAGCGCGAAAAATTTTCATCATCGCGCGGGGCGTCACTCGATTGACTCCGAGACCGCTCGTCGAAGCGATTTGAAATTCTTCAAACGGAATTTTCGCTTCGCGGATAACGATGTTCTGAACGCCGTAAGTGCCGCCGACCGAATCGCCGAGGCGTTCAGCAAGAAAATTGTTTGAATACGACAAACACGCTTTCAGAATATCTTTGAGCGGGCTGGATTCGTGTGTTGCAAGCAGGCGCAGATTCGTCGGCAAAACATCGGCTGTGACAGCTCCCATTACGGCGACGCTCGGAATCGGTCGCGGTTGGTTCGGGCTGTTTGTTTTTAAATAATTGTGCCAGGCGTTGACCGCCGCCGCCGAACGGCGCGTCGCGTCCATAGTGTCGTAAAAGACCACGCCTGAACGTAAAGCGGACGGATTGTAATTAATTGTGAACTGCGGCGCAACCATCAAATCGCCGGTTACTTTTTGAATGCCGATTTTGTTAAGCGCATCGGCAACAACCATCGCGTGTTCATATTGCAGCGACGGGTCGCTGCCGGTGACAATCAAATTGCCGGTAATCGTGCCGGTCGTCGTGTCAATAATGCCGTCGGTGTAAATCTGTGTTTTAAAACGATAATTCGCTTTCAAAGTGCTCAAAACCGCCAAAGCCGTGGCGAGCTTGATGTTCGACGCCGGATTAAACGTCGTGTCCACCGAGTTTCCCATCAAAACCTGACCTTGCGCGGTTTCGACCAGCAAGCCGCGCATTCCGCCGATAACAGGTTCGAGCGACGGCGCGGCAACGTCCGGCGCAAGTGTGTTCGGCGCGGCGGAATTATTTGTCGTTCCGGCGGGCGGAGTCGTGCGGGGAAGCGAAGGCTGCGTCACCAGGGCGGGCGATTGTTTGACAATCGGTTTGACCAGAGGCGACGAGCCGGGCTGCGGCGAACCCGACGGGCGAGTGTAAACGTCTTGCGCAAGAGCGGGATTTCCCGCCGCAAACGCGGAAAAGACGAACAAAAGCGCGAAACTGAAACGAAAACTTTTTAATACAGGGCTTATAATCATTTTTCTTTATAATCTTTTCCCAATCCAATTCGGATCCGGTCGGCAGGCTGCCAGCGCGCCGTCAGGTTTCAACGGCTGACAACATCATAACACAACTTTCAGCCGGAGAGTCTAGCGATTTGCTGCAAACCATAAGAAAATTTGTTCGCAATCATTAGACGCGATATTCGATGCAAAAGGTTAATTCTCGGATGTCGGCTTTTTCGGAAAATGTTACAAAATGCGTACGAATCGTTGACAAGTAATTTCGCGTAACTCTAGAATTAAAGCGAAAAACTCGTGGTTTCGCGCAGCGTGTCAATTAAACAACCTGTCACAATCGAATCGGTTTTACAAATTCATCGAGAGCGCGGCGCGGAAATCAGGAAACGACTCGCCGAGTTTGAAAACATCTGGCAAAAGGGATCGGACGAGCAGCTTTTTGAAGAACTGGTTTTCTGCATTTTTACCGCCAATGCTTCGGCGCGAATGGGATTGCGCTCGGTCGCGGCGGTTAAAAATCTGCTGCCGGAAAACGCTTCGGCGGAAACGCTCGCACAGGCTTTAACGGGCGTTCATCGTTTCCCGAATGCGCGCGCCGGTTACATTGCCGTAACGCGAGAATTTTTGCGGCAGGATTGCCAAATGCAATTGCGCGAGCGATTGTTAAGTTTCCCCGATTCGATTGCTCGCCGAGATTGGCTCGTTCGCGAAAAGGGAATTAAAGGCTTGGGATTTAAAGAAGCCAGTCATTTTTTGAGAAACATCGGATTTCGCGGTCTGGCGATTTTGGACAAACATATTTTGAACAGCTTGGCGGATTTGGGGGAAATAAATAATTCTAAACCGCCTGCAACCAGAACGCGCTATTTGGAGATCGAAAATATATTAAAAAAGTTCGCCCAAAAACACGGTATTAATTTCGATGAATTGGATTTAGTTTTATGGTCGCTTAAAACCGGTGAGGTTTTGAAATAAAAATCGCCGGATTAAGGAGAATACAAAAATGTTTGCCTTTAGCTTTAACTTTCTCCCGCAAAGATTCGCTTCCGACGCCCGAAAATCTTCTTTTGTTTTGCTTTTCTTTGCCGCTTTTCTGGCGCTGTCCGCCGCGCCGAATTTTGCTCAAACCGAAACGGAGGGAACGCTCCGCAAACAAGCCGCAAAAGCGATGCGAAAAGGCGAATTTGCGGAAGCCGAGAAAATCTGGCGAGTGCTGCTTGGCGGCGAGCCGGATAATTATAAATATCGTCTCGCTCTAAGTCATTCTCTTTACAAACAGCGTTTCCTCGTCGAAAGCTATAACGAAGCCAGAAAAGTCGCCGATGCGGAGCCGAAAAATGCGCGCGCCTTTGCTTTGATCGGATCAAGTTTGTTGAGCGCGGGAAACTTCAAGCAAGCGAAAGAGGCTTTTTACACCGCTTTAAGTCTTAACGAGGAAGAGCCGCTTGCGCTGGCGGGAGCGGCGATGCTCGATTTTCACGAAAACCGCGCCGCCTGGGGATTTGCCCGGATTCGCCTCGCTATCCAACTTGAACCGCGAGAACCGGATTTTGTTTATTATCTGGCGCAGGTGGCTGTGCGAACCGAAAAATATAACGAAGCCGCCCAGGCGTATGAAAATTTTTTGCGAATCGCGCCGAACACAGATGTTGACCGGCGCGAAAGAATTAAGGGATTGATTAGCTTTCTGCGTTATCTCGGCGCGCAAAGCAAACTGTTCGCAATCGAAGGAAAACGGCAAACGGCGATCAAAATGGAAATCGTTAATAACCGCCCGATAATAACGGTCAAAATAAACGAACTCGACGAACCGCTGCGTTTTGTGCTGGATTCCGGCTCGGCGGTGACGGTTCTTTCCGATACGACGGCAAAACGTCTCGGAATCAAAGAAGTCGCTCGCGGGGGAAAGGCGCGAGCCATCGGCGGCGAAGGCAAATTCAATATTGTTTACGGATTTTTGAATTCGCTTCATATCGGCGATGTTAAAATCAACAAAGTTCCGGTTTACATTCGCAAATTTCACAATCGCAGCGAATCAATTGACGGTTACATCGGCATCTCGCTTATTTCAAAATTTCTGACGACGGTTGATTACGGAAATCAAGTTTTTTCCCTCGTCAGACAAGAGAAAAAAGAAAATAAAAAAACTGAGACGGATGTGACTCCGTCAAGCGCAGATGGATTGAGCATTCCTTTGCGAATTACGACGAGCGGTTTTTTAAGCGGCGAAGTGAAAATTGATTCGGTGCCCGAAGCGTTAAATTTTATTATTGACACGGGCGCGAGCGTTTCGGTCGTCAGCTCCGTAACAACGAAATATTACCAGCTTAATCGTTTCGTCGAACCGACAATTATGAGAGTGTTCGGCGCAGCCGGAATTACGGAAAACGTGACTGCTTTAAATTTGCCGCGCCTCAATTTCGGGCTGCATTCGCAGGAGAAAATTCAAGCTGCCGTTTTGGATTTGGAGGCGATCAACGAGACTTCCGGTTTTGAGCAATCGGGGATTTTGGGTGGAAATTTTCTCAAAAATTACCGCCTGACGTTCGATTTCGTCAACGTTAAAGTCGTGCTTGAACCGTCTCTGCCGCAAAAAATTAAAAATGCAACCGACGCAATCGTCTCCGAAAACATCAAACCCCGCGAATGACCGCGAATAAAACCGATAACTTCGGTTTAATTTAAAATTTCGGGTTTGGGACGATTTGTGAAGCAGAGCATTTATTTGGAAACGTCGGTGATCGGCGCTTATCTGGACAACGGAGATGCGTTTCGGCGAGATTTGACGATTTACTGGTGGGAACACGAGCTTTTCGATTATCAGCCGTTCGTTTCGCTGCTAGTCGAACGCGAGCTTGAACGCACGCAGGAACCGCACCGGACAAGCTATTTAAATTTAATTAAGCCGCTGACCAGACTTGAGCTAGTCGAGGAAGCGGCGATTTTAGCCGAAGGCTATGTCGCGCGCGGAATCATTCACCGCAAATATTTGGCAGACGCTCTGCACGTCGCGCTCTGTTCGGTTCATAAAATTGATTATCTCGTCACCTGGAATTTCGGTTTTCTGGCAAACGTCAAACGTCAGGCGCGGATTCGAGTTTTTAACACCGCCGCCGGATTTTTTGTGCCTTCGATTGTGACGCCCGAATTTTTAGTGGAAAAATAATTTTTGTGTATAGACGTTCAAAATTTTTAGAAATACTTCACGAAATCCGCGAACAGATGTCGCGCGAAGCCGATTACGACATTGATTTATTCGCCGAGATGGTTCGCTCCGGCGCGCGCCCGCGACACGGCAAAATCCGCTATATTCGCGGCGTGCCGACAGCCGCGCCGATAAATAAAGGTTCAGATTCGGAAAAAGAAAAATAAAAAAAACTTTAGCCGTCGCTTTCGAGATTTGCCATAATCAATTATTCTTTTGCCGGTGCGACGTTTTTTGCCGATTATTGTGTTGGTTTTCGCTGTTTTCGCGGCGGTCGGCGCTTATTTTTTTAATCAATACTGGATTCATCGTTTCGACGACATTATCGAGCGGCAGGCGGCGATTTACCGGCTCGATCCAAAGCTCGTCTGGAGCGTGATTTATCAGGAAACTTATTTCCGCCCGTGGATGACCGGCGAAGACGGCGAAGTCGGTTTGATGCAGATTATGCCGGGAACCGCGCGCGAATGGGCGAGCGAAACGGGTTTGCAGGATTTGGAAAAACAAATTGCCGCCAACCACGCCGCGGTTTTGAGCGAACCGGAACGAAACATTCAAATCGGCTGCTGGTATCTCGAAAAACTGCAGGAACGCTTTCGCGACACATCTTCGCCCGAAGCCCGCGCCCTCGCGGCTTACAACGCCGGAGCAAGCCGCGTCAACGAATGGGACAAGCAAGGGGAAAGCTCCGCGCCTTTAACCGAAGAAGAATTTATTCGCCGCATCGGCATTCCTTCAACTCAAAATTACGTTTCCGAAATTCTCAGGCGTTATCGTAAGCTGAAAAAGTGAACGCCGAATCAACAGTTAAAATCTTGTGCGCCGATTGGGTTTTGCCGATTTCTTCGGCTCCGCTCGAACGCGGCGCAGTCGCAGTCAGAGCCGATAAAATCGTCGCCGTCGGCGAGCAGAGAGAAATTTTACCGCTTTTTCCCGAAGCAAAAATTGAAGATTTCGGCGCGGCAGCGATTTTGCCCGGTTTCGTCAACGCGCACACGCATCTCGAATTAACCGCGATGCGCGGATTTCTGGACGACGTTGAACACGATTTTTTTTCCTGGCTGAAGAAATTAACCCTCGCTCGCGCGGAAAAAATGACGGCGGATGATTTGCGATTCTCGGCGACGGGCGGCGCAATCGAAGCCGCTCGCGCCGGAATAACTTGTCTCGCCGATATTGCCACTCAAGCCCGCGAAAGCATCGCCGCAATTCAAACCGTCGGTTTACGCGGAGTTGTTTTTCAGGAAATTACAGGTCCCGATGAAAATCAGGCGGAGCAGAGAATTGCGCGTCTGCGCGAACAAGTCCGGTCTTGCCGCGAGATCGAAAGCTGCACGGTGAAAATCGGAATTTCGCCGCACGCGCCGTATTCGGTCAGCCCGAAATTATTTCGACTCGCAACCGATTTCGCTTTGTCCGAAAATCTGTCGGTTTCAATTCACGCCGCCGAATCTCTCAACGAAGAAGAATTTTTGCTGCGCGGAACAGGACTTTTTTCCGGTTTTTATGAATCGCAGGGAATAAAATGGAACACGCCCGGCGTTTCGCCGATCAAATATTTAAAATCAATCGGCGCGCTTCGCACAGCGCCGCTTCTGGCGCACTGCGTTCGAGTTTCGGATGAAGATTTGGAAATCGTCGCCGAAACCGATTCGCGCATCGCGCATTGCCCGAAATCAAACGCCAAATTCGCGCACGGCATTGCGCCGCTTCAAAAATTTTTAGAAAAGCCGATCAAAACAGGCTTGGGCAGCGATTCGGTGGCGAGCAACAACGTCGCAGACATTTTGGAAGAAGCACGTTTTGCCGCGCTTTTGTCGCGCGCAAAAGGAAATTTCGTTTCCGCCGAAGCTGTTTTGCACCTGGCAACTTTGGGCGGAGCACAGGCGCTCGGAATGGAAAATGAAATCGGGTCGTTAGAACCGGGCAAGCAAGCCGATTTAACCATCGTCAAGTTTGACCGAATTCCGCCCGAACCTGTTCATTCGCCCGTTGCCGCGCTGGTTTTCTCAAGCTCGTCTCGCGATGTCGCTCTGACGATGGTTGCCGGTTTTCCCGTTTTTAAACACGGCAAAATCATTCAAACGGACGAACAAGACTGGCGGGAAAAGCTAAAAGAAACCGCACGGAAACTTTCCGCTTAAATTTGGATTTTTCTCATTGTTCTTTGCGAAAATCCTTTGCATTCCTTGTCGTTTAATTCTGATAGAAGTAACGCAGTTGGAGGCGGAAACACGACCGTGAGGGAGTGTGCTTTATTTTACACACTCCCTCACGGTCGTGTTTCCGCCATTTTTTTCTTGAAAATTGTGCTGAGCATCTCTGTCCCGGCGTCGTCTTCAAGGACGAAATCAACTTTGTCGCCGATCTTTAAATCTTGCATTAATTCATCATATTTAACTATAAACTTCGTTTTCGCAGCGGGCATTTTGCCTTTGATTTCTTCGTGATTTATCTCCACTTCGCCGGTTTTTTTGTTGATTTGGGCGAGCACGCCGGTTCCCGGATAATATTTGGCTTGCACGACATTGCTGCTACCGGCTGATTTCCGCATTTCGGCGATTTGTTTATCAACTTTGGAGATATTTGTAACAGCCTGCGTTTGATTTGTATTTTTGCCGCGCGCAGTTTGATTCGATTGACAAGCGCTAACGCCGAAAACGACTAAAACAATCAACAAATATTTCGTTTTCATTTCTGTTTTAAAGATTCTTCGCATTTGAGTTTAAATTTTGAATTTCTTTCAGCACGTCAGCCGGACGCCATTCGTTGCCTGCATAAAGTTTAACGATTTTGCCATCGGGCGCGACGATTGCGGTTCGCAAATTGTGTGCAAGCCGCTCGCCTTCCTTAATCGTGTTGAGATTGAAAAAGCCGGTGACTTGCTGCACTTCCGCTTCAGTTCCGGTTGCAAGCTGCCAGATGTCAAAGCTCGGTTTTTCGGGATTTCCCAGATAACCGACGCCGTATTTTCGCAAAACTTCGGGCGTGTCCTTTTGCGGATCAAACGAAATGCTCAAGAGCCGGGCTTTGTCTTTGAGTTCCGAATTTTGGCGAATCATTTTCTCCAAATCCGTCATATTCAAGCTCATCAACGGGCAAAATTCGGGGTCGGGGCAAGTTGTAAAAATAAAAGTCAGAACCAGAATCTTGCCGCGAAAATCCGTCGCCGTAATTGTTTTTCCGTCCTGATTTTTGAGCTTGAAATTGACGATTTCCTTGCCGATTTTATCGGTCGGAGCTTCACGCAGAGGCTCTTTGACATCAACGTTGTCGAGCGGCGAAGCCGAAATTGCGACATTTTCAAGAAAATATTCGCCGTTCGGTTCAATCACCATATCGCCGGAAACTTTATTGCCCGGTTTTACTTCGCGCAAAACCCAATCCTGTTTGATCGGAAAATTCATCTCCATTGCAGGCATATAACCTTCAATAGCTTCGTGGGCGATTTTTGCTTTTTTGCCCGCGGTGTCAACCGAAACGACTTTGCCAGTTAATGGGTATCTTTTCGCCTCGCTCGAAGCCGCCGATTTTTGCTCGGCGCGCTGGCAAGCCGAAAACGTCAGGATTGATAGAGAAACAAGTAATAATAAAAATGTGCGAATCATAATTTTAAATCGAAAAGATTAATTTGATGATGCCGCAACAGAAGATTCGAGCGCAAATCAGCGGCGGCGCAGATTTTCATCGTAAAGCGTTTGATAAACGCGATAATTCGCCAAAACTTTGTACACGTAATCTTTCGATTGCGAAAACTGAATTTCCGGCACATAACGGTCGGCTTCCGTCGAGCGAGAGCGGACAATCCAGCGCGTCACATTCGCTTCGCCGCCGTTGTAAGCCGCTGCCACAGCCTGCGGCTGACGCGGAAATTCTTTAAAAATATTCGATAAATACTGCGAGCCGAAAAGAATCGAAGTCGGCGGATTGTATAAATCGTCCTGCCGAAAATCGGGCAAATTCAGTTGCTGCGCAATCTGATTTGAAGTCGTCGAAATAAACTGCATCAAACCGCGCGCGGCGGCGTAAGATTTCACGTCGGCGCGAAAACGCGATTCCTGCCGCATAATCGAAAGCGCAAAACGTGGATCAATCTCGCGCGGCGGCGCAAATTCAAGCAAAGATTCGGCATAAGGCGTCGGATAAAGCAATTCGACCGATTCGCGCGGCGCAAGCTCAATCAAATAATCAGCCGGAACAGAGCGCCATAACGGTTCGGCGAATGCAACCGATTTGTGCGCCAAATCTCCGCGTTTGTAAAAAACGGCAAGCGTAAAATTGTTCGTTGTTCGTTGTTCGTTGTTCGTTGCTGTTTCTTGTTTGGTCGTCGCGTCGCGTCGCATCGTCGCCGCTTCCATTTCAGGCGCGGCTTCGTCGTAGAGACGCAAAAACAAAAGCTCGTCGGTTAGTTTTTGATGGGAATTTTTCGCGGCGTCGGCTGCCGGTTTTCCGGTTAAAAGTTTTTGTCTGCCGAGTTCGAGAATTTTAAAGTTTGGCGTTTGATAAGTCGGCAGTTTTTCGTAAGCGCGGCGCGCGACATCGAGCATTTCGCGCCGAATTGATTCGTCGTCGGTCAAGCGCAGAGCGTTTTGAGAGGCTTGTCGAGCGCGCTCGAAATCGTTTGCCGCAATCGCCTGATTTGCCGTTTGGCGATAAAGATTCAAACGGGCGGCAATAAAATCCCTTGTTTTTCCGGCTTTTCCCAGAGCGATTAGACGCTCAGTTGCGCGCCAGCCGTAATATTCGCCGCGTCCGTCCGGGATTGCGAGATAAGCGTTAAAGGCTTCCGCCGTGCGGTTGAGCTGTTCGAGGCAAAATGCTTTTAAAAAAGCGATTTCCGCCCGCGTCGTGCTGCCGGGCAAGCGCATTCCGCCTAAATCCGGGGCGTTTTCAAGCTCGGATAAATCTTTTAAAGCCGTATTCCAATTGCCTTGCGACAAATGAATCCGGGCTTGCGAAAAAAGCGCCAGCACGCCGGGCGTTTTTCCGGCGAATTTTTGGCGCGTTTTGTTTATCCACTCTAAAGCCTCAGAGTCGCGCCCTGCGTCTCGCAGAGCGTCAATAATGTTCAAAAACGGTCGTTCGGGATTTTCAACGGCTTCAACCGAGCTTGATTCAACGTATTTTTGAATAAATTTTTCATAACGCTGAATCGCTTCGTTCGCGTTGCCGAGCCGGGCGTAAGCAGATGCCTCAAAACTAAGTGCGTCGCGTGTCAATGGATGTTCTGGGAATTGGGCTTGCAGACGTTCAAAAAGCGGAATCGCGTCTGGAAAACGGTTTTCGAGATTTGCAATTCTGCCAAGCTGTAAAAATGCGTCCGGCGTGTTGGGGCTATTCGGGTAACGATCAACGATGGCTTGATAATGAAGCTTTGCGCCCGAAAAATCGCGGTTAAATTGATAAACCAGCGCGCGTCGCAGATGCTCGAAATCTGGAAGCTGGGGCGCTTGTTTGCCGACATCTTCTGGTTTCGCCGAATCAATTTCGTCTAACCCGCGAGCCGCCGCGAGCGCGAAATCGTCCGGCTGCGCCGAATTTGGCAAATTTGAAATCAGACGGACGAAAACCTCTCTCGCTTCCGCCTTATTACCGCTTTTTTGTAATGATTGACCGAGCAAAACCAGCTTTTCCCGGTCTTCGTTTTTCGGCTTTTGAATTGTTTGATTTTCCGTTTGAATTGAGATGTTCGATTTGAGATTTGAAATTGTCGCGGCATAATCGCCGCTTTCAAAATAGCTGCGCGCGAGGCGGGCGGTTGCGGCTTCGCGGAGAAGGCTTTCGGGCGCGACGGTCAACAATTGCTGCAAATAAATTCTCTCCAAATTGAGACTGCCGTTTCCGCGCATCAATTGTGCGAGATGCCAGAGCGCGTATTCCTTTAAAATCGAATCGCGTTTGACGACTGATTGATAACTCGCCGAAGCGGTCGCAAAATCGCCTTGTTTTTCCGCAATTCGTCCGAGCAGATAATCGTAATTATTGAGCGTAAAAACTTGCGCGTTTTCGCGGCGCAAATTCTGTAATTCCTGCAAAGCGGCTGAATAATTTTTTTCTTCTGACGCGCCGCGAATTTTTTGGTGTCTTTCTTCCGGCGATTGAGCGGCGATTTGCGAGAAAAACAATGCTAACAAAAGGAAAATAGATTTATGCATAAAATCCGAATCGTCTTTGGGTAAATATTGTAAAATCGTTGTAATCTGACACCGACGATTTTTTCAGATTCCTAAATGATGATAGCAGAAACCAGCCGGCAGAGAGCCGAATTGCTCGGCGGCGCGCCCGTCGCAGAGGCAATTAAAACCGAAGTTGCGGCGGAAGTCGAGCGGCTTTTTCAAACTTACAATTTCCGCCCGTGTTTGGCGGCGGTTCGCGTCGGCACAGACCCGGCTTCGGAAGTTTACGTCGGCAACAAAATCAAAACTTCGCGCGAGATAGGTTTGATTTCCGAACATCACGCTTTGCCGGAAACCACGAGCCACGCGGAAGTCCTGCGGCTCGTACAGGACTTGAACCGGCGCGAAGACGTTGACGGAATTTTGGTGCAGTTGCCGCTTCCAGCGCAGATTAATGCGAATGAGATTCTCGAATCAATCGCGCCGGAAAAAGACGTTGACGGTTTTCATCCGATAAATGTCGGTCGTCTCGCATCGGGTTTGGAAGGTCTTACACCCTGCACTCCGGCGGGAGTTATCGAGCTTCTCAAGCGCAACAACATCGAAATTCGCGGAAGCCAGGCGGTCGTCGTCGGGCGCAGCAACATCGTCGGACGCCCGATGGCGCAAATGCTTTTGAACGAAGACGCGACGGTGACGATTTGCCACAGTCGAACCGGAAATCTGCCGGAAGTTACCCGGCAAGCCGATATTCTCGTTGCCGCAATCGGCAAACCCGCGTTTGTGCGCGGCGAGCATATCAAACCCGGCGCGGCGGTGATTGATGTCGGCATCAATCGCATCTCGGATGTGGATTTGGCGCGAGATTATTTTGACGAAACCGAAATCGAAAAGCGTTTAGCGGCAATCGAAAAGCGCGGCTCGACAATAATCGGCGACGTGCATCCGCGCGAGGCGATGGCGATAGCCGGAAAATTTACACCAGTTCCCGGCGGAGTCGGTCTTTTGACGGTCGCAATGCTGATGAAAAACACTTTAAAAGCCGCCAAAATGCGGCGGCTTTCAGTCTAGCGAGTCTAGCGAGTCGTGAGTTCGGCGAGTTAACTGGAATTTATTTTCTTTGACTTTAGACTCGCCAGACTCGCCAGACTCGCTAGACTCGCCAGACTTTTGTTGAAAATAGGCTTGACAGGTTCAATCGCAGTCGGTAAAACATTTGTCACCGAGGTTTTCCGCGAGCTTGGCTGTTTTGTGTTGGACGCCGACCGAACCGCGCGTGAAGTTGTCTCGCCCGGCACAATCGGCTGGCGACAAATCGTTGAAAATTTCGGCGAAGCGGTTTTAGCTTCCGACGGACAGATTAATCGGGCAAAGCTCGGCGCGATTGTTTTCGCCGACGAGGAAAAACGTTTGCTGCTGAATTCCATCGTTCATCCGCTGGTTTTTGACAGGCAAAACGAATGGCTCGCGCAGATTGAAGCCGAAAATCCGCAGGCGATTGCGATTATTGACGCGGCTTTGATGATCGAATCGGGCGGTTATAAAAGATTTGATAAAATAATTGTCGTCTGGTGCCAGCCGGAAATTCAAATCGAGCGTCTGATGAAAAGAAATAATTTTTCGCGCGCCGAAGCCGAACAAAGAATCGCGGCGCAAATGCCGCAGGAAGAAAAGAAGCGATACGCAGATTTTTTGATTGACACTTCCGACGATTTTGACGAAGCGCGGCGGCAAACCGAAGCGGTTTTTAAAAAATTGGCGGCTTTGGCAAATTAAACGTTTTTAATGTTGGATAAAATGAACTCTCCCGCAATCAAAAAAAGAATATTGATTTTGCTGTGCGTCTGCGGCGCGGGATTGATTCTTTTGTCCGGCTGCGGGGAAATTCTCCAAAAACCTCAGCCCGAACCGTTTGTCGGACAAAACGCGCCGCCGCCGCCGAAAGAGTTTCGGTGGAGCAACGGAGATTTGCCGAAAACTTTCGACCCGGCAAAAGCAGTCGCCTCGCCCGAAACAGATTTCGTCCGCGCGATGTTTGACGGATTAACCGATTTGGACGCGAAGACTTTAAAACCAGTTCCGGCAATTGCCGCGCAATGGGAAGCGAGCGACGATTTTCGCACCTGGACTTTTCGCCTCCGACAATCGGCGCGGTGGACAAACGGTAAACCGATTGTTGCGAAAGATTTCGTTCGCTCGTGGCGGCGAGTCGCCGAAATGGGCGATAAAACCGAAAACTTCAAGCTGTTCCAAAACATCGTAGGAACGCATTTCAGTCAAGCTCCAAAGCCTCAAATCCAAAGTCCAAAACCGGAAACCATCAACAACGAGCAACGAACAACGAACAACGAACAAACCTGGTTTGGCGCGGAAGCAGCCGACGAGCTTGTTTTGCGCGTGTGGCTGATCGAGCCGGACAAAGATTTTCCGGCTTTGACGGCGCATCCGGCGTTTCGTCCGGTTTTTGACCATGAGGCGGAATTTGAAAATCTCGAATCGGCTGCAAAAATCGTGTCGAGCGGCGCTTTTCGAGTGATTTCGGCTGATAAAACCGGCGTCTCGCTCGAAAACAGCAAAAATTATTGGAACGCGCAAGCGGTTAATCTCGAACGAGTCAAAATCGTGCCGATGAAAGACGCCGACGCCGCGCTTGCGGCATATCGCGCGGGCGAATTGGATGCTGTTACGAACGCCAAATTCGAGCCGCTTGCGGTTAAATTGCTGGCTTCGTATCAGGATTTTCGCCGTTCCGCTTTTAATGCCGTCACTTTTTACGAGTTTAATCCGAAACGCGCGCATTTAGCAGACCGCCGCGTTCGTCAGGCGCTTTCGCTCGCCGTTGACCGCGAGCGTTTGACCGCCGATGAATTGGACGGCGCTTTTGCTCCCGCACGTTCTTTGCTGCCGCATTTAGAGCGCAGCGATTTTCGTTTCGACGCGGAACAAGCCCGCCGATTACTGGCGGAAGCAGGTTTTAAAGACGGCAAAGATTTTCCGAAAATAAAACTGCTGATTAGCCGCAATGACGTGCAGCGCCGCGTCGCCCGCGCCGTGGCGGCGCAATGGAAACGCCATCTCGGAATCGAAACCGAAATCGTAACGAGCAGTTTTGAAGAGCTTGAACAAACTTTTGACGCCGGAGATTTCGATCTTATCCGCCGAGCGCGGGTATTGCCGACGACTGACGAGACTGCGAATTTGCAGTTAATGTTTGAAACCGAACCGGATATCAACGAGCAGCTTCACATTTCGCCGGAAACCGCGATGAGCGAGGCTCAACCCGATTCAACCGAACAAACTGCCGCGCCGAAAATCGGCGGAATCGAAATGCCGCGTCTTGTTCCGAACGAAAAAGATTCTAACGTCGGATTTGAGTCGGGCAGACCGAAAATTGAAAGAGTTAAAATTTTAAACGAAGAAATCGCCGTCAAAGAATTTCCCGCCATTCCGCTTTTTTACCCGATGACCTACGCCCTTGTTAAGCCTTATGTCAAAAATTTCGAGACCAATATGCTCGACGCGCCGCAATTAAAAGCCGTCGAAATCGAGAGCAATTGGCAACGGTAATACCCCAGCCGAATGTCTAAGCATTCAATTAGAGAACAAGAAATCGAATTACTAAATTTAAAAGATAGATTGACATTCGATTAAAAAATGTTAATTTAACCGTACTTTTGCTTGTTCGACGCCCCTCCCCGGAAACCGAAATTTGTTTTTTAAGTAAAAGCGCCGCGCTGCGTGAAGGAGTAGATTTGGAAATGAAAAGTTTTAGAAAAATCGCTTTGGGTTTTTTGTCGCTCGGATTGTCGGCAGTTCTCGCAGGCTGCGCGACATCTGCGGAAAGCAGCGGCAGCAATCGTTATTTTGGCAAAACCGCCGCGCCGAGCCGCAACGTTTTGCGCTATATTTCCGGTTCGGAAATCGAAACGCTCGATCCGCAGGTTTCTTCCGGTCAGCCCGAAGCGCGCGTTTATATGGCTTTGTTTGACGGTCTGGTCGAATACGATCCGAAAACGATGCAGCCGATTCCGGCAATCGCCGAACGCTGGGAAACAAGCCCAAACGTTGACGAATTCATTTTCCATCTTCGCCAAAACGCCCGCTGGTCGGACGGAAAACCGATTACCGCCCACGATTTTGTTTATACGATGCGGCGCGGTTTTCGTCCCGACGTGCTGTCGCGGACGGCTTATCTCGGTTATTACATCAAAAACGCCGAAGCCTTTAACAGCGGCGGTGTGTTCGTTCGCAAAAATAATCAATTTCTACTCGAAAAAGACGTAAACAGCGAGGCGGCTGAAAATTCAAAACCGGCGGAATATAAAATTTTCGGAGCGGAAACCGAATTTAATAAAACTCTGAAATCCGGCGACCGCCTTGTTTTAAAAGGCTCGGAAAAAGACCGCGCAAAACAATTTGAAAAAGACCCGAAACTGAAAGCCGCCGTCGAAGGTGCTGAATTTGTCCCGGTTGCGGCTGAAGACATCGGCGTCGAAGCGATTGACGATCACACGGTTCGCATCACTTTGTCGCAGCCCGCGCCGTTTTTTGTCGGACTGCTCGCCCATCAGTTTTTCCGGTTTGTGCCGCAGCAGGCGATTGAAAAACATGGTCGCATCGGTTGGACGAAACCCGAAAACTATGTGACCAGCGGACCGTTTAAATTAAAATCGTATCAGCCTTATCATCAATTAACCGTTGAAAAAGACCCGATGTATTGGGACGCGGCAAACGTCAAGCTCGAAGGCATCGAGTTTTACCCGCTCGACGAGCAAAACACGATGATGAATCTTTATAAAGCGGGCGATGTTGATGCGACTTATAATCACACGATTCCATCGCCGTGGATTGACGAAATGCGGGCGTTTAAAGACGAATATATGGATCACCCGGAAGTGGCGATTGAGTATCACGTTTTAAACGTCAAAAAGCCGCCGCTTGATAACGTCAAAGTCCGCAAGGCTTTGAGCTATGCGGTTGATCGCGTGTCTCTGGCGAAATTTCGCAGAACCGTCAAACCTCTTTCGTATTTTTCCCCCGAAGGAATTTTCCCCGAATACGAAGCCGCGAAAGCGCGCGTCGCCGAAGAGCTTCAAAAAGAGCAGGGAATTTCCAAAGAAGAATGGGAAGGACGAAATAAGCTTAATCCGGCAAAGGCTTGCCAATTGATGCAGGAAGCCGGTTATAAAACGACGCCGACCGAAGGCGGTCGCTGCCGTGTGGAAAACTTCCCGATTGATAAAGTCAGCATTCTTTACAACACCACTGAAAACAACAAAGCCGTCCAGGAATTTATTCAGGCGCAATGGAAACAAAATCTGGGTTTGACGTTTTCGCTCAAAAATCAGGAATGGAAAACGTTTCTCGTCACGCGCAACAGTCTCGAATACGACAGCAACGCGCGCGGCGCGTGGGTTGGCGATTATATGGACCCGTTTGCCTTTTTAAGTCTGCATTACGGCGAGAAAAACGAGGGCGCGACCGGCTGGCACGACCCGAAATTCGACGCGATGTGCGACGAAGCCAACCGCACTCCCGATCCGCAAAAACGTTATGAACTGCTGGCGCGCGCGGAGTTTTATATGCTCGACCACCAGCCGATCATCCCGCTCGTCACGCAGGCGACAAACTGGATTAAAAAGCCTTATGTCAAAGGTTTGTATCCGAATCCGGGAACGCTTCACGCCTGGAAATACGTTTACATCGAACGCGATCCGGCGAAATGGGACACGAACGTCGAAAATATAATGAAATAAATTATGGACGGCGAAAAATTAGAAAGAACAATTGAGTTTATTTTGAATAATCAAGCGCAATTCACGGTTGATATTCAAAAGCTGCAAGAGACGCAAAAAGAAGCCGAAAAGCGCACAAATGTTTTGGAGCGCGCGGTTCTTAATCTCTACAACACTTCCGTAGAAACGACGAAAAGTATTCAGCAGCTAACAGAAAGTCAAAAACAATTGACTGCTGATATAAGTAAACTGCGCGAATCGCAAAAAGAAACTGACGAGCGTTTAAACGCCGTGATTTTGATGGTTGAGCGTTATTTGAGCCGGGATAACGGGAAATCCTAATTTAAAGGAAGAACGATGCTTCGATTTATTTTAAGAAGATTGCTGATTATTATTCCGATGGCGTTGGTTGTCGTTTCAATCACCTGGGGATTGATTCGGATTGCGCCAGGCAATTTTTACACGGCGGAAAAGAAATTGCCTGCCGCGATTGAAAAGAATATTCGGGAAAAATATTGTCTCGATTGCCCCTGGTATCAGCAATACGGGCGAATGATCTGGAACGTCGTGCGCGGCGATTTCGGCACTTCGCTCAAATACGAAGGGCAAACCGTCAACGACATTTTGCGCCGCACGGTTCCGGTTTCGGCGACCATCGGAATTCTGGCTTATTTGCTGGCTTTGATTGTCGGTTTAACAGCGGGAACTCTCGCAGCTTTAAAACAAAATTCCGGTTTCGATTACGGCTCGATGGCGTTTTCGATGCTCGGTATTTCCGTCCCGAATTTCGTTTTAGGTCCGATTTTGGTTTTAGTTTTCTCGCTCTGGCTGTATTGGCTGCCGCCCGCGCGTTGGGGCGGACCGCTTAATTTGATTCTGCCTGTCATCACGCTGTCGGCGATTTATATGGCTTACATCGCGCGTCTGACGCGCGCCGGAATGCTCGAAGTTTTGCGCTCGGATTACATCCGCACGGCGCGCGCCAAAGGCTTGAGCGAACGAGCCGTCATTTTCCGTCACGCTCTGCGCGGCGGTTTGATGCCGGTTGTTTCCTATACAGGTCCGGCGCTCGCCGCGCTTCTTGCCGGAACGGTTGTGATCGAAAAGGTGTTTGCAATGCCCGGACTCGGAAACGTCTTTATCCAGTCGGTTTTAAACCGCGATGAGCCTTTAATTTTGGGTGTTGTGGCGTTTCTCTCGATTATCATTATGATTTTCAACCTTTTGGTTGATATTTCCTACGCATTTTTAGACCCGCGCATTCGTTACGAATAAAATTATGGAACAAGAAAATGTCTCGCCGGTAAAAGGAACTTCGCTTTGGAAAGACGCCTGGCGGAGATTGTTGAAAAACAAGCTCTCGGTTTTCGGAATGATTGTCGTCATTCTGATTGTGCTCGCGGTGATTGTCGGACCGGCAATCATTCAAGCGACCACCGGATTTACGCCCGATTACATTCCATCCGACAAAGGCAGCGAATTCGTCAAATCTTTTCCGCCTTCGCTTCAGCATCCGATGGGAACCGACGATACCGGGCGCGATATTCTCGCGCGCGTGCTGCAGGGCGGACGCATTTCTTTGATGGTCGGCGTGATTTCGACTCTGGTTTCACTGATTATCGGCGTTTCCTACGGTGCGGTCTCCGGTTATTTCGGCGGCAGAATTGACAATCTTATGATGCGCATCGTGGATATTCTCTACGCGATTCCTTACATCCTGATTGTCATCGTTTTATTGTCGGTTTTCGGCGGTGGCAATACGCCGGGTTTTATCAAGTTTTTTGTTGATTTATTTGGCGGCGGCGCAGGACTCGGACAAATCTTTCTGTTGTTTTTCGCTCTCGGTTTGGTGTCGTGGCTGACGATGGCGCGCGTCGTGCGCGGGCAGGTTTTATCGCTCAAAAATCAGGAATTCGTGCTGGCGGCGAAAGCGACCGGTGTTCGAACTTCCGGTATTATTTTCCGTCACATCATTCCGAATGTTTTAGGTCCCGTTATCGTTTATGCAACGCTGACAATTCCTCACGTTATGCTTTCCGAAGCCTTTTTGTCATTTTTAGGTTTGGGCGTCCAAGCGCCTTACGCTTCGTGGGGAAGTCTCGCCGCCGACGGCATCAAAAATATTGCAATTTACCCGTGGCAATTGATTTTTCCGGGCGTCACGATGGCACTGACTTTGTTTTCTTTAAACTTTTTAGGCGACGGATTGCGCGACGCGCTTGATCCGCAGCAACGCAAG
This sequence comes from Pyrinomonadaceae bacterium, assembly GCA_036400075.1. Taxonomy (GTDB): domain Bacteria; phylum Acidobacteriota; class Blastocatellia; order Pyrinomonadales; family Pyrinomonadaceae; genus JALZCH01. The sequence continues at coordinate 27,158 of DASWLV010000109.1, forward strand.
TTTTAGCAGAAATTTATGACTCCAACCATAATTTCAAATTTGGAAGAAATTTCAGACGCCGTGAAACTAAGTGATGAACCGCTGGTTTTGTACGGTGTGTCTTGGGACGACTATATAAATTTGTTGGAGGAAACGCCCGGACAGCGTTACCCCAAATTTACTTACTACAACGGCGTTCTGAAAGTTATGGGAAAACAAGGAACTCTGCACGAAAATATTTCTCGTTTTTTGTACAATCTGATTTTATTAACCAGCCTCATTATGCGGGTTAAAGCTGTTCCGGTCGGCTCGATGTCTTTGGTTTCAAAACGCCGCAGCAAAGGCGCAGACCCGGACGAGTCTTTTTATATTCAGAATGCCGACAAAGTGACTTTTAAAACCGCTCTTTTCGATGATGAAAAAGATACGCCCCCAGATTTGGTCATTGAAGTTGACGAAACCAGCAAATCAAGCGAGAAGTTTACGATTTATGCAGATTTTGGGATTCGAGAATTTTGGCGATTCGACAAAAAATCTTTAAAAATTTATGAGCTGGATGAATTCAGCTCGTATCGTGAGATTGACCGAAGCGTTGCTTTTCCGATTTTATCGGTTGAAATTCTCAATGAATTTTTGACTCGTCGCGCAAACGGCGATCAATTCGACGCTTTACTTGATTTTGAAAATTGGTTACGGGAGCAAACGCAGCAACAAAATTGATGAATGAACAAAACGGCACGATTCTTTCTGTCAAAGATTTAAAAACTTATTTTCAAACCGAGGACGGCGTGGTCAAAGCCGTTGACGGAATCTCGTTTGAATTGAAAAAAGGCGAAACTCTCGGAATCGTCGGTGAATCCGGTTCGGGAAAATCCGTCACGAACCTCTCGATTATTCGCTTGATTCCGACTCCGCCGGGCAAAATCGTTTCCGGCGAAGTCGTGTTTGACGGGCGCGATATTCTCAAACAAACGCCGGAAGAAGTGCGGAAAATTCGCGGGCGGCGGATTGCGATGATTTTCCAGGACCCGATGACTTCGCTCAATCCGTTTTTGAAAATTTCCCGGCAAATCGGCGAGATCACGGAACTGCATCTCGGTCACACGAGGCAGCAATCGCGCGAACACGCAATTAAGATGTTAACGCTCGTCGGAATTCCCGACCCGGAAAGCCGGGTTGACAATTACCCGCACGAATTTTCCGGCGGAATGCGCCAGCGCGTGATGATTGCGATGGCGCTCTCGTGCGAGCCGGAGGTTTTGATTGCGGATGAGCCGACCACAGCGCTCGATGTAACGATTCAGGCGCAAATTCTCGAACTCATCAAAAAACTACGCGAAGAAACCGGCACGAGCGTGGTTTTAATCACTCACGATCTCGGAGTTGTCGCGGGAATGACCGACAAGATTATTGTGATGTACGCCGGAAAAGTTTTCGAGCAGGCTCCGACCGGCGAATTGTTTGCGACTCCGGCGAATCCCTACACCAAAGGTCTTTTAAAAAGCGTGCCTGACCCGGCGCACGAAGCCGGCGAGCCGCTTTATCAAATTCCGGGTTTGCCGCCCGATTTAGCGCATCTACCGCCCGGTTGTCCGTTCGAGCCGCGCTGCAATTACGCGCAGGAGATTTGCCGCGAGCAGTTTCCGCCGTTTGTGCAAATCAACGAAAATCATCATTCGCTCTGTCATTTTGCGGAACAGGTTTACGCGGAATCGCAGGCTGAAGGAGGTGTTAAATAATGGCGGAAACAACAAACGGCGTTAATAATTTGATTTCGATTCGTGATTTAAAAGTTCATTACAAACTCGGAGGAGGCGGGCTTTTGGGCAGAATCACCGGCAAAGGCGCGGTGAAAAAAGTCGTTAAAGCCGTTGACGGCGTTTCGTTCGATATAAAAGCGGGCGAGACTTTAGGTTTGGTCGGCGAATCGGGCTGCGGTAAATCAACGCTCGGCAAGGCGATTTTGCGTTTGACCGAACCCACCGGCGGTAAAGTCTTGTACAACAACAATGATTTAGCGAATTTGGGGCAATCGGCAATGCGGGAGCAGCGCAAAAATCTGCAAATGATTTTCCAAGACCCGTATGCAAGCCTCAATCCGCGAATGACCGTCGGGCAAATTATCGGCGAACCGATTCGCACGTTTGGTCTGGCAAAAGGAAACGTCGAACAGAAAGTGCAGGATTTGATGGAAACGGTCGGTTTGAGCCGCCGTTTCGTCAAACGCTATCCGCACGAATTTTCCGGCGGTCAGCGACAGCGTATCGGAATTGCGCGCGCGCTGTCGGTCGAGCCGGAATTTATCGTCGCCGACGAGCCGATTTCCGCGCTGGACGTTTCGATTCAAGCCCAGATTATGAACTTGATGGAAAAGCTCCAGAAGGAACGCAATCTCACATATTTATTTATCTCTCATGATTTGCGGGCGATTCGCCACGTCGCAGACCGAGTTGCGGTGATGTATCTCGGAGTGATTGTCGAGCTTGGCGATGCGAGAGAAGTTTATGCCGAACCTCTGATGCCTTACACCAAAGCCTTAATTTCAGCCGTGCCGATTCCAGACCCGGAAATCGAGGCAAAACGCGAGCGGATAATTTTGAAAGGCGATGTTCCGTCGCCGATCAATCCGCCGCAGGGCTGCCGCTTTCACACGCGGTGTCCTTACGCAATCGAAAAGTGCAGGGAAGTCGTGCCGAAACTGGTTGAAATCAAGCCGAAACATTTCGCTGCCTGCATCCGCATTTCGCCCGAACAGCCGCACATCGAACAAGTTCCGCCGGGCGCGGCGCCCGGACTCGAATACAATCAATAAGCGAAAGGCGAAGACGAAAATCTTCGCCTTTTTAATTTAAAGTGAGTTTAAAGCGATTCAAGTTTGGATGTACGGTTCAGTACCGCGAACGGTAGTGAGTGGGTTTGATAATTGACCCACTCACTACCGTTCGCGGTACTGAACCGCAATAATATCCTGTACACTGATTCAATAACCGCTCTAGGTTAGGGATTTATTCATCACAGAGACACTGCAAGACGCGCCTCATTTCCGGCTGATTGCGCCGTAATGGGAAAGAAGGTGTTTCCTGATGAAAGGCTAAATCATAAACTAAGTGTCAATCAGTACAAATTGCCGGACGGATTGTACTACCTATTTAACCAGTGAAACCGAAAAAAATAAGCAGAGATTTCTCCCTGTCATCGCTGATTTTTGTTTTCGCTCAACGTTTATCGCGGTTTCACGAAATAAAATAAATTGAACGGAACTATCTATTTAGATAGTGATTCTGTTTTGACGGCAGCGTATTTTTGTTTGTGTGATTTAGGAAATCACAAGTTCGGAGGAAAAAGGGAAAACAAAATATGCTGAACCAATTCACAAATAAATTTCGCAATACTAGCAAATCTTTAATTTCTGCGGCGGAAAAATCAGGACGCCGGTTTGTCGCGTGCGCCGCGTTATGCGGCTTGTCGGTTTTCGCGGCTGCGGCTGCTCCGGCGGATTTAGACCGTACGTTCGGAACAAACGGCGTCGTTCTCAAATCAATCGGTGATTCGAGCCATTTCAATGATGTCGCCGTGCAAACAGACGGCAAAATCGTCGCTGTCGGAGCAAGCTCAATCAACGGAAATATGGGCTATCTCGCCGCTCGCTTCAACCCGGACGGAACGCCGGACGCGACATTCGGCGGCGGAAGCGGTTACATCTCGCTTAATCCCGGCGGCGCTAACAGTTATGTTAAAACTGTAACGATTCTGCCCGACGGCAAAATTCTTCTCGTCGCGCACAACGACGCGACAAAAGACATTGAAGTTTTGCGCCGTTTGCCGAACGGCGACGCGGACGTTTCTTTTAACGGCACGGGCAGTTTGACATTTGCAATCGGAAGCGGCGACGACGTTCCGGCAGACGCTCTGGTGCAGTCGGACGGAAAAATCCTGATTGCCGGGAATTGCGTTGACAGCTCCGGCGGCACTCCGCAGCCTAAATTATGCTTCGCGCGTTTAAACCCGAACGGCACATTCGACAATGCTTTCGGTTCTCCAAACGGCGCGCCCGGCAGAAATATGATTCAAGGAGCTGCAGGAATGAATTCGCCGACAATTAAATCAATAGCCCTGCTGCCGGACGGAAAGATCGTTGCTGCGGGTGATTTTTTCTACCCTGTCTTTCCCCAATATTTTTTGATGCGGCTCGGCGCAAACGGTGTCATTGACACAAATTTCGGCAGTCAGGGATTCGTATTTCCGCCGACTGTTAATTTTAATCGCGTGGAAAAGATTATCGTGACGCCGCACGGAAGATTAGTGGTCGGCGGGACGAGCACTTCCGACGTTATAGTTAACGGGCAATCAGCCAGCAATTTTTTCGTCGCCATGTTTAACCTTGACGGCACGGCGGATCCCGCTTTCGGCGGCGTTCGTTATGTTGATTTCGACAATCGCACCGACGTTTTACGCGATCTGGCACTGCAACCCAACGGGACAATCATCGCCGTCGGATTTTCGCAAAGCACCGTTGACGCTCCCGCAGATTTTGCGACGGCGCGACTTTTGCTCAACGGAAATCCCGATCCGTTTTACGGCAGCGCGGGCAAGCATATTCACTCAATGAACGGCAGCGAAGAGCTTTACGGGGTCGCCGTCCAGCCGAACGGCAGAATTGTCGCTGCCGGCAAAGCGACTGTTAATAATAGCTCGCAAACCGCGCTGATTCGATATTTGGGACGCAACACAATCGGCGATTTTGACGGCGACGGAAAAGCCGACATCGCGGTTTTCCGTCCGTTAAACAGCACCTGGTACGTTCTCCGTTCGTCAGACAATCAAATGCAAGCCGCGCAGTTCGGCATTCCGACCGACAAGCCCGTCGCAGCCGATTACGATGGCGACGGCAAAACGGACATCGCCGTTTATCGCGGCGGAAATTGGTACGTGTTACAAAGCTCGAACAACGCTTTTCGCGCGTTCCAATGGGGCACAGCCGCAGACACGCCCGTGCCGATGAATTTCTATGGATCGGGACGCGCGGATTTTGCGGTGTTCAGTCCAAACGGTTTTTGGCATTACTTGAGCAACCCTGATTCGTCACCCGGCTTGGGCGGCGCGGCGTCCAGTTTTATGTTCGGACAAAACGGCGATATTCCCGTTCCCGGATTTTATGACAACGACGCGGCAACGGATTTTGCGGTTTTCCGCCCGTCAAACGGCACGTGGTATGTCAAGCCGGGAAATGGCAGCCAGATGCAATCCATGCATTGGGGAACAAACGGCGACATTCCGCAAGCTGCGGATTTCGACGGAGATTTGAAAACCGATTTCGCAGTGTACCGACCTTCAAACGGCACCTGGTATGTTCTACGCAGTTCGGACAATCAATTTCAAGCTGCAAGATGGGGAGCAAGCGAGGACATTCCTGCCGCAAGAGATTACGACGGTGACGGGCGAGCCGACTTTGGCGTTTTTCGTCCCTCAAACGGAACCTGGTATTTGCTGCAAACGACAAAAGGTTTCGCCGCCACGCAGTTTGGCACAAACGGCGACTCTCCGAGCAATTAACGCAAAACACTACCAAAACGAATGTAGCCCACTTTAATTGGTGGGCTACATTCGTTTTGACTGCCGATTGTATCTGCCTGCTAATCTGTTAGTCTTATCTATTGTATCGGATTCAAACTGGAAAGCGATTTCAGATATGGAACTTCACGGACAAGCAATGCTTGATTATCTGAAAGGGGACGAAGATGCTTACTGTATTCTTCGCCGTGATGACGGCATTGCCTATCCGCCGATTTATGCGAGACAATTCTTTTATCCGGGCGGGCTTCCCGAACTGGATAGAATTGCGATTGAGCGTTGTACGGGAAGAGTGCTTGATATTGGAGCGGGCGCGGGTTCTCATTCGTTAGCCGTTCAGGAGAGAGGGCTTGATGTTACGTCCGTTGACATTTCCGAAAAAGCCGTTCAAGTGATGTCCCAACGCGGCTGTAAAAAAGCAAAAGCAGGAGATGTTTTTGATTCTTATTCCGAGTTGTTCGACACTATATTGGTGATTCTAAATATCGGGATTGTGCGAAATCTCGGCGGTCTGGCAAGATTTCTTAAACATCTTGATTCAATTATGACCGATGGCGGGCAGCTCATTACGGATTCGATAGATCCGCGCGATTCGGCAGACGAAAGTTATAGGAAATACGCGCAGGACAAAATTGCGAAAGGTCGTTATTTGGGCGAGCGGACACTGCGATTTGAATATAAAAACCAGGTTAGCAATTGGTTTGAGTGGATGCACATTGACCCTGAAACTCTCAAGCAATATGTTGAAGCGGCGGGATATTCGATGGAGCATCTCGGAAACGATGGAAAAAGGTATTTGGTTTCCATTGTTAAAGGTTCTGTTTCTTCGCGATGAGATTAAAGCCAGGAATTCACTCTTGATTAACCGCGCCCAGTGCTTCAATGCTTCTTTCGATTTGGCTGGCGATTTCCGGCGCGGTTTGATTTGCGTCGAACGCGACAGGCTCTCCAAAAATAATCGTGACCGCTCCGGCTGGCGCGTAGCCTCTTTGACCGCGCGCTCGGAGTTCGTAAAGTCCGGCAAGATAAATCGGGACAATCGGCGTTTCCAGTCCGTTTGCGAGCAATCCGAACCCGGTTTGAAATTTTTGCAGCGCGCCGGTTTTCGTCAGCTCGCCTTCGGGAAAAATCAAAATGTTGTAGCCTTTGTCCATCGCCTCGCCCGCATAATCGAAGCTCCGGCGAAAACCGCTGCGTTTTGGAAGCGGAAAGACGTTGAAAACAAAAATCAACGCCCAGTATTGAAAAAAATACCAGGCTCTTTGATAAAACGGAGCGTTTTTCGGTTGATAACGATAGCCTTCGAGCCGTTCGCCGTCCATCGCAATCGCTAAACGGCGGCGAAATCGGTGCGGCAGCGCCGCAACAATCAGCGCCGGATCGAGATACGTGACGTGGTTCGAGGCGAAAATGACCGGCGATTTTAAATTTTTGAGATGTTCGCGCCCGCGCACATTCATCCGACCTAAAATCCACGTGATCGGAAAAGGCACGGCGTAATAAAACAAGATTCTAAGCCATGCTGTCAGCGAACGCAGAGACCAGCGCGGATAGGAAAATCGCGGCGCGTCCGATTCTGATTTTCCCGTTTGAATCATCGTTTCGATGTCGCCGACGGTCGTCGCGGCGGTGAAAGTCCGCTCGTCCAAATCAACTTGATAGCGTTCTTCAAGCGCGCTCAAAAGCTCTACGCGAGCGAGCGAATCGAGATTCAAATCTTCGCTCAAACGCATTTTCGATTCGATTGCCGCCGCGCTCTTTTCGCCTTTTACGCGGGCGAGAACATCGCCCAGAATCGAAGAGTTTTTCGCAGTTTCCGTCGAGGTTTGTCGTAGATTTCGGCGGACGAATTCGGCAATTTCATTTTTGCGGATTTTTTGCGTCGCGGTTCGCGGAAAATCGGCTTCAGTCCAAACGACAAAGCGGCGGATTTGCTGATGCGGGGCGAGCGATTCGTTGGCTCTGGCGACGGCTCTTGCGGCGTCGCCGGATTGCAAAATGAGCGCGGCGACCGCTTCCGTTCCGTTCTCGCTTTCGATTCCGACGACCGCGCTGTCTTTGATTTCCGGCTGGCGCACAAGCGCGGCTTCCAAATCTTCGGGATAGACGTTCAGACCGGCGGCGGTGACAATCACGTCTTTTTTTCGCCCTTTGAAATAAAGCCTTCCGGTTTCGTCCATCGCGCCGATGTCGCCCGTCCGCAGCCAGCCGTCATTATTCGGTTTTTGCTCTGCGCCGAAATATCCGGGCGAAATGTTCTTGCCGCGCACGAGAATTTCGCCCGATTCGTCAATCTTGATTTCCTGCCCGCGCATAACCTCGCCGAGCGAGCCGCGCCGCGATTTAAACGGATTGTTCAGAGAAACGAGCGCGGCGGTTTCGGTCATTCCATAGCCTTGCGCGACCGCGTAGCCGAGTCTGCGCCAAAAAATTTCGGTTTCTGCATTGAGCGGCGCGCCGCCCGTGACAAAAGTCAGAAAACGAAAACCGAATTGCCGGCGAATGCGGCGAAATCGCCGCCATTTCCCCAAAATACTCGAACGCTCGGCATCGGCAAGCTGCTGCCGGAAAGATTCGAGTTTACCCATAGATTCAAAATCAAGCTCGATTTTGCGCCGTAGCGTTTCCAGCACGCGCGGAACGGTCGCCAAAACCGAAACACGCTCGCGTTTGATAGTTTCGATGATTTCAGAAGGATTAAAACGATTGAGAAAATCAACTTCGGCGCGCAGCAAAGGCGGGACGAAAATTCCCATCACCTGACCGAAAACGTGGCTCAGCGGCAGCAAATTCAAAATCCTGAGCGGATGCGCGAGAAACTGATATTTTCGATATTTTTTGATCGCCGATTCCAGCACTTCGACGTTCGCCAAAATGTTTTCGTGCGTCAAACAAACGCCTTTCGGCACGGCGGTCGTACCGGATGTGAACACAATTTCGGCAAGGTCGCTGCGGCTGATGTCGTTTGCCGGATAAAACTCTTTTGAATGAGCGGCAACAACGCGGCTCAAATCTTCGAGCCTGATTTCCGGCAAATTCAAGCCATCGGAATCAATCTGCGTTCCGCGCAATAGCAATTTCGGCTTGGTTAGCTCGCAAACTCTTTGGACAAAATCCTTTGCGCTCTGATCGTCAAGCGGAACGACGACCGCGCCCCGCAGCAGCGCGCCGTAAAACGCCGCCGCCCATTCGGGACGATTTTCGCACCAGACAACAACCGAATCGTTTTTACCGATGCCTCTTCGTTCAAGCTCGCGCGCAAACTGAAAAGCCGTCGCCGCAACGCGCGCATAACTCCAACGCTCGCCGCGCAATTTGCGTTTAAAGGCGAAAGCAACGTCGGTTTCGTTTTCCGCGTTCTCGTAAAGAAAACTGAGCAGCGATTCTCGCATAAACGATTTCCCGTTTATTTTGAAGCGCCAAAATCAAAATCGGTTTCACCTGACGCTCGCGCAATAAAAAAACAAGCCGTCAAAGCCGACAACATATTCCGCGCTTTGCCGCCCGCAGCGCAAGCCCGAACGGAAGTATTTTCTCTCTGTAAAAGAATGCTTTCCGCCGCCAAAACCAATTAGTTGCCACCCTTCGCTTCTCAAAGTCTGCCCTTATTCCCTGCACAGCGACATTCAATTAAACGAGCAACATCAAAACAGATATTGACATCTATATTTTTAGCCCTTAAATAACGACTTCCCCTTTCAACCTTGAGCGGATAAAACCGCGTAATAATCGGCAAATATTGGTTTTTATAGGTAAATACAAATGGTTAAATATCTTCTTGTTATTTGTAGCTTATTTGCAATGAGCGTTTCCGTTTTCGGGCAGGATAAGTTGGAAAATGATTTGAAGAAATCATTTAAAAACTATGATTTAGTCAAACTGGATAACGAAGCTGTTCTGGAAAAAGCGAAATCCGACCAACCGATAGCAATTCAGGCTTACGGACGCTATTTTGAGTTTGTTTTGATTCCGAACGATATAAGAGCCAGGAATTACAAAGCCGTTGAAAGCTCGGAATCCGGCGACCGCGAGCTACCGCGCTCTGAGGTTGTAACTTTTAAAGGAAAATTAAGAGACGACTTCGCTTCCGAAGTCCGTGTATCTGTAACCGAAAATGGCATAGAAGGCTTGATTTATACGAGCGATAATAAAAAATATTTCGTGACAAAAGCCGAAAGATTTTCAAAACACGCCCGAAAAGACGATGCAGTTGTTTTTAGCGAAGACGATTTGGTTCAAACGGTTGACCTCTCCAACGACGCTGTCGCTTTACCCGATGATGTCGAAGCAAAGAGGGATTCGAGTTTTGAAATCTTGAAATCATACATTTTCGGCTCGTCTGAAAAATCTGAAACACACGGAACTGAAACGGCTGAATCGAGCGCGGCATTGATGGCTGACCTGAGAGTGCTGGAAATAGCGACCGAAGCCGATTATCAATGGGTGACGCAAGCGGGCGGCGCGGCTCAGGCAAATAGTGAAATCCTGAGCATTTTAAATCTGGTTGACGGCATTTATAAACGCGATTTGAATTTGACGATTAGCGTAGTTTATCAGCACGCCTGGTCAGTTCCCGATCCATACTCGGCGGCACCGACAATGTCGGAGCAGCTTAATTTATTTCGAAATTATTGGAATACAACTCCTCCGTATTCGCAGCAGCCTCGCGATACGGCGCATCTTTTCACCAATAAATTCAACAATCAGGGACTTGCTTATATCGGTGAAGTCTGCCGCGGAACGAGTTATGCTTACGGAATAACGGGAAAAAGCGGAAGCATGACCCATCTGATAACCGCGCACGAAATCGGTCACAACCTTAATGCCGCTCATGTAGACAATTCCGGGAGCTGTACAAACTCGATCATGATTTCGTTCCTGAATCCATCTGTGACCAGCTTTTGCGACATATCAAAATCTCAGATTTCGAGTTATGTGGCGACTTATGGAGCTTGCTTAACTGCGGGCGGACCGACACCAACGCCGACTCCGACTCCGCCGCTAACCTACAGCATCTCTGGAAATGTTTATTACGGCACTCCGTCAGCAAATCAAGCGAAACCTGTTCCCAACGTGTTGCTATCCGTTACGGGTCCTACTTCACCTTATACTTATACGGATACGACCGGCTCGTACACGATCAGAGACCTAACTGCCGGAGGATACTATACCGTTACTCCCTATAAAACCGGGGGCGTGAACGGCATTTCTACATTTGACGCAACTCTTGTCTTGCGCCACGTAGCTGCAAACGGACAAGGAGCGAATGCTTTAAACGCAAATCAACGAATTGCCGCCGATGCAAATGGCGATGGAAACATTTCTACGTTCGACGCAACGGTTATCTTGCGTTATGTCGCTGCTAACGGAGCAAATGCCAACACCGGGCAGGTCGGCACTTGGAAGTTTGTTCCTCCGCAGCGGACATATTTCCCACTTCTAAGCTCGCAGACGAACCAAAACTATGAAGCCATCTTAGTCGGAGAAATCAACGGGACTTGGACTCCTTCCGGTTAGATTGCCGCGGCTGAAAATGGTTAATCCGAGCTATAAAAATCGGAAAGCCGCTTTATGACGATTGTTGTTAAAGCGTTTGTTGATGAATTGCCGGTCGCGCCGTTTACACTTAATCCGCGATTTCTTTTTTCCAAATGATGGAATATCGCCAGAATAAGTGTCTGCTTACTTGCGCGCCCGGCAAGATGTCCGCGCAAATTTGCTCAATCTGTGACAATGTGAGATATGTATCTGTTTTTCCATGCTCGGCGTATGCCTCACGCACTTCTCTAGGAGGTCTCGGCTTTCCGGTTTTTATCAACCTGAGAAATAAATTTGCAGGATAAGCAATGCCGTCAAAAAGCAAATCGGTCAAATTAGAGGGTTGATTAAGATCGAGGCAAACGAATATACCTCCGGGCTTCAAAGCCTTTCTTATTTTTCTCAGAATGTCTTCGGTTGGTAAATGATGAAGGGTCGTCAGCGTCGCAATGCAATCGAACCGATTATCCGGTAATTGATACGTCATCACATCGCCCTCGATGAAATCAATGTTCGGATAAGATTTTGAGCGCGCTTTTGCAAGTCGAATCATCTGCGGAGATAAGTCAATGGCGAGAACACTTTGGGCGCGCTGCGCCAGCAAGCGAGAGAATTCCCCTGTCCCGCAGCCTATTTCAAGAATGTGTCGGCATTGTTCGGGAATCTGATTTATCAAATATCTGTGATATTGCGCGTTATGATTCCAGTTTTCGTCGCAGAGCAAGGCGATCCGATCAAAATCGGACTGAATTGATTCCAGCGTTTGTCTTGCTTGGCTCATTGTCTGCAAACAATTTGTTCACTCTACGGCGACGAATCTCTGTTCGCAAAAGCGAAGCAATAAATTCCGGTTTAAGCAATCCGTTAGCTTCGGCTTAACGCGCTCTGTTATCAGGCAAAGTTTAAAGCATTTCTGACATAGAAAAATGATAACGCGCATTTTGTCAGGATCGAAACAAATTCGCTTTCTGTTCTGAAACAAGAAGCCGTTGAACGGTTGAGATGACGTGGGGCAAAACACCACGCAAGCCGGCAAACGAAACAGCGTCCCTGTTTTGCCCTCATGTCCATTGAATTGTTCGAGGCGTCTTTATTTTCACGTCGAACGTTTCAACTTTGCAATTGCACAACGCTAGTGTTTTATTAGTCATAGTAATGCTTTATGTCTCGTGCAGAAATTCTAACGTCACTGTCAAAAAGAAAGTTCTGAGGGAACATTAACTTTGATACGGCGAAGACAATCTACTTTTGGATTTAATAATCAAATTTTTGAGCAGTGCGGTGATAGCACCTGTCAAAATTGTCGGCAAAGATAAGACGACAAAAATAATTCTCGACTCACTCAAGAAGTATGCGTATTGACTAGAGTTTGCTGCGGTGGAGTAAACATAATTCGCAACTACGATTAATGTTCCCAAAAAACCGACAACTCCGCCTCCTATCACGCCTAAATCCCCAATCCCAACCGCCAAACCAATAATCGCGCCGATGAAAGCGGCAAGCATGCCGACGACAAAACTATAAGCGAGTGCTTCAATCAGCTTTTGATCATTATAAACCTGACCATCATAAACCACCAGCAAAAAAAACATTAAGAAACTGAGAATGGCACAAACAACTGCGCCGATTAAACTGCTCAAAAGAATTCTTGCAATTGTTGACATTTTAACCTCCTACAAAATGAATAAAAAGAAAGCGAACAATGTAAGTCCACTTTCATCACCATAAAAATAAAAATGAGATTGCAACATTTTTGTTGCAATCTCAAAAGGTTTGTTAATGCAACCAAGTGCCGTGCATTTGATTAAATTACAAACGCGGTTTGACCGCTACAGCCCACTCGCGGCGTTTTGAGTCATACCACATTTTCGCCCAATCGCCTTGTTTGAGCGATGCTCTGTAAATTCCTTCAGCATTGGCTTTGTTTTGGGTCGGAAAATAAAGAATGGTTGCCCCGTTCGGAAGATTGCCGACGACGTCATCCGATGTGTTTGTAGTAGTTACTGTTTTCGTTCCTGTTGTAGTTGTGCCGGTGGATAACCCATTGCTTACATCAACCGCCCACTTACGGCGCGAATCGTCATAATACATCCGAGCTGATTTGCCGCGTTTTTGTTCCGCTTTGAGTTTCCCCTCGGCATTGGATTTGTATCCGTAATAAAACGTTGTGATGCCGGTGCGTGTCTGGTTATCAGCTATGGTTGATGAATTTGTGGTTGGCGAATTTGTAGTATTTACGGTCGTGCCGCTGTTACCGCCGCTTGTTAAACCATTGCTCACATCAACAGCCCATCGCTTACGCGATTCGTCATAATACATACGAGCATATTTGCCGCGTTTTTTCTCGGCATTTACCTTTCCAATGGCGTTGGATTTGTATTCATAATGAAAAGTCGTGATGCCCGTTTCAGCTTGTTTCCTTGCAACGCTAGACTGAGCCTGAGTGGATATAGTGAAGCCCGCGAAGAATGCCAGGGCTAAACCAACGCTTAATAATAGTTTTGAAGCGTTGTTTTTCTTGATTTTGGTTAAATTGTTAATTCTCATAAATTTCTCCTTTCTAACTACTTGAAATTATGCTTCTCGGTTTCTTCCGGCTATGCAACCAGCTAAAAATCTATAACTGAATTAAATTTTTGGCTGTTGTTCATAGCTTAACTTCGCGATTTATATATCAGAATATTCTGTGTGCCAAGCAATAAGAATAAAATTCTCTTATGTGTTGACTGGTATTGTAACCATTTGTAGAACGTCTTTTAGAACTTTATTTTGCGTAGCAATGGCGAAGTTTACACCGGGATGCTATACCTGATGACTTGAGTAAAACTTGAGTCGGGAGTAGCTTGAGAGGCGGCAGAGTTGAAAAAGCAGATAGAAGAACTTTAGAAATTTTAGGAAAGTTGATTTTAAGTGAATTTGAATGAGAATTTAGTTGTAGAATTTTTATTGAGACACCTTAAGCTTTTCCTGCATTGTAAATAGACCTCGCCTCCCGGTTTGCAAAAACTTTTTAAAGAAGCGTTGAGAAAAAGCCGCATCGCTAAAAACGCCAGCCCGCATTCGCTTCGTCATTCGTTCGCTACCCATCTTTTGCAGGACGGTTATGATGTTCGCACGGTTCAGGAATTGCTCGGACATAAAGAGCTTTCAACGACGATGATTTACACGCACGTTCTACAAATCGTTTGGGCGTCAAAAATTTGATTGATTAAAAGCGTTACAAATCCGCCTTGAGATCAGTAATTCATTCTGCTGCTAGACTCGCATTTGCCTGCCGTGATACAAAAATCATTTCACTTATTCAAATTTTTAATTGAGGAAGGAATAGAAAATGAGAAGAAATAAAATTACGGTTGTCGGCGCGGGAAATATCGGCGCGACAGCCGCGCACTGGATTGCGGCGAAAGAGCTGGCTGATGTTGTTTTGGTGGACATCGTCGAAGGCGTGCCGCAGGGCAAATCGCTTGACTTGATGCAAGCCGCGCCGATTGACGGTTTTGACGTAAAGCTCGTCGGCGCAAATTCATACGAAGAAACAGCGGGTTCGGATATTATCATCATCACCGCGGGTTTGCCGCGCAAACCCGGAATGAGCCGCGACGATCTTTTGAAAGTCAACGCCGATATTGTCGGCAAAGTCACGGATGAAGCAGCCAGATACTCGCCCGATTCAATAATTATCGTTGTTTCAAATCCGCTCGACGCGATGGCTCAATTAGCTTTCCGTCGTTCGGGTTTTCCGAAAAGCCGCGTTCTCGGAATGGCTGGCGTGCTGGATTCAGCCCGGATGCGCTGCTTTCTGGCGGAAGCGCTGGATGTTTCGGTCGAAGATGTGACGGCGTTTGTTTTGGGCGGTCACGGCGATACGATGGTTCCGCTGCCGCGTTATTCGACCTGCGCCGGAATTCCGATCACCGAGTTGCTGCCCGCCGAACAAATCGAAGCGATCAACAAACGCACTGCAAACGGCGGCGCGGAAATTGTAGGACTTTTGAAAACCGGGTCTGCTTATTACGCTCCGTCGCTCGGCGCGGTCGAGATGGCGCAATCAATTTTGAAAGACAAAAAACGCATTTTGCCGTGCGCCGTTTTTCTCGAAGGCGAATACGGAATCAACAATTTGTTTGTCGGCGTGCCGGTTAAATTGGGCAGAAACGGCGTCGAGCAGATCGTCGAAATCAGCTTAACCGCCGAAGAACGCGCCGCTTTGCACAAATCCGCCGGAGCCGTGCAGGAATTGATTGACGTGCTGGGAATTTAGTTTTTTCCCGAAATTGAACTATAAAAAGCGAGCGCAGATTCGGCGTTCGCTTTTTATTTATTACTTAATGTCTAATTTGTCTCAAAAAAAGGCGTTTTTGAGACATTAAGAAAGTCGCTGTTTCACACCTACGTCGATTTGTTCTTGCGCTGACACGAAAGCAACACAAAAAAGCGTGGTTAAAATTACAATTATTAAACGTTTCATAAAGATTTTTCTATTAAATTACGATTGACCGATTTCCAACAAGAAATGCCCAATTTTGTATAATACCGGATTAAATTCAGCAGTTAATCCGCCTCTCCATTGCTTAATAAATAAATCCATTCGTTGAAAAATGCAGTTAGATTTTTATTGCTTGCCGTTTGCATCGCTTGTTGAAAATCTTTAGTAGTTACGGATTTGCCCCAATACTTTCGAGTATATTCTTGAAGACCTTTCCAAAATGCTTGTTCGCCCATTTCTTCGCGCAGTAAATGCAGCAAATAACCGCCCTTGTTGTAAACAATCGAACGGTCTTCGCGGCTCGGATTGTTCCAATCGGGAAATTCGAGCGATTTATCTTTGCCCGCCTCGCGCACTCGCTCGTAGCGAACCCGCAGCTTTTCGATTTCTTTCAGATACTCTTCACGTCCGAAACGATGTTCCTTATAAGCGGCAACCATAAAAGTCGCGATTCCTTCGTTAAGCCAAAAATGATTCCAATTGAGATTCGTCACCATATTGCCCCACCACTGGTGCGAAAACT
The DNA here is from genome assembly GCA_036400075.1 of Pyrinomonadaceae bacterium. Taxonomy (GTDB): domain Bacteria; phylum Acidobacteriota; class Blastocatellia; order Pyrinomonadales; family Pyrinomonadaceae; genus JALZCH01. The sequence goes on from DASWLV010000109.1 coordinate 43,255, forward strand.
CATGCGCGCCGAGCCAGTTTTCGCGTTCATTTTCCAATACGCCGCGTCCGTATTCATCATTCATCGCCGCGAAACCGCTCATTTCCTGCTGAACGCCGCCCGCCGCCAAAATTTGTGTATATTCTTTGCCGGGATATTTCACGCCCGCTTTGTTCTCGAAAAAATCGAGCATATCAGCAGAATCTCTAAAAATTCGTTTTATCTCGTTTTCAGAAAACTGCGGAGAGGCGAGATAGCGAAGTTCTACGCCTTTATGATGCGCCCGTACTTCGCGGAAATTTCCGGCGGCAAAACCGAAAATGTAAGTCGGAATCGGGTTTTTCTGTTCCCAGAGGGTGGATATTTTATTGTTCGGCAAACCTGTTTGTTTTATGAAACGTCCGTTTCCGACAGTCTTTAAATCTTTCGGTGTTATCAAATTCAAACGAAATGTCGCCCGGTCGGACGGAGCATCAACACACGGCATCCACTGGCTCGTTGAAAAGACCGTGTAGATTTGATTCTGTTCGGAGAAGAATCTGATTCCAGCCTTTGGTACTCCGTGATAATCAATCTCAATCTGACGTTTTTCGTTCAATTTTGCAGGACGCTGGAAACTAACGATTAAAATACCGTCTTTCTTTTCAAAATTTAATGCGATTTTGTTTTCACGCACCGCGTCAATTTCCAACACACCGGCATTTAATTGTATTTCTCTAAGATTATTTACAAGTGAAATAAATTGTAGTGACACTTTTCCCTTCACTGCCTTATTCGGAATGTCCGGTTCGATTTGTGCAGTGTAATTTATTACATCAAACGAGGCGGATGCCGTTGATGCCTGAGATTGCGCTTTTACAGGGACAACAAAAAAGGATGTAATAAATAACAACAAAATGCCTGTGGCAGTAACTATTTTGTTATTCATAAGTTTAGTTTATAAATAAATATTTGGAAGATTTTTAACCAAACGAACATCTAAACTACTCATTTTCCTTTTCTGAGATAAAGCATGAATAAGTAATGCTACAAAAATGAGTCCCAAAAAGAATATCCGTTTCAAATTTGTAATGATGCGCTAAAGAACGGTAAAAACCCCCTTTTTCTTTTCACCAGCATACTATTTTGGTTTAATCCGAAAGCATCGAACTACTAATTATACCGCTAAAGAGCGGTGTTTCTGCTGTCTTTACCGCTAATATGCGGCATAATACTCCAAATTAGAGTCACATACCGCTTTTAAATCTGTCTCAAAATAAAACAAGTACCGCCGCCACAAGCGAATTTTCGCCCCAATTCAGACGATAGGCTAAATGTTGAAAAGAAACTTGGGTTCTAGCACTGATGTGTTGTTTGGTGTGGCATTATCTACAGCCACACCAATTGCTTTAAAGATTCTTATTTAATTTAACGGCACAAAAGCCGCAGGGATTGGTTTGTCGTCTGCTAAACCAAACTGCAAAGCACGAAATTGATTGTTTGAGCTGCTCAACGAATACCAATTTCCATCACGAAAAACAGCAATGTCAGCTTTTCCATCACCGTCATAATCAGCTACAACCGGAATGTCTGTTGATACTCCAAACTGTATGCCGTAGAAACCTTGCATGCTTCCCAAAACATACCACACGCCGGAACGAAAGACGGCTTGGTCTGCTATTCCATCTCCGTCATAATCTCCGGCAACCGGTTTATCCGAAGCAACACCGAATTGAACTGCTCTAAATGCGTTATCCGAGCTTCTCGACCAATACCAATTTCCATCACGGAAAACCGCAACATCCGTTTTACCGTCTCCGTCATAATCGGCTTGTACCGGTTTGTCGGTTGAGATGCCGAACTGGACGCCTCTGAATTGATTATTAGAGCTATTGAGAAAATACCAATTACCTTGTCTGAAAACTGCAACGTCCGCTTTCCCGTCACCATCGTAATCCGCCGGAACCGGCACGTCTCCGGTTTGACCGAATTGAACTGCTCGAAATTGATTTGTTGAGCTTTCAGTAATGTACCAATAGCCGTCTCTGAAAACAGCAACATCGGTTTTGCCGTCTCCGTCATAATCTGCGGGAGTGAGTTTATCTGCGGCTAATCCAAAACCAACACCGGTAAAACCGGCTGTTGAGCGGTTCAAATACCAAGCGGCGTTTGATGGACGGAAAACTGATATGTCCGATCTTCCGTCTCCGTCAAAATCAAATGGTGATTGATTGGTGATGCTCAATTGAACGATTCCCAATCTCGGAACATTGTTGAAAGTATGGAATTTACCGCAGACAATAACTTTACCGTCGGGACGAGCATAAATTTTACTTATATTACCATTCTGCGTTCCGCCTTCGAAAAACTTAGAATCAATAAAACCGCTTGAAGTAAAACGGGCTAACCCTAGTCTTGCTTTAGATTGCGCTTGCGAAAATTGACCGCCGATAAGATATCTGCCGTTTGATTCCTGCGCTACTGAAAAAACTGCCTGATTAGTTCCCGCGCCAGTGAAAGTTGCGTCAAGAGAACCGTCGGCATTTAAACGAGCGATTCTTTGCCTTGGCTGATTATTTACTTGAGTGAAAAAACCGCCGATAAAAATTTTCCCATCAGGCTGAAGCTCAATATCAGGAGAATCGTTTATTAGAGTATTGAATGTGGTGTCTCTTGTTCCATCCGGGTTTAGTCGAGCGATTGAATTCCAACTGGTGCTGGAAGAATGCCCGGCTCCGCTAACTAAAATTTTATTATCAGGTTGGATAATTATTTCCTTTCCAGATCCCGAATTAATTGCAGAGCTGGCATTAAATGTTAAATCAGGTGAACCATCAGGATTTCGGCGGATAACGGGCGCTTGAAACGATCCGGCACCATCTGGGAACTGTCCGCCTATCAAGATTTTACCGTCGGACTGAACGGCGAGCGACGAAATTCCGAGAACCGAATTAAGGCTAAAATCAAATGAAACATCCACCGTCCCGTCCGGATTCAAACGAGCAATATTTGACCGCTGCGAACCGGCGACGGTTGTAAACCTCCCGCCAATCAGTATTTTCCCGTCGGATTGCAACGCAATGGCGGAAACGACCGGAGGAAACGTGTCGTTAATGTAAAGAACGTCATTTTGATTAAAGGAAACGTCCAGACTTCCGTCAGGATTTAACCGCGCCAGCGATTTGCGGGGTTTTCCATTAACTTGCTCAAAGGCTCCTCCGACAAGTATTTTCCCGTCCGGCTGAAAAACCAGAGTCGAGATCGCGCTGCCGTCAAAAAGCGTTCTTCTTACCGTGTAAGGATTAAATGTTCCGTCAACGGAATAATCAGTGTTTAACCGGAAAAGACTGTAATGAGCCGCGCTGTTTATTTTTGAAAACTCGCCGACCAGATATATTTTCCCATCGTCTCGGACAAGTGCACTGACAATTGAAGTTTGATACCTAACGGTATCAAACGAAAAAGACTCGTCAGCCGCCCCATCCGAATTCAGCAAAAAAATATTTCGTTCCGTGCCGCTGCCGCCGCCGAAAGAACCGTAAACAAAAATTTTGCCGTTCGGATGCAGCGAGATTTTGGTGACCCATGTGTCTATTTGAGAATCCGTTTTAAACGTCTCGTCAATTTTGCCGTCGGCATTTAACCGGGCTAGATGAATCAAGTTTGAACCGATTGAAAATCTCCCGGCGATTAAAACTTTACCGTCGTTTAAGGGAATAATGTCGAAAATTGTTCCGCTTGAAATGTTGGCGTTAAAAGTTTGAATAACGGTTCCGTCCCATTCAAGCTTAGCTATTTTCTCACGAGTGAAGCCGTTAATTTGGGAAAAAGCACCGCCGACGTAAATTTTATTATCGCTCGTTACCGCAATTGATCCGATTCCGGTTTCAAACCCGCCGGGCGTTATCGTCAGAGACGGATCAACCGACCCGTCGCTGTTTAATCGCATTAAGCCTTTCCGCGTAACTCCTCTCCATATAATAGTGCCGCCGGTAAGCAAAATGCGGTCGTCGGGTAAAACCAACATTGTTCCGATGACTGTATTGGACGATGTCCCGGAATTAAATGCCATATCCAAAGAGCCGTCGGAATTAAGCCGGGCGAAACCGTTTCGGGCAATTCCGTTGATCTTCGTAAAAGAACCGAGAACAAGAATTTTTCCGTCCGATTGCAGGGCGAGCTTCATAACGGCATCATTGAACAGCGGAGGAATAAAGGAATTATCCAATTCACCGTTTTCCAGAAAACGAGCGAGGTTGGAATGCGGAACGCCGTTGGCATTATCAATAACGCCTCCGACCAGAAGCTTGCCGTCCGCCTGCCTGACTGCTGCGAAAATTCTTCCCGCAAACCCGATTGCAGGCGCAAAGGTCGGATCAATTTTTTCGCTTTCCGCTAATAAATTGTTTGATTCTAAATAATTCTCATTTGCCTTAGCTTTAGCTCCTAAAATGAGGAATAGAATTAACGCAAATGCCGCGGAAATAAACGCTTCATTTACACCAATATTGATTTGTGAAGTTTTAATTAAAATTTTCATAGTTGTTTTAAGAAATGAGTGCTAGGGAACAAATGCCGACGGAATCGGTTTGTCGTTTGTTGTTCCAAACTGGATTGCACAAAACTGATCGTTCGAGTTGTTGAGCCAATACCAAAAACCGTTTCTGAAAACGGCAATGTCGGTTTTTTCATCACCATCATAATCTGCAGCAACCGTTTCTTGTGAAGAAACAATAATTAATAAACTCGTCAAAAACATTATTCGTGAGAAAAATGCAGAGTAAGACGCAAAGAATGGAGCTTTAATGATTCGATACAACATTTTTTATTATCTTTTGCAATTAGTGAGTGAAGATTGATTTCGATTAAGACGGCATCTGATAAGTTGCTTCTTTTCTTATCCAATCTGTGTTAGAAATTTATTGAGAACTACTAATTAAACAAAATATTAGGCTGCTTTGGGGGAAAGTTTGCCATAAAAATATCGCAGGCTTACCATTGCCGAATCAGTTTAATCTAAGAGTTATTTCAGTAATTGATCCGTCTTTTGATTTACTTGATGATGCTTAATAAATCAAAGGGGAATTGAAGAACACTAAAGAAACGAGGATAGCGTACACAATTCATTGAAATGGTCGGTATTATTAGCCCGCCTTTATCTAACATTTTTGTTTTCTGAGTTTTCCTGAGCTGTTTTTAGCGCACATAAACTGATTCAATTGGAATATCGCCGAATTGCCCGAAATGAATCGCGTGGAAGCTATTAGTCTCGCTGAGCAATTGATACCAGAAACCGTTGCGGAAAACAGCGATGTCCGTTTTACGGTCGCCATCGTAATCTGCCGGAACGGGAACGTCACTGCGCTGCCCAAATTGGACGGCTCGAAAACCGGCTGTTGATTGCAATAAATACCAAGTGCCGTTTGAAGGACGAAAGACAGCCACATCGGCTCTACCGTCAGCGTCATAATCGCCCGGCGTAAACAAGTCGCTGCTTAGTCCCCAATGAAAAGTTATAATGTTTCGGTCTGTGCTTGACGATTTGCGATAACTGAAAAAGCTCGGTGGAGGAGGAGCTTCCGGTATTCCAACCAAACGAGTGAAAACCGCAAGATCAGCTTGTCCATCCCCGTCATAATCAGCAGGAACCGGATAATCACCCGCAGAACCGAATTTCTCGGCTCGAAAACTGTTGTTGGAAGTGTTGAGGATGTAATAGTAACTGTCGTACGGAGCGTTCAAGCCGTATCTGTAAACGGCTATGTCAGCTTTACCGTCGCCATCGTAATCGGCGGGAACCGGCACGTCGCCGGTTTGCCCGAATTGTATTCCGTAAAAAGTATTTGTCCGGCTTTTGATGAGATACCAGAAGCCATTGCGGAAGACGGCAATGTCAGCTTTTCCATCGCCGTCATAATCCGCCGGAGCGAGGCGGTCAGTCGAAACGCCAAACTGTATTCCTTGAAACGTATTTGCGGCGCTCTTTAGGAAATACCACGTCCCGCCGCTCGGACGAAAAACCGAAACGTCATCCTTACGGTCTGCGTCGAAATCAAAATACGCAACGCCTCCAGAAACAAAACGATTTATTTCGGAGCTGTTAACTCCGATAATTTTGCCGTCAGTTTGCACTAACAATCCAACCAGTGAATTTAGGAATGAATTGAAAGCTATACCGCCATCTCCAAAACTTCGGTCAAAAGTGCCATCGCCGTTTAAACGAAAAACAGTGGAATGGGAAGAAGACGGAGTAGAAGTATGACCGCCGCCAATGATTTTACCGTCGGGTTGCAAAGCAAGCGTGAATGCGGCTGCCGAACCGACTCCGTAAGTGAAAGCCAGTTTTCCTCCTTCACCAAAGCTTGAGTCAAGCGAGCCATCAGTGTTATAACGTGCCAAAGCTGCCGTAAATGTCCCGTTATAATTTAGGGCTGTGCCGAGCGCAACAATTTTGCCATCGGGCTGAAGCGCGGCGGCGTTGATTCTTTCGTCCAATCCATTACCAAACAAAGTAGTGGCAATGCCGTCAAAGTCAAAGGTCGTATCAAGTGTTCCGTTGGGATTATACCGAACTATCGCAAAATCGCCTTCTCCGTAACCGGCTGCAATAATTTTGCCATCTATCTGAACGGCGATGGCATTAGCACCGCTAACATTGCCGATATTCGTTTTAACAATTCCGGCGTTACCGAATTCAGTATCGAGCGAGCCGTTTGGGTGATAACGAACCAAGACTAAGTTGGTATTGAAGGTGGAAATGGTAGTCTCCCCTGCAACGATAATTTTTCCGTCACGCTGCAAAGTAGCTGCTTTTGCATCGTTAAAACTATCTCCGATGTTCGTAATAACGATGCCATTCGTTCCGAAACTGCTGTCAATTGAACCGTTCGAGTTAAAGCGGACGACCGCGAAACTATAAGCCAAGGTGGAATTGACGGTTGTTCCCGAGACGACAATTTTCCCGTCGGATTGAAGATTCACAGCCGTAGCGGCTACGGAATTACCGTTAACCTCAGTCAAGGCAATACCGTCTCCATCGAAACTTGTGTCAGGCGAACCATCCGAATTCAAACGAATTATCAGATTTTTAAGACCCGGTGCACCAAAACTAAAGCCGACTGCAATAATTTTACCATCAGGCTGAAGAGCGGCGGCTCTTAAAGAGTCTAAATTTCCAAGCTGTAGTTGAGCCTTACCGTTTCGCCCGAAAGTACGGTCAAGATCACCGGGGAAAGCTTCTGCTATCGTCGCCTGAGACATACAACACGCCAGAACAACAAATGCGGAAAACAGATTTACATTACGGAAAAACGAGGCATATTCGGCAAGTAAGCTTGAGTTTTTCTGGTTCATATCTTTGAGGCTGCGAAATCAAGGTATCATTAATCAAATCGGATACTTTCGCTTCCCAATTCGAGTCGTTGTTTTCTCTGAAAACTGTAATGCCAGCTTACCTAATAAAAGCGCTTGGGATGGGTTTATCAATTGTAATGCCAAACTGTTCTCCATAAAAAGAATTATTTGAGCTATTCAGCCGATACCAAAATCCTTGGCGAAAAACCGCAATGTCAGCTTTGCCGTCTCCATCATAATCGGCAGCTACCGGCGTATCGGAAGGTTCTAATTATAGTGTCAAATATGACTGTCTTATGAATTTCAAGATGCTTCTACCAGCCTAAAACAATTGCAGAAATCTACAGATTTGCTCTAACAATAGTTTCCAGCATTTGGTTCATTTCCTTTGTTAACGACTCTCTATCTTTGAATAAATCCCACACCATTCCATTTATAGGCAATGATTCTTTGCTTTTTATTTGATTTGCCAATTTAAACCTATCTTGAGGACTCGGATGCGTGTCGTCTTCAGTCGTCAGGCTGTTAATGGCTTCATTAAATTCCTGTTCCAGATTTTTTCTGACAGTTTCATCCTGCTCCGTCATTTCGTATAAATTCTGAAGCGAGCGGTTGGAATTATATGCAGCATTTATCTCCTTTGCGGCAAGATGATTAAACTCTACGCCGCGACGAACGACGTGCGTTAAACCTTCGCGGAAAGCATCAGCCCCGTATTGATGAACGGCAACACGATCAGCCAGTATTTCCTGCAACCGAGTCGCCCCGTGCGTGATGCGGCGAAAGAGAAAGTGATAAACGCGGAGAAATTGAAAGGCGATGTTGTAAACTGTCGCCGTGCCGTTTTGCGCCATTGCTTCAGCCAGCCGAATAATATCATTCTCCACACGCAGGGCGACAGCGCCGCCCGCCGTATCGCGGTTCGAAAAATGTCCGTATTCGTGAGCCAGTACGGCGCGAAAAGCATTTTGACTGAAATCGTTAAGAGTAGCGACACCGATGATAAGAATACGCTCGGCTTTATCCTGCATTTTCATCCTGATGCTTCCGCGTTCATAGACCGCTAATTCGCTGCCGGGCGTTAGACGAATTTCATCTACCGGACGGGTATTAATCGCTTTTGCAACGTCGCGCGTCAAAGCCCAAAGCTGCGGCGCTTCATCTTCTCTCAGCGCGCGTCCGGGGTCGTCCGTTTTGTTTCGCACCAAGAGCGACTTAATCATATAAAAAATCGTCACCGCTCCGACTAACACAAGAATGAGCAGCAATTTGACCGGAATCCAGCCGAGCCATAAGAAAAACATTATTGTTCCCAATACGGCGACAACAACCAGCAGCATCACGACCGGCTGCGAAAGGTAATAGTAGATTCCTGCGATGGTGATAACGTTTTTATAAATTTTACGTAAACCTTCCTGCCCGCCGCCTGTGATGTCATTCGGGTCCGAATTTTCAATCGAGCGCAAAGTTTTGACTGATAGAATTTTTCCCGCTACGAATAGAGTCAGCAAACCTAAAGCCCAAGTGCCGACCAGATACAGTCCGTAATAAAAATAAGCACCAAACCGGAAATCACCGATAAAACTATTGTTCGGAGCATTTCCTGATTGGTATTCTCCGCGTTTTGCTCGTTCTATTCCCGACAAAATTTCTTGTGCGGCTTCGGGCGGCAAACCTAAACTTTCGGCTTTTCTGATTTCAGCTTCAGCCGCAGCAAAGTTCCCATCGTTAGCCAGACGAATCGAGTTGAAATAATGCGTTGCGATCAAGTCAGGATATTTTTCCGCTAAAAATCTGGAAGCATCACGAAAATCCTGCTCGCGGTTTAGCGATAAGGCGAAATCCGCGACCGCAATCGCATAATCGGAATCGTTTTCGGTGTCTTTTTGCATTGCTTCTTTCGACAATGCCAGGGCTTGTTCCAATTCTGTTTCTGTCGGCTGATAGTTATTTACGCCGCGTTCCGTCAGAGCGAGAGCATAACTGAACAAATTATCGGAAGAACGGTTAAGAGCGAGAGCTTTTTGGCTCATTTTTAAGCCTTCGTCGCGTTTGCCGATTCCAATCAAAGCGAATCCCAAACGCCTCAGCGCAGGTTCAAAATTCGGAGCTTGCGCGAGAACTTCGTTGTAAAGTCTCGCGGATTCTTCATAATTCTTTTCATCCAAAGCATTGGTTGCGGCTTTAAATCCGTTAACTGCTTTCGGGGCAATTTTTTGCAATTGCTGCCGGAGTTTTTCTTCTTTATTTAAGTCACGTTCCTGTTGCTGAGCCAAAGTTACACCGGTTAAAGCAAAGCACAACAAAAAGCAGGCTATCAGCCAATTGTGTGAGATTTTCATTGATTGTTTTCCTTTTCTAAGAAGTTGTTTTGAGCCGAAAGATGACGCCCGCTCAAATATAATTAATACGATTCAAAATATCAATGTTTTGGTATCTGGAAAGGGCAAACTTCTGTAAAAGAAGCAATATTCTTTTAAATCAATTTCTGAGACTTATTGTGACTTGCTCGTTAAGAAAGTTTCGCAGGCAGCTTCTTTTAACTTCAATTCTTTTAATTTTTTCGGTGGAATCAAGCAAACTCTTTATATTTTCAGTAAAGAAATCATCCGCAGCATTTTTCCGGGCAAGTTGAGAGAAAATCAGGTCGTAAGCATTTTCTCTTTGATCGAAGTTTAATACAGACAATTCGGTAAACGAGGAGCTTTTAATTGCATTTCCCGGATTTTTTTCATTAATCCGCACCTGCCGCATAAATTCGGAGCTATTAGACACAATAAGCTCGTCTCCGAGTACGGCATAGCAGGTTTTCAAACCAAGCATCGGCAAACTGACTTCGCGCCACGATATATCATTTTCGCTTTTTGTTTCCCACAATAATCTAACATTAGGAGAAGAAATTACAGTTTTAGACAAAAAGCTTTTAGTGACTGCTGATTCAAACAATTCCCGGTTAAAATTAACAGGTTTATCCAGATTAAAAATAGCTGTTTGCTGAAAATCAACAAAAAGCGGCGACGCCAAAACCTTTGGTTCGGTAAATGTCAAAACAGTCTGTGGATTTGCAGGCTGAAGCACATTTGCGAAATCAATTTCGTAGTTGTGAGGCTGACTTAAAAATTCTTCATTTTCAGCTTCATCAATTGATTTATCAAAATTTTCGATGAGATAACTGTAATCCTCTCCGTTAAAATCGTCGAAATCAAAAGACCGGTAATAATGATTGCTCGGTTCGTTTTTTTCGGTAATTTCCTGCCGTCTAAACAATGTATTCCGAAATGCGTTATTAATAATCAATTTATTCGCCGCCTGCAAGCGATAAAAGGGAGCTTCGACGGGTAAAAAGGCAAGACTCTTTTCGGCTTTTTCCGGTTCTATAGAAGTCGGATTGAAGGCTTGATTGAGCAGAAATTTTCGGTGTTCAATGATTTGCCCTTCTTCTAACGAAAAATCGAAAACTCCGGCACGAATATTTTTAAGATCAGCCACATTCGACATCAGCCAGTAATTCTTAAAGTAATAATCTTCGTTCAAAGCAGTTTGATTAACCCAGACGGTTGCCGTGTGCGGTTCTATTTTTTCAACCAAAGCTTTAAATGCAGATTCATCAGATAAACTATTTTTACCCGCTTTCCCGTTTATGTTTGCTAAAGTTTGCGCGAGCAGTTTTTCGCTGGTCGCAAGAATAAAACGCCCTTTATAATAAGTGAAAATCAGCTCCTGTTTTTGTCGTCCTCTATCTGCCTCCACATTCGTGCGGAAAGCGGTTGTCCCGTCTTCGAGCGTTTGTTCTTGAAACTTATCTTGATTCTGAATAAATTCCGTTGCCGTAAAAATTGAATCATTCATCGGCGCAATGAAAACAAATTCAAGCTTCCCGATGTCGTAAATTGCCATTGCGGCTCGGTTTGCTGTTAAATTGCTCAATACATTCAAATCGAGGGGAAAACCGGCTGCGTTGTTGAACTCTTCCCAACGCCTTGCCAGTTTTAAACCTAAATGGCGATTTTTAAAATCCCTGAAGTTTTCGCTTTCGAGATACTTTTTCTTGAGCGTTGATTCGTTCCAAAGCTTGATCAAAGCCGGTAGATCGGCAATCTGAACATACACTAGCGCTTCGCGCGGAAAATCATCGGCAGCGTCGAAAGCTTTGCGATTAACCTGCGAAAAGACGATTAGCACCAAAACGGAAACGACAGTAATTGGTGTGAAGATTTTTAATTTCATAATTTTCTTGTATTTTCCAAATCAATCGTCAAATCTGTCGCCTTCTGATTTTTCATATCGTCGAGCTGCTTCAAATAATCTATGCGTTCTTTGTTGATAACCGCCTTTGACCTTTCAAATTCAATTGCTTTCGAATAATTACCAATCTTTTCCGAAGCATCGGAGAGCATTTGGAGCAACTCATTGGATTTGGCGTCATTTAGCGTTTCAGCCGATTTTAAAGCTGCGAAAGGCTTGTTTGATAAAGCATAAAATTTAATTAATTCATTTCGGGCAGAGTTTTCAGCATCCTTTTCAGCAATTAAAGAATTCAGGAAAAACTCTGTTGCAGCTTCTTCTCGTCCGCCCTTTCCGGCTATGAGTCCATTATAAAATTGCGACCAGGAATCAAATTTTGCATCAATGATGTCAATGTTCTCGCCCATATCAAGCAAAGCCCATCGTGCCTCCCAGCGTGCGGAACGCAAAGCATTACGGGAAGAAATAACCTGCGTTAAAAGATTTACGGCTTCCTGTTTTTCGCCTTTGGCAAAAAGAAGCCTAGCAAGTTCGATTCGGTTTGAGGAATCATCCTGACTTGCTTCCAGCAATTGATGACGAAACGCAATCGCTGCATCGTTTTGTCGGAATTCAGCGGAAACTTCGGCGGCAATTTTTAACGCATTTACCTGATTAATTGAATCAATTGTTTCACTCTGCGTTAGTTTTGCAGCATCAACACCTTCAGACTTAACCGCGTCAATCGCAGCTATTTCGGCTAAGGCGCTTTCCTTTTGCGTTCCATTACCGATTGCAATCATCAATTGCAGCATTCGCAGCGCTTTCTCAATGTCTCCCTTTTCAAACAGAGCGCGGGCAAAACCAATAAAATTGACTTCATTGTATTGTCCGAGCGCCAGCATTCGAGCAAAAAATGAGAGAGCAATTTCTCTTCTATCGCTATCCGAATTTTCCTCTTTCAAAACTTGCAAAATTTCATTAAATCGCTCAAGACTCGGCGGGTTTATTTTCGTCGTGGAATCGCTGACGGAAATTCCGATAAAGCGTTCGGCTTCGAGCAAATCGAATTTGCCGAGGCGGGTTTGTATCCGTATTTTCTCAAGCCGCAGCCATTCCGGTCGGACATATCTGCCATTTATATCTTTTTCTATTTTTGTGATTAACTGTTCGGCTTTTGCATTTTCGCCTTGTCCGACGAGATATATTAAATATTTCTTTTGCCGCTCTAGTCGGTCGTTTTCGAGTTCTTCCGTTTCGTAATCGTTTTCCTGATCGTAAACGGATTCGGCATCGGCGCTTGTCCAAACTCTTTTCGCGATTGATGTAAAATTATAATCGTAATCATAACTGCTCAACCCCTTGCTTCGTTCTATCAACAATTCGTAAAACTGATTCTGCCGATTTTTGCCGATCAGAGATTCGTTTATCAACATCGCGGCAAGCGATTTATCGGTTGGGCGTTTATCCAGAATTTGCAAAAAGTATTCTGATTTTTCTCTTTCGTTTTTAAAAGATGCGGCAAGTGCGCGAATTAGATTTTGAAAATCTTCCGACCGATCTGCATCGTTGTTTTGCAAAAATTTGGTGATTATTGATGATAATTTTTCTCGCGCTCTTTCAGCTAAATCTTGTTTCTGCAAAATCTGGGAAAATACTAAGGCGCTTTTCACATCTTCATCTGCAAGAGCCTTTGACCGGCATTCTTCCGCCAAATCCGTTTTGCCAGCCAAATGATAAGCAGCTCCCAGAGCAGACCACGCCGCTTTATCTTCAGGGCTTATTTCAAGAGCTAAACGAAAATGCTCGATTGCCGATTCAGGCACGTTTTTTTCCAGATAAAAAGAGCCAAGCTTGAATTGTTCTTCCCCATTTCGCGGCTGATTTTCAATCATTGAAACTAAAAATTTTGCGGGTGGCACAGTTTGGTCTCTACGCTCGAAAAGCCATTCGCCGTATTCGCGCGAGAGTCGAAACCAATCATCGTTAATAAGAAACCGCTTTTTATCGGGTTTTTGTTCGACGAGCTTGCCGATTGATTCAAGCTGCAAGGCTTCACAGAAAAAACATTCCGCCGTTTCTCCGAACTCCTTGAGCGCAAGCGATGTTTCCGCACGACGCGATAGTTTCCAAGCCGGCGGAAGATTTGCGTTTTCAATCGCCGCGTGCGCCGGCTCCCGCTCTCCTTTGCCGAGCAGGAAATTGATGAGCTGCAATTGATAGGAAGATGATTTTTCGGTCAAAGATTTCAATTCTTCGCGATTTTCCGCATAAAGAATTTCGAGATAGCGAGCGACATCCGAGTTTGAAGAAACAAAAACTTTATTTTCCTTCCAATAAATTGCCCGTAAAGCCTCAAGCTCTTTTTCCCTGTTATTCAACAGCCGGGCAGTCTCCGCTTTGAGGGCGAGATTCTCGCTTTCGTATTCTTCCAACAATTCAAAAGTTTTTTGATAAGCGCCGCGCTCGTTGTAAAAGCTGACCAGGTTTTGCAGATAAAAATGCGCATCGGTTGAGAACTTTGCTTCTTTGAGTTTCCTGAGTAAAATCGCTTCTTCCAAATCGCCGAAACCGGCTCGGCGGCAAATATTTTGAGCCAGCGAAATTGTTTGATTGCGGTCGTTAGCGAACGAAGTTTTCTCTATTATCTGTTGCAAATCTTCGTGCAAACGGCTGAGTTCTTCATCCGTGCCAACCGTTTTAGCGATGTTTCCAACTGCTTCGGTCATCGCGCCTTCCAAAATCACGCGCCGTTTTCTCGCTTCTCCGGCGTCGGTTGAATCGGTTTCGTCGGCTTTTTCAATCAGCTTTTCGCGCAATTGCCAGAGCCTTTGGTTGATTTGATCCAGCGGTTCTTCTTCGCGCAGGGAATTGACGTATCCGGTAATATCGGAGGCTTTTAATTCTCCATTGAGCGGATTTTCAAACAGCTTTGCGAAAGCCTCTCGATAAAGCTCTCCAGCCTTTTCTTTTTCGGAATATTGAAGCCTTTGCGCTTCAGCAAATTGGTCGCTCGTGTTTTTCGGTGTTTCTTCTACGGGGAGTTTCGCTTTCTCGACTTCGACTTCGGCGAAACGACCGGCTTTTTTCAAAATTTCGATTTTCCTTTTGACGTATTCGGGCGCATCGTTCGTCAACTCCAAAACTTTGTCGAGATTTTTGACGGCTTCATCAAAATTGTTTCTTTTCGTTTCAAGATCGGCGAGTGCCAGATAAAGCTCGCTCATTTCCGGCTGATTGATGATTGCCGCCCGATAATTTTTGGCGGCGTTTTCCAAATCGTTTCGCGCCGCGTAAATTCTGGCTAAAACTATGTTCCAGCGATAATTTTTGAAGGCGTCTGCGGAAGTTTTCAAATAAAAATTCAAAAGCGTCTCAGCGCCGCCATAACGCTCAGCGTAGGAGATGGCATTTTCGACGAGCATTTCATCGTCGGGCTGGCGATTAATAATTTCAATGTGCTGTTCAATCGCCGATTTATAATCACCGACCTGCGTAAAAGCATCAATCATCTGCTCACGCAAATCAGCTATTTGCTCGTCAAGCTCGCGTCTGTCGGCGTCGCTTTGTTTGAGCGCGTCAACTGTTTCGCTGAAGGCTTTTCGCATTGTTTCGGTCTTACGGGTTCTTACGCAAACGCCTGCCAACCGGCGAAAATTTTCCGTATTCGCTTTATCATCGTTGTGCAGCGCAGACAAAATTTGCTCGGCGGAATCGAGTCTATTGAGCTGAATCAATCGCCTTGCCAGCTTTTCTGCGAGCGCTGTTCGGTAATATCCACGGCTCCGCGACAGAGCGTTTTGCAAAACCGCAACCGACTCGTTTTCAAATCCTAAACGGTAGTAAAAATCAGCCGACTCGGTTAAAACGCCGTAATTTGTCGGGAATTTTCGGACAAGCTCTGCTAAAACTGCTTTGGCTGAATTCCGATCTCGGTTTTCTTCAAAAGATTCCGCCAATTGTAAACGATAGGGAATTGCTTGCCGCGGACTACTGACAATTTCCGTGAGGCGTTTCAGCGCCCGTTGCTCGCCGGAAAAATTGTTTTCGGATTGATAAAATTCTCCGGCTGCTTCAATAAATTCCTTATCTGCGCTTTGTCGTACGGCTTGATTTAAAAAGCTTTCGGCTTTTTTGCTTTGCTTGATTTTGGTCAGAAACTCGGCAAAGCCTAAAGCCAAAAAACCGGAATCTTTTCTTTTTCTCTTTTCAGCTTCAAATGCTGATTCAATCGCCGTCGCAAGTTGCGGCTCTTTTACAGCCAAAACTGTCAAACGTTTAATGGATTTTCGCTTTTGTTTTTCATCGTTTGCGTTTCCATCCAACGCCTTAACGTATTCGCCGATTGCCCTCGCCTTATCGTGCTGCGCTTCCAAAATCGCGCCCGCTTCAAACGCATAAAGCGTTTCGTCGCCCTGTTTTGAGCGCAAGCTTTTTATCGTCCGCAGCGCATCCTCGTATTGAAAATAATCCCAGTAAACAGTTGCTGTTTCGAGATAAGTTTCCTTTTCGCCGCTCGCGGTTGAAATCAGTTTTTCCCATTGCTCGCGAGATTTTTCGTATTGTCCAAGCTCCGCGTAAACTTCTCCGCTTTGGGTTAACGCTTTAGCCGACGAGGGCAGAAAGTCTGCTTCAGAATGCGCCAAAGCCGCTGCTTCTGTTAAAAATTCGCGGTTTTTTTGCCCCAATGAGCGGGTAAATGAAGTTAATCTACTCGAAAACTCCGGTGTATTCGGATAAAGTCGGTTGAGTTTTCGATAAGCCTCGATTGCCGCTTCGTAATTCGATAAACGCACCGCCGCGTCAGCCCGAAAAAGCTCATAAATCAAGCCGTCACCAGTGGCTTTCGCTAAAAATTCTCGCAGCTCGCCTTTGCGCGCCAAATCATCGAGAAACTGTTCGCGGATTTCCTTTGATTCAAAATAATATTCGGCGGCTAAGCTGCGCCATTCGTTTTCGCGATTATTTATTTTGTAAAACCGTAAAAGCCCGTTGACAAAAGCCGGATTGTGCGGAAAACGCTCGCGCGCGGATGTGTAAAGTTTTAGATAAAGCTGTTTCTCGAAATCCGTCGCCGATGCTTTTTCTCCGACAAACTGCGAAAGATAATTTTGCAATTCGGCGTCGTTTAATTTACCGGCTAAATCCTTTGAGAAATCGGCAAAATCCGTTTGCCGATTTTGCCGCAGAAACCAGCGGGCGAGCTTATCCTGCCAACTGCGGGATTGAAAACGCGCCAGCGCGGCTTGATAAATCTTTAATTGGTCTTCGATTAGATTTGTTTGTTCGAGCCACGCCAAACGCTGTTCGTAAAGCCATTCTTCATCCGGGTATTTTTGAATTTCGTTTGAATAAACGGCGAGAATTTCCGCTGTTTTTTTCTCATTGGCGAGCGAGGCGACAAGTTTTTCCAAAACATCGGCATAAGTGACCGCCCGATTTTTTCGCGCTAAATAATCATTGAAAACGTTTGCCTGTTCACCGTAATAATAGGCATAATCACTGTTTTTTGGATTTTCGGCTTGATGTGGAATGTTAATTCCGGCGTCGGAGTCAAACGGATTATCCAACACGGATTCGTTTGAAAATTTTGAAATATCCGCAACTTTCGGCTTGAGCAAATTCCCTTGCTTTCCGAGATAATCCAAGAGTTTTTGATAAATTCCGCGCTGTTTCTCAGGTTTATCTGCGGCAGCAAAAGCATCGGCTAATTTAAGCGCAACCGCCGGATAATCATCCGCCCTTTCGTATCTTTGCTCAAACTCGTTGAGCGCATCTGCGGCAATCTCCGGTTCTTTTGTTGCCGTATAAAGCCGCACAATGTCGAGATACATTTGAGCCAGTTCTTTTGAGGTCGGAAACTCCTCTTTGTAAGCAAGAAAAATTCTATAAGCGGCGGCGCGATTGAAATATCGGGTTGCTTCGTTTTCCTGTTCGAGAAGTCGTTCTTTCGGATTAGTATCAGAAAAAATCAGCGATAAAATTCCGGTCGCAATTCCCGGACTGGTGTCGGTTTTGGCAACGTCTTCATAAAAACGCAAATCGCCCTTTGTTAAAGGCAATTTTTGATTTCCGGCATCCGAAAACATCTCGAAAAGCTGATACAGAACTTTCGCGCGCAATTCGCCGGTCTTCTTAAAATCTTCACGCAAATAAAGCGTGTACAGAAAACGTGACGCCGTTTCCGCTTCGTTTTCACGCAACAAAAGGCGCACGACCGTCACAAGTTCTTCGTTTGTCCAGTTTGTTTTTGCCTTCTCAAGATTTGAAATTATCGGCGCGATCCGGTCATTTCCATAGTAATAATCGTGGTTTCGATAAAGTGCATAGCGAATTGCCGCGTCAAAATCCGCCGGGTTTTGTTTCAGCCGTTGTTTGAGTTCCGCGCCGTAAGCTCGAAGACGATCCTGATTGCTCAAAAACTCGTAAAATTTATCGGCTTCCTGTAGCGACCAGAACGGATCAAACGCCGCTTGATAAATGCTTTCGGCTTCTTTCGCGCGATTTGTTTCAAGCAAAATATCAATTTCTTTTTCCAGCAAAATGCTCTTTCGTTCGGGAAACGGCGCTTTCGCCCGGCGGATGAAATTTAAAGCCTCGGCGAAGTTTCCTTCTTCGGTTAAATTATGGATAAGCTGTTCAAAGATTTCATAGATTTCAGCGTTTTCTCTTGCGACTTGAGCGTAAAAATCATTTTGCAAAAACTGCTTCAAATCATGCTTTCTCGCCAAATCAATCAATCTTCCGAAAACTACGGCGCGATTTTCCGCCTTTACTGTAAAAAGAAGCTTTCGCAAGATTTCGGCTTCCTTTTCAAAACGAGCGCGGCGATGATAGAAAGCGGCTAAATTTTCAAGCTTTGAGCTTTCAACTTCGGTCAAATGAATCAACGCCTGTTCAGCCGCATCAAAATTGCTCAATTTTTCCTCTAACTCTGCCAGTTTTTCGAGAATCCGAGGATTATCCGTTTCGCTTCGCGCAAGTTTTGTGAGATTTTCACGAGCCTGCGCAGTCGGCAAAGGCACTATTGCGTCAGCTCCGAAAAACTCTTCACGCGCGTACAAAGCCTTTTCGATTACCGTTTGCGCTTCTCCGGCAAAAACGTTTTGTGGCGACTCCGAAGCAAACAAAAATCCGAAAATTATCAAACAAAGAAAAACCGAGCTGATGAAGACAAAGGAGCGGAGATTTTTTCCGATGTTTATCTGCGCGTATCCGTATTTATTTGAGGTTGATTTAATCTTTTTCATTTGCCCAAGACCTCGATTTGCAAATCCTCCGTAGTTTGATTGTGGGCAAAATCCTCCGCCGTAACAGCCAGGTTGTATTTTCCAGAGACAAGATGTTCCGGTATCTGCAATCTCCCGATATTGGCTTTTTCCTGATTCGACCAAAAAAGCTGCGCGGGTTTTGCGCCGTAGAGTTTTGCCGTCAGACGATTTGTATCGGCATCGGCGGAAACTTTCAGCAAAATTGTTTCGCCCGCGTGAAAAGTGTGTTTTTCGAGATTGATTTTTACCTTCGGCGCGCGGCTGTCAACTACAAAAGTCTTTTCTTCACTGTAGCCGTTGCCGTTTTTGTCGGTTAATAAAAGTCGGCATTTATACGTCCCATCAGCCATCCAAACGGGCGCGAGAAACCGGGTTTCCCACACGCCTTCATTTGTTAAAAACTTCAAAGGCAGCGTTTCGCCGAATGGCAGCACGGCGAAAACTTCCTTGATTGATTCATCGGTTTTAACGCGAATTACCGGATCGCCGGGCTGAATCAAGCGCGGACGAAGCAAAGCGCGGGGCGCGGCGAGAAACGATGTGTAAGGTGTGACAAATTTATATTTTTCCGAAAGACGAATAATCTCGGCAATATAATCCTCGCGCTCGCCATCGCGATTCATCGCCAGCAACAATGCGTTAACGCGAGCCTGTGCCCACAGTCGCGGCAGAAAATGATGTGTTTCATCAAGTTCAGGCAAAGCGGCTTCGCGCGAAAGATTTATTGTTTCCGTCCCGTATTGCGCCACAAGATTAAATTTTTGCAATTGCGCTCGCTTGTAACGACCGACAAAGGAAATGCCTGAACCGAAAAAGGAGTTTCCGCCGCTCGCATAAATGTCGTAAAGATTTCCGTCGTCGGAGCTGCCGAGCTTTAAATTTTCAATCGTCGGAGTTCCGATTTTTTCAAGGAAAAATTTTAATTTTAACGAAATGTCTTCGGTTTCCCGCGCCGATTCAAAATAGCCGTGAGTTTTATCGGTTAGCTCTTTCAGGAGATTTTGATTGGCGTCCGCTCCCAAAGCAAAGGCGAAAAATTTGGCGTTTGAATTGTCTAAAACGGCGGAGATTTCTTTTGTTCGAGTCGTTTCAAGCGTCGGATTTGCATCGGAGATTAAAATGATGTTTCTTTCACCGTTTGAAAGAAGATTGCTCTGGTCAACCGCTTTTTGAAGAGCTTTCTTCAAATTCGTCCCGCCTTCGAGCAGCGAGCTTTTGAGAAACCGCAAGGCGTTTTCAATTGTTTCCGGCGCAGCCGAAACAGGCTGCGGCGAAAATGTCGCGGTTTCATCGTTGAATAAAATCAAGTTGAATTCATCTTCCGGGGCGAGATTATGCAGAAAGAAATCAAGGGCTTCGACGGCGCGCGTCAGCTTTTCGCCATACATTGAAAGCGAAGTATCAAACAGCAAAACGACTCTTTTCGGCTGCCGCGTTTCGCTTTTGTTTTGGGCAAAAACCGCCTGCGCCTGAAAAAAACCGTCGGCGTTTCGATTGGCAAGTTTCGGATCGCGCAAATCATACGCGGAGATTTGTTCCGGCGCTCGGTAAGCGACTACGGATAAACTGTTTTCGGCAGCATTTATTCGATAATCAAACGAAAAATCATTTTTCAACTCGATATTTCGCGCGTGAAATTCACCGACAAGCTCATTCGCTTCATTTCTTTGAAAATGCAGCGGATAAGCCGGATTTTCAGGCAATAGCGGCGTGATGGGATGATCGCTTAAAACACGAATTTTTAAATTCAGCTCCCCGACCGTCTGCGATTCGCCGTAAGAAGGTTTGAGCGGAAACGTAAAATGCGAGACGAGATTTTCAATCGCCAAATCTTCGGTGTATTCCATTTCCAGACGCTTAGTTCCGTAAGCATTTATCGGAAAAATTCTGGCTGAGAACCCATTGCTGCTTTCCGTTTCGTCCGTTTGCTGCAAAATACCGGGATCAATCTGCCCGGCTTTGATTTCCCCATAAATTTGCTCGGCTCGCCTTTTCTCCATCATCACGCCGGGTATGCGCTGATCGGCATCCCAAACGGCAAAATCCGAAACCGACGAACGCTGAGGAAGGGAAAATATATATTTTCCTTCAAGCGTTCGCTCCGTGTGATTGTCAAAAATCTGTAAAACTTTGACCGTCGCGTGCTGGTTATCAATGAAAATCTCAACATTCATCAAAGCGAGCGAAAGAGCTTTCGAGTTCGGCTTTTCTCCCGGTAAAGGAATCAAAACCCCGGATTGCGCAGACGCGAAGAAAAAAGGCAAAGGAAAAAAGGCAAAAATTAAAATGCAAACAAACGCGGATAGCCGTGAATTGGAAAAATTTTGTTTTCTACAAGACAGTTCTGCTTTTAAATCCGTTTTTGCCTTTTGCCTTTTTACTTTTGCCTTCATCATCATTCACCTTTCGCAAAATAATCTTTCCTTACTTTGGCGATGCCGTTCGTCGTTCCGAAATAGATGTTTTCAGCGCTGCCCGTCACAGCTAAAACGGTTTCGGCTGGTAAAAAACTTTTGAATGTCTTCCATTCTCCGGTTTTTAAATCGAGAATTTTGACTCCCGCCAAAGTTCCGATGTAAAGCCTGTCGCCGTCTGTGAATATTGCATTCGGATTTACCGTAAATTTTTCGGTTTCAGACTGAAATGAGTGGATTTCGCCCGACGGCAAAAGCTCAAAAACTCCGCCGCCGTAAGTGCCGATGAAAAGACGTTCGTTCGCCGAACAAAGCGAAGTTACCCAGTTGGTCGTTAAGTTCGAGTTGGTATCTTTAAAAGTGCGTATTATTCGATTGTTTTCGATCTCTGCCAATCCGCCGAGCGTTCCTGCATAAAGTTTTTTGCCCATACGCAGGAGAGCGTAAACGCTGTTGCTCGGTAAACCTTGAACTGTCGAGAGAACGTGAAATTTTTCCTTCTCCCGAACAGCCAATCCCTTTGCCGTAGCAACGAATTCGCCTGAAAAATGCGTTATTGAATCGCTTGGCAAACCGTCTTTTTTCGTCAGATTTTCAACCGTCAAATCACTTTTAATCTGAATCAGCCCGCTTGAGGTTGCTGCATGCAAACTCTCACCGTCCGATTCCAAATAATTAATCTCACGGATTTCTTCCGTTTCGACGTGTCTTCGTTTGCTTTCGTCATCAGACACAACGTCAAGCCCGTTGCGAAACGTGCCCGCCCAGAGATTTTCCTTGTGGTCTAAAGCTATTGCTGAAATGAAATTATTTGTTAGAAGCCGGTTTTGGCTTTGGTTAAAGGGCTTTAGTCTTTCGCCTGTAATCGCTAAAATTCCTTTATCCGATAAAAGCCAGAGCTTTTCATCAACCGCAATCAAACGAGCGTTTTGCATAGATTCCGGCGCGGAAAGCTCTGTAATTGATTTGTCATAAACGGATATTCTTCCGTTGTCCCTGGTTAAAATGAGTTTATCTGCTTGCGAAATTAAACTTGAAAGTGATGGGAAATGAGCGATTGCGCGGAAAGATTTATCTTCTAAAACAGCCAGTCCGAAATCAGTGGCGACAAATAATTTCTTATCTTTTATAGCAATGCCGACGACTCGGTTCGATGGTAAACCGTCGAGATTTGTGTAGTGCGACCAGGTATCGTTTTCATAAATCCAAAGACCGTTATCGAAAGTACCGACAAATAATCTCGCTCCATCCCCGAATAAAGAATTAACTGCAAGAATCTTTGTTTTATCGGATTTAATTTCAGTAAAGCTTTGACCGTCAAATTCGAGCAAGCCGCCCGCGAAAGTCCCGATTAATAGTTTTCCGTTTGACTCAAAGAATGATGTAACAGCTTGGGCGTTTCGGTCTTTCCAGACGTAGTTTTCAAAACGCGCGCCGTCAAAGGTGACCAGATTCTTCGTTCGCGTTCCGATAAAAAGCTTGCCGCCGAAAACCGTCAAACAAGTTAAATCGCTTTCCGGCAAACCATCCAAAACGGTAAAATGCTTTAAAACACCTCCTTCATCCGAATAACGAACCAGACCGCCATCCGTCGCCGCAAAATATGAATCTTGAAATCTAACAAAATCTCTGGTGTTCTCAGCGCTTTGCCAAATTTCGAGATTT
Organism: Pyrinomonadaceae bacterium; assembly: GCA_036400075.1. Lineage (GTDB taxonomy): Bacteria > Acidobacteriota > Blastocatellia > Pyrinomonadales > Pyrinomonadaceae > JALZCH01. The sequence goes on from DASWLV010000109.1 coordinate 66,140, forward strand.
GAGGAAAAGTGAGGCGCAAGAATTTTTTTCTCAAACGAAACACGGTTTTGCGTTATCAGGCGGGCGCGCTCAAGTTCGAGCGTTTTTCGAGCGGTTTGGTTAATGCTGAAAATCTGAAAGACGGTAAAGCCGATAACCGTTACAGATAATGCTAACCACAAGATTTTTTTTAAAGATAATCGCATAAAACGGAAAGTGATTATCTTCGATTAGAAATCGGGTTTTAAGGAGTCAACCAACGATGCCGGGGCGGGGTAACGCGGAAAGCAGTATGTGGAAATCCACAGATTTTTAAATCTTCTTTTTAAGTTGGAAGTTAGTGCTTCCGTTTTCACTTTTGAGCCACGCAATTTCGGCTTCGATTAAAGCCGCACGAGCTTTGATATTGGAAATACCGCGCCCGTTTGTCGCATTTTGCGCGGGATGAAACGCAATGCCATCATCTTCAATATTCAAAATAAAATCGTTCGTTTCCGAAAGATAAATTTTCATTTCGACAAATTCGGCGTTTCCGTGACGCCGGATGTTGTTTAAAACTTCCTGGGCGATTCGATAAATCTGCATTTGTACGTTCGGCGAAAATTGAAGCTGTTCCTCCGATTCGTCAGCAGAAAATCCATAATTTTCAACTGTGTGGGTGAGTAGAAATTCCAGAGCGGCAAGCAATCCGACGTTTTCCAAAACCGACGGACTTAAATCTTCGCAAATTCGCCGTATCTCGCTCGATACGGTTTCTATTTCCGAGCGAAACTTGCCATTTGCTCCCGTTATCTTGTCCGACATCAGCATCAGATTGCGTAAGTCGGCGAGCGTTTGATCGTGCAAATCCTGCGCGATACGTTTTCTTTCGCGTTCGGCTTCGTTTGCTAAATCAAACCGTGCGACTGCAAGCTCGCGATTTCTTTGTGCAATTTGGCGGCGCTCGATCACCGCCCAGATTAAGGCTATCAGAGCAACCGCCAGCAAAATGCCAAGCGATGCCGCCGTCATTGGAAAAGGCGCGCGAGCAACGGAAAATTTAATAATTAACGCTTCGGACGCGACTAAATCTTTGTTAAAAACCTGCGCTTCAATGATGTATTCGCCGGGCAATAAATTTGATGGAGCGAACTGAGCCTCGTTTGAAATCTTTTTCTCAATGATTTCCCCGCGTTCGTTTTTGAGCAGAAAACCGTATTGAAATTGCTCCGGGAATGTGCGGCTGCTCAAGCCTGCCGCTTCAACGAGAAGAGAGTTTTGCGGATAATTCAGAGCAATGGTTTGCGTTAATTCTTCGACGGTGTGCAGCCGCTGGCTTAAAATGCGGGTCGGAATGATTTTGGGCGGCACATCGCTCGGCTGGTAATTTACAACACCGCGATTAGTGCCGATGAGCAGGCGGTTTTCAACTTTTAAGAGCGAAAAAACCTTTTGAGAAGGTAGCCCTTGTTCGGCATTTAAATCGGTCGAAATCCAGCCGAAACGCTCGTCGTTTTTGAGATGAAGCAGACCGCCGTTGGATGTAGCCGCCCAAATGTCCTTGCCGCTGATTAAAACATCGCGGACATCTTGATTAGTAATAACATTACTTAATTGTTTGTCCTGATATAAAAATAATCCTCTTTCAGATGCGAGCCATAAGCTGTTTTCATTGCCCGCGGCGATTTTCCAAACTGCCGCTCCACGCAACGCATCGAAGCTGTTTTCCTGAATTGTGGTTTTTCCGTCAAAAACAAATACGCCGTCACGCGCGGTTCCAATCCAAAGTCTGTCCGAATCGGCAAAAAGCGTTAATGCAGATTCATTCGATAAAATCTGCATTTGATTTTCAAGCGCGACAACTCCTTTTCCGAAAACTGCAATGTAAGTCCGACCTTGAAAATCGGCGACCGAACGCACTTCTCCCGCCGATTTTTGCTTTTCGTCTAAACCGTAAAGACCGCTTGAAGTTCCGACTAAAAGCTGTTTCGACGAATCCTCTCCGATAAAATAAATTGTTTTTTGCGAGAAATTTCCAGCTTCGAGCCAGCCGCCATCCGAAAACAGGAATAATCCACGGTTGGTTCCGGCAAAAATCTGTCCGTTGCTTGCTTGATAAAGCATCCGCACAAAATTGCTGTTTCCATTTTCGGAAAGAATCGTATTAAAGGGGCTGGATGAATCGAATCGGCAAACGCCGCGATTTGTAGCCGCCCAAAGCACTCCTTCGCGGTCAACAAAAAGCGCGTTGACGGTATTGGAACGAAGCCCACCGGCAGTATTTTCAAACGTAAAATGTTTAAGCTGCGTCTCTCCGCGAAAATGAAACAAACCGTTTTCCCCGGTTCCAACCCAGATGCCGCCTGAATCGTCCGGTTCGATTGATAAAATATTACCAAGCCCGGTTCCGATCCTTTGCGGGCGTCCGACATCTCGAAGCAAAAAAAGCCCGCTGCCGGAATTGTCCGAATCGGCTCCGAGCCAGACGTTTCCCGCTTTATCCTTCGCCAAAGCGTTAATAAAAAACGGGCGCGGGCGGCTAAACGTTTCAAAGGTTTGATTGTTTTCAATCAATAAAATGCTGCGGCTGCGAGTTCCGGCAATAATTCGATCTCCCATTTGCGCGAGACTTGTCACGCTCAAAGGCTGACCGTCGCTGCCGAAAAGAGTTTGCGCCGGAATTTTTTCCGTTTGAAAAACATTTTCGGCTGTTTCCTGCAGCTTTAAAATTACGCCGTTTTCCGCCGCTATGAAGGTGTGCGCGCCCTGTAACATTGCGTTGACAGGTAAATTTCGCGTTTCTTCAATCGGCAGGAATTTTCCGTTTTTGCGGCGAATTACGCCGCTTCGAGTGCCGATCCAGAGCACTCCGTCGTCAAAAACTTGAAGGGTAAGAATTTTGTTTGTTTCCGCATTTTCCAAAGCGATGCTCTGAATTCGCCGCCCATCAAATTGCGCCAAGCCATTATCGGTTCCAAACCACAAAATCCCATCCGGTGTTTGAGCAACCGCCCGGACATTATCCGAAGGTAAACCGTTAAAAAGCGTTACTGCGCCCCATTGATGAAAATTAGGTGTAAACGGGAGCTGTTCTACCTGCGCGTGCGATGCTAAAGAAAAAAGAAGAATCAGTAAAAGACAAAAGAATTGAGTCACGGATGATAACAAACTGCCGATACTGCTTTTGAAGCATCCTGATTTATTTATGTTCTTCTGTGAGTTTGCTTTTTTCTTCATGAAAGCGGCGCTTGTCGCGCTCAATCCATTGTTCAAGTTCTTGTTCGGATTTCTCCAACTCATCAGAATTAATCAACCCGCGACGCAATGCGGCGAAGAATGCTCTGGTGCGCATATTATAAGCAAGTTTGTCGTAAGCCTCATCCTTAGTGCCGGTCGAATTCTCCAATAACAGTTTTTCGTAGAGAGTTGCCAGGCGGCTTTCAACGCCGCGCTGCGAAAGACTGCATTTCCTTGCTATTGCCCAATTTGAAAGACCTAGCGCCAAATATCGTAAAGCTTCAGCTTCAAACTCGGTCAAAAGCGGACGCTGAAACGAATCTTTAAAAGCCGGATCAATCATATCCGCCCCGTCCTCCAGGACTGCTGCAATAAAACGGAGAAATCTCGAATCAGGATTGTTTTTGTGAATAAATCCGTATGTTGGCTGCGGCTGAATGGAATGAACGGTTTTACGTATCTCGTTGATATAAATTTCGTGCGGAAACTGCGTCCAGAAAATAATTCGAGCTTCGGGAAATGCCCGCCAGATTGCTCTCGCCGCTTTGACGCCCGACATCTGCGGTATTTGAATGTCCAGAATGCAAAGCGTAGGGCGATGTTCGAGCGCCAGCTTTACTGCGTTTTCCCCATCAATAGCTTCAATTATCTCGTTGTGATGCGGGAATTCGCGCCTTAGCAACTCGCACAAATAACGGCGTTGTGCATTATTATCTTCAGCAATCAATATTGACATCAAGTAAATAAAAAAAATCTGAAATCCGCTGTCAGCTAAATTATTTATGAGGTTTTCTCTTGAAAGTCAATCGAGTCTTAGAAAGGTAATTTATATTTGCAATCTAAAATTGGCTGTACATACTAGCCTTGAACTTACCTCAGCTTCTTTTTTCTGCTCTTTTGACGTTCCTGCGTTCTGATTTCAATAACTTAGAACTGCCATAAAGGTGGCTTTTTTCATTTTGCGGGCGGAATGTGCGCGAAATTTTTTAATTGTCTATATTTATTTGGGCAGCTCTATAGAAAAGTTAATCTGTCTTATGCATTTTCATTTACCTGCTAAGCTCTTGGTAAATCTTCAAGTATTTATTTAACCTAATTTTTTCTCTGCCTTAATGACTGTGTGAACAATGTCATTCAATTTCTTTAATCAAAATTGGATTAAGAATGTAACCAATCATCAGACTTTACAGTAGTAAAAATGTATTTCCCAGGTAATTAACTGGATAATAAGCATTTAGTCTTTTTAAATTCCAACAAACACTTTTTCTGAAAAATCTTTCTGACAAAATGTCCGCTTTTTTTCTCGCTTTCCGCATTTACTGATAAGTCACAGTTTTTAACCCGTTTCAGATAAAAGTTTAATTTTTGTGAGGTCAAATATATGCGTTTCCTTCTAACTCCGGCAATCGTGCTTTTTCTCTTTGGAATTTCACAACTGGAATCTCAGTTTTTAGGCATTGATTTTGAAAAGAAAGACGAGCATTTAGTAACTATCAAAGCCGAAAAGCGCGGTTTTCCATTCGTGAATTTTGAGAATGGTAAAGAATTCTTTTCAAACAATTCAATTGCAAACGGCTCACAGGCAAAAGTTTTAGCTTCAGCCGATTTCGATTCTGATGGGATTGCCGATTTAGTAACTGTAGATAGCACAGGAAGTCTTAAGCTCTACCGGGGTAATGCCGAATATAGAGGCGCAGACAATAAGTTATCGAAACAAGAAAACAGGATTGCGCCTTTTTATCCCGAAGCGAAAAGTTTTTCGTTAAATATTTCCCCGGATTATCTGGAAACGGGAGATTTTAATGCCGATGGTAAAAAAGATATTTTAGCCGTAGCGAAAAACGATAACAATTTCAAGTTTCTATCGGGCGACGGAAAGGGAAGTTTTACCGAACCTTTATCAATTCCGCTTGATGGTCAAATCGCATCTCTAGCCATCGGAGAAATCGGAAAACAGGATGGGCAAACCGACGTTGCTGCGGTTGTAACAAACTCAAAAGGCTCTTTTCTATTTGTTTTCGAGCATCCCGAAAGTGCGTTCAAACACAAACCCGAGATTTTCAAATTAGATTCTCCCGCTGTTTCTGTGGCAATCGGCAATCTGGATGATGATTTTTACGCCGACATTGCCGTCGCCGGCGGAAATGAATTGGCGATTATTCACGGACGCGGACAGGCTTATCCGTGGGATTTGGACAAGAAATTCGGAATCGAGAGACCGAAAGCTGTTGTTGCCAAAAGGCAGATGCCGTTCACGATTGCGGGTTTGGAAATCGGAGACTTTAATGACGCGCGCGGCGACGATTTGGCGATTTTGGCAAATTCGGGAAGCGTGTCTATTCTAGAACCCGCGCGGGATGGAAAAGTCTCAACTCCCTCTCTTAACACGGAAGCCCGACGACAAATCAAAGGAGCTTCATTTGCTCCGACGGCGGCGGGCGCAAACAAATATGCACTGCTTGCCGATTCTCAAATTGTTAATGAGCAGGCGGCAAAAGAGCACGGTTTGACGCTCGTTGATTCGCAGCTTTCACAGAAGGAAAAACAGGAATTTTTAACCAAAAAAGCCGAAGAGGAAGCGAAAAAGCTGGAGAAATTAAGCAAGGAGGAATCGGCGAAACAGAGCGCCGAGGCTAAAGCCAAAGCCGAAGAAAACAGGCAGCGCGCGAAAGAAGCTTTTATCAAAACCATTTCGGGCAGACCTTCAACTCTTGCCAACTGGAAATTGGTCAATCTGATTTCCGATGCGCGGCTAAAGAATGCGGCAAATTCACCAATTTCTCAAAAACTAATCAAGGCTCGCATATCAGATTCAGGCAAAGACGATCTTGTTTTGCTCGATTCGATTTCAAAACAAATCCAAATTGTTGCCGAGACAAAAACGGAAGAACAACCACCGAAAACCGAACTCATTTCGCTGGATGCCGAATCCGGTCCGGTTTCTATTTTGAAGATGCGTTTAAACGCCGATTCACTTGATGATTTGGTTGTTTTGCGGGAAGGCTCGCCGCAGCCCTCGTTTCTGTTGACTGCTCCGGCAGCGACATTTACGGTCAATACGACTTCAGACGGGACGAGCGATTGTATGACTGCGGGTCAGCCTTGCACTTTGCGTCAGGCGATTCAACTTGCTAATTCAAGTCCAGGCGCTGATACTATCGCCTTTAGCATTTTCGGGTGCGGACCACATAAGATTCAGCCTCTCTCAGAGTTACCGCCAATAACTCAGGCGGTTACCATATTCGGCGGGTCACAGCCCTGCTCCTCGCCCTCGTCTCCGCGCATAGAAATTAATGGCGAACAGTTGGGTATGGCTGACGGGCTGAAGATTCGCGCCGGCAACTGTTTCATATCAGGTCTGGTTATTACCGGATTTCGCGCGGGTATAGACGAGGACACCGGCAGTGTTATAGGCGGCAACGGTATCACACTGGAGACAACGGTAGGCTCTGCCCGCAGCAGCAACAATTTCGTCGCAAACAACTTCATCGGCGTCGCCCCGGACGGCAACACCGACAGAGGCAATGACGGGATGGGCATACATATCTACGACTCAGACTCGAATAATATCCAGGGAAACACCCTTTCAGGCAACGGCGCGGCGGGGCTTGCCGTTACGAACGGCAACAACAACTTTATCGTCGTCAATAAAATGGGAACTAATGCGGCGGGCACAGCGAAACTTCCTAATGACGGTTTGGGGTTGTTGCTAAGCGGCAAAAACAATCAAATTGGCGGCGACGGCACAAACCAGGGCAATACGATTTCCGGTAACGGTAAAATGCGTCCCCCCGATTCGCGGGACTTTACGCTTTGCACGGGAAAGGGCATCGGCATCTATGCGCTGGTCTCGCTCGACACGGGCGAGCAGTTGACCGGCGGGAACACCCTTAAGGGAAACCGCATAGGCACAGACCCATCGGGAACTCAGCCGCTCGGCAACTGCATTACCGGCGTAGAGGTAGCGCCCATCACCGTGACCACCATCGGTTCGATCACGCAAAACGGCAGAAACGTTATCTCCGACAACGGCTACGACGCCATCCATTGCGATACCCGCTTCGATCCTCCAGGTTACGAGGGCGGTTACTGCTTGATCAGCGGCAACAACGTCGGAACGGACGTGACCGGCACGGCGGCATTGGGGAACGATTGGCGCAACGTTTATGGCGGGTTGGAGGTTTCCGGCATCTCGACCATCTTTGTTTTTAATAACAACTCTCTGTCGATCATCGGGCAACCGGGCGGGACGACGCGGGGCGGAGACTGCACGGGCTTCTGTAATTTGGTTTCGGGGAACGGCGAGGGGGCGGATGGCGCTATTGGACGGATCGGTTCGGGGGCGGTCGGGATTTTCAATAACTACATCGGCACAAATAAGAGCGGAAACGCTGCCCTATCGAACAATTCAAGCGGAATCTATGTTGAGGGAAACGACACCTCTATCGGCAGTTATAACACTCAAGAGAATTTGAATTTTGGCAACCTCATCTCCGGCAACAAATTCGCGGGCATTTTACTCTTCCCGCAGCAGCTCTCCTTTGCCTCTACTTTCAACATCGAAGCCAACCTGATCGGCACAAACATTACCGGCGCGTCCGCCATCCCGAACGGTACTGATAATCATCACTTCGGCACGTTGGGCATTTATGGCTTCTTTAACAAGACTGTCAATATTGGCGGCGTGAATCCCTTTTCCAGGAATATTATCTCCGGCAACAACACGAGCGGCATTTGGGTTGCAGGCGTGGGTGGTCAGACCAACATCATCAACAACTATATTGGTCTGAGCAAATTCAATCAACCGCTCGGCAATGCGGAGCACGGCATTCGGATAGTACGCGAAGGCACAATCGTCGGCGGCACGCTCGCGGGAGCAGGAAACGTCATCTCCAACAACACGCTCGCGGGCGTGGCAGTTGAATCATCCTCAGGTTCGGGTGGTTCTTCCACCGCCTTAAACAATACAATACGCGGCAACTCCATACGCGATAACGGCGGTCTCGGCATTGATCTGACCCTGAGCACTCCTGTCAATGCCAACCCCGACGGTGTGACGCCCAACGACTGTGACGACTCGGACGAAGGACCAAATCGGCGGCAGAATTTCCCCATACTTTTTGCGCCGACCTTCAACCAGGACGGCACGGTAACAGTGAGCGGCACGCTTCGGAGTCTGCCTTTGAATAAATACAAGATAGATTTCTACTCGAACACCGCCGCCGACCCGACCGAGTACGGCGAGGGCGAGGCGTATTTAGGCGAAAAGGAAGTCACGGCGAACGGCAACGGAGTTGTGTACTTTGAATTCACCTCTGCCACACCAGTCGCCAACACTCGCAAGATCACGGCGACGGCAACCGACCCCGAAGGCAATACTTCGGAGTTTTCCTGCTATGCGGGCGGTTGCGAAACGAGCGGTTTTCAAAATGCTGCCGAAGCTGAAAAACTCTACGAGGTGCAGGAACTCGGTTGCCTCGTGCCGATTGTCGTCAACATCACGACGGACGAACCGGATGCGGACGGAGATCAGCCTGAGGAAGTGCGCGACGAAAGATGTGATGTGTTTACCGACCCGGAGCATCCGGGCGATCAATGTTCGCTGCGTGCAGCGATTCAGGAAGCTAACGCTCGCTCCGGTTTTGATCTAATCAATTTTAATATTCCGGGCGGCGGTATTAAAACGATTTCCCCGATGACGGCGCTTCCTGAAATTACAGATCGCGTTTTAATCAACGGCACAACACAACCCGGAGATTCCGATTCACCGCTGATTGAACTGAATGGCATAAATACGCCGGAAGAGACTAACGGCTTGGATTTTAAAAACGGAAGCGGAGGAACTTCAGGCGTTTACGGTAGCGGTTCAACTGTGATGGGGCTGTCAATTTATAATTGGCGAAACGGAAAAAAGATTAATTTTGATAAGAGCGATTCATCGCAAGTTTTGCGATGTTATCTTGGCGTCAGAGCAAACGGAACATTTTTGACTGATAGTCAATTTTCCGACGGAGTGAGCTTGAACAATTCCAGCTATGTCCGCGTAGGCTTCAGCGATTCGGACGGAAACTTGATTTCGGGCAATTACAGGGGCATTACTTTGTCGAATTGCCAAAACTGTCGAATCGAATCCAACAAAATCGGAACCGACAAAACAGGTATGACAGCTATTCCTAATGACTTCTACGGAATAGAGTTGAAAGGCGAAGCGAACACCGGAACGCGAATATTTAAAAATGTCATTTCCGGCAATAAAATCGCTGGCATTCATATCGAAAAAGGCGGAACCGGCGATACCACTTTAAACAACAATATCTTCGAAAATCTGATCGGGACGACTTCGGATGGAATGAACAAAATTCCGGGACAGGGTTTCGGTATTGTTATGAGCGATAGTGGTAACAACCGGATTAGTTCCAATACGATTTCCGGTAATAGCGAAATCGGTATTTTTATTTCCAGATTTAACGACCAAAGCCCCTTTGCCGATCTGAACCAAATTGACTCCAATAAAATCGGCGTCAGCGCGGACGGTCTGAACGCTTTACCCAACAAGACTGGCATCATTATTTCAAATGCCTCAAAAAACAAAATCGGTTCGTTCGGCGCAAATATAATCTCCGGGAACACCGAAAAGGGTATCATCATTGAAACGCCGTCAGTTAATCCTACCGCCCAATCAAATGAAAACGAAATTGTTAATAATTTGATCGGATTAAACGCCAACAATCAGGATTTAGGCAACGGAAAGGAAGGCATTTTTCTGAATGGAAGCGTCAGCCAAACCCTGATTAAAGGCAATACGATCAGCGGCAACGGCTTAAGCGGTGTTGAATCAAGTTCCAAAGCCGAAAACAACATCATCCGTGAAAACAAAATCGGAACATTTGCCCCCAACAAAATCGGAATCACAATCACCTCTTCATCCCGCAACAAAATTCACGACAACGAAATAGTCGGCAACGAAGATTTCAACATTCTGCTCGGCAACAGCGTCCCGCTATTTTCGGAAGAAGAACCGACAGCCGCCAACAGAGCCGTTCTTTTAGACCAGGTTACAAATGCCGAAGAAAACGAAATCTTCAGCAACATAATTAAAAACAGCAAAGTCGGATTGGCAATAACCGAGGGGGCGAAAAACAACCGCATCGGCGATTATCTGTCATCGGGTAAAGGCAACACCATCATCGGAAACACAAATGGCGGCGGTTATGGAATTTTCTTAGGAACTACTGCCCCGAATGCGGTTGAAGGTTTATTGCCATCCGGAAATACGATTCACGGCAACAATATCGGTTTCGAGCTCCGAAATACTCAAACCACGATAGCTCCAAACAAAGTAGGTCTGGTCATCAATCAAGCCAGGGATAATTTTATTGGCGAAGAAGGGAGAAGCAACTGGATTACATCAAGTTTGCGGGAAGGCATTATTCTCAGCGGCAATCAAACCAGAAAAAATCTCATCGCTTACAACAAAATCGGAGCGAGCTTGGATTTAACGTTGCCAAACAGTACGTTTGGCAACGGCAGTCACGGAATCGCTGCCGTCGGAACCGGGGAAAACAGCATAAAATTCAACATTATCGGCAACAATGGCGGCAACGGTATTTACGCGTCAACTCTAATCTTACAGTACGGCGATAATTATTCCTTAATCATCTCCGGTAATCAAATAGGCGTGACCGGTAACTCCAAAACCGGAAACGCGAACGCCGGAATTAGATTTAACTCCGTGCCGAATGGTCTTATCGGCGTTCAGGGCGAGGCTAAAAATATTATTGCCGGAAACGGCGGCGACGGCATTTTAATCGAAGGCGAGGAATCAAAATACAATATAATTGCCAATTCGATTATCGGAACGATTGTAAACGGTTCGGCTGATTTTGGAAATGCAGGCAACGGCATTTACATCAAGGGCGGGCGTGAAAACTTAATTGGCGGCTTTTTGAGCGTAGGCAATTTGATTTCCGGCAACAACGGCAATGGAATCTTCCTCGAAAATGCCCACTACAACGAAATTCGCGGCAACCAAATCGGAATTTTCCCTAGTGAGAACGGCAACATCAAGCTCGGCAACAATCAAAACGGGATAAAACTTCTCAATTCGCATACCACCGACATCGGCGGGGCTGGTTTTCCTGATTTACGGAATTACATCGGCGCTAACACCCGTTCGGGCATCGTTCTACAAGGCGAACAGGCTCAACACAACCGAATCAAAGGCAACTTTATCGGCTTGGACAATTTCTTCACCAATTTCGGAAATGGCTTGCACGGCGTTTTTATCACCGAAAAGGGACAAAAAAATATTATTGGCGGAAAGGAAATCGAAGCCGGCAACATCATTGCTTACAACGGCAGCCAGCTCGAAGGCGGCGCGGGCGTTTATATTGATCCGATGGCTGGCAGCGGCAATAACACCGACCCGAATTTGATTTTTGGAAATTTTGGGCTTGGAATTGATTTAGGTGCTACGGGACATACGCCGAACGATCCGGCAGATGCCGACACCGGACCGAATAATCTGCAAAATTATCCTGAAATAGTATCCAGACAAATTGTCAACAACGAGTTGATAATCGGTTTTAAGGTTGATTCCGCTCCCGGTAATTCAAATTACGGCGCAGACGGAATATATATCGAGTTTTTCAAAGCCGACGCATCCGGCGAAGGTGAAAAATTCCTGGGTTTTAGTTATTACATTGCCTCTGACTATAACAACGGCGCACCGAAAATCAAACAGGTGAATCTCGGCAGCATAACAACTCTCGGCATCACGGCAAACGATAAAATCACCGCCACGGCGACCGATTCTGATGGCAATACTTCTGAATTTATGCCTGCGGTCGGCTCGATTTATTCCATTTCGGGAAAAGTCAGTTACCGAAATCAGGTATCGGGAGAGCTTCCAAAATCAGTAGCTAGCGTTTTGTTAACGGCAACTGTCGGTTCCGCTGCTCCGGTTTCTACTAATTCAAACGGAGCTTATCTTTTTGATAATCTTGAGAACGGAAGCTATACAATCACGCCATCAAAAACAGGCGATATTAACGGCATCTCTCCTTTTGACGCGACATTGATTCTTCGACACGTTGCTGCTTACGGAACCGGACCGAATGCTTTAAGCCCGATTCAAAAAATAGCGGCAGATGCAAGCGGCGATGGAAATATCAGTCCGTTTGATGCAACGCTTATCTTGCGTTTTGTTGCCGCTAATGGACCAAATGCCAATACCGGACAAGTCGGCGTTTGGAAGTTTGATCCCCCATCACGCGAATATGCTCCATTAGCCGGCACGATTGATAATCAAAACTATGAAGCTATTTTAGTGGGAGAAGTTAACGGCAATTGGACGCCTTCAAGCTTTTTGGCAAATGAAACGGCAACAAAAGATCAAAAAGTAAAAACATCTGATCAAGCAATAAATGTCTCTTTATCTGAGACAAATACAGTGATAAACGGACGCACGGTAATTGTCCCGGTGATAATAAGCAATGAGACGAGAAAAGCAATATCGGGTTTAAGTTTTGATATAACTTATGATCCTGCCGTTTTACAGCCGGATATAGAACAGCCGATTCAAACAACCGATAAATCGGATGGTTTTATGTTGGTCGCTGATACAACAGCATCAGGAAGAATCGGAATTGCCGGATCAACAGCCGGTTCGCTAATTGCGCCGGATGGAACGTTTCTGATGTTGCGTTTTAAAGTAATCGGCGAATCTATCTATGCTTCTAACGCAGCTAAATTGATGTTTTCTCAACAACTAAACTTTATTGATGAGAGCGGCAATTCAATCGCAACAGCTAAAAGGGCGTTTCAGCCAAATTAAGCGAAACGCCCTTCGCTAAAAAGTTCCTGCGCAATCCACTAGCGGGCACTAAAAGCACATTATTTCTTCGGCGGCTCAAAAAAGCCCGGTTCGCTGGTTGGGGGAACGATGTTCTTTAGCCGCATGTAAGTGACCAGATTGCCGTAGTGTTTGATACCGCTTTGCTCGGCTATCACATTGATATTGGTTTAAATCGTGAGCCGAACAAAACTAAAGGATTAACCTCAAAGCAAGTCCTCATCGAAAATTTTGCGCTGGTAGTTCCTGCCGTTCATCCCTTGGCGAAAAAGGAAACAATTGATCTAGCCGAAGCAAAAAATGAAAGGTTTATATTGCCCTTTCAATCAGGTAGGAGCGAACACGCTGTGCAGATTCGGTCATTATTTGAAGAAGCCGGGTTTAATCCGCAGGTATATTTTGAATCGGATGACGGAGGAACAATCCTTGGATTGATTACCAGAGGCTCGGGGATTTCCGTTTTACCGTTTTCTTATTTTCATCACTCGCGAAATGAAGTTCGTTTCATTAGATTACAGGCGACGACCGGCATTTATGCCATTTGGCGGAGCAATGACCAAAATGCGGGACTCAAAAACTTTCTTAACGTATTGGAGAGCTTTACCGGCAAATAATTTTTTAGAGATTCTGCATAATTGCAAAGCGAAGTTTGAATAATGCTCAAAACAAAAATTATGGATTTTATTGATTGAACATTTTAACTTAATATTAAGGAAAATCGCTCGATCTTTAATGAAGTGTATTAAGAGTCGAAATGATGACAGCTAAGGTTTTCCTTTAAGAACAATCCGGTAACCTGTTTAGTACACTTTTATTAACTTTCCTTCCTCTTGTAAGCCCTAAGCAACTGGCTTGACGTGCCAAATGTGGCAGTTTTTACACCTAAAAAGTAAGTAAAGTTAGTTCTTGACAAGCGCGAGATGAAGCAGTTAGCTTAACTTCACAGGGCGGGAGTCTTTAATCTAAGATACCTTATATATTAGACCCTGCTGATAATAAAAATTGCACCATTTATGTTCGGAAATGAGCATTGTAGTTTTCAAATGATTATTTTTGACGAACCACCCATTTATTCCTTACTTTTCCCAATAAAATTTTATGTTCTTAAAAGACAAATACACAATAAAGCAGATTTAACCGTGAAACGGATGTAACCGGGCTTTATTTTAAAAGCTATAAATCAGTCTGCCGATAATTAATCAAATTTTTATTTCTTGATTTAAATCATTGTTCAAAGCAAAGTTATCTGTTGGAAAGAAAGGTTGAAAATATGAGAGTTGCGACAGAAAAAAAGTCCGTAGCTAATAAACCAAAAACGAACGGTCGGGCTACCTCAAACGGCAGCGCAAACGGTCATGATACGGCTGAGGCGCTCGATGAAAAGCTGCTCCTGAACATTTTAACGGCTGTTAAAAAAGGGGATTTTTCGAGCCGGATGCCAACCGACCAGATTGGCGTAACCGGGAAAATTTATGACGCTCTTAATGAGATAATCGAAAAAAACGAGATGTTGACCTCCGAATTGGGGCGCATCAGCGAAGTAGTCGGTAAGGAAGGAAAAATTGCGCAGCGCGCAACTCTCTCGCACGCAACCGGGGCTTGGGCGTCGTGCATAAATTCCGTCAACACTTTAATAACCGATTTGGCTCAGCCGACAACCGAAGTCGCGCGCGTTATCGGCGCCGTTGCCGAGGGCGATTTGTCGCAAAACTTCAATCTCGAAATTGACGGGCGACCGCTCAAAGGCGAATTCCTGCGAACCGGCAAAACAGTAAACACGATGGTCGCGCAGCTCGGCGCTTTTGCATCTGAAGTTACGCGTGTGGCGCGCGAAGTCGGAACGGAAGGAAAGCTCGGAGGACAAGCGCAAGTCAAAGGCGTTTCAGGGACGTGGAAAGATTTAACCGATAATGTGAACTTGATGGCGTCGAACCTAACCGGACAGGTGCGTAACATTGCCGACGTTACAACCGCGGTGGCAAACGGTGACCTTTCGAAGAAAATCACGGTTGACGTAAAAGGTGAAATTCTTGAACTCAAAAATACCATTAATACAATGGTTGATCAGCTTTCCTCGTTCGCATCGGAAGTAACGCGCGTAGCGAGAGAAGTAGGAACCGAAGGAAAACTCGGTGGACAAGCTGAAGTTAAAGGCGTTTCAGGAACGTGGAAAGATTTGACAGACAACGTAAACCTGATGGCTAATAACCTCACTGGTCAGGTGCGAAATATCGCAGAAGTAACAACCGCCGTGGCAAACGGCGACCTTTCAAAGAAAATTACTGTAAACGTCAAAGGGGAAATTTTAGAACTTAAAGACACGATCAATACACTTGTTGATCAGCTTTCCTCATTTGCATCGGAAGTAACTCGCGTGGCTCGTGAAGTCGGAACAGAAGGTAAATTAGGCGGACAGGCAGAAGTAAAAGGGGTTGCAGGCGTTTGGAAAGATTTGACTGACAACGTAAACCTGATGGCGAACAACCTGACCGGACAGGTTCGTAACATCGCCGAAGTTGCAACATCAGTGGCAAACGGAGACCTCTCCAAGAAAATTACAGTTGACGTTCGAGGCGAGATTTTAGAACTCAAAAATACGCTGAACACAATGGTTGACCAGCTCAACTCGTTCGCATCGGAAGTGACGCGCGTGGCTCGTGAGGTCGGAACCGAAGGAAAGCTCGGCGGACAGGCGGAGGTCAAAGGCGTCGGAGGCGTCTGGAAAGATTTAACCGATAACGTAAACCTCATGACAAGCAACCTGACGGCGCAGGTGCGAAACATCGCAGAAGTTGCGACAGCGGTGGCAAACGGCGATTTGTCGAAGAAGATTACCGTGCAAGTGCGCGGCGAAATTCTTGAGTTGAAAGATACCTTGAACACAATGGTTGACCAGCTCAACTCGTTTGCATCTGAGGTTACGCGCGTAGCCCGCGAGGTGGGAACGGAAGGGAAACTCGGCGGGCAGGCACAGGTTAAAGGCGTATCGGGAACGTGGAAGGATTTGACCGAAAACGTAAACTTTATGGCGTCGAATCTAACCGGACAAGTGCGAAATATTGCCGCCGTAACTACCGCCGTTGCTAACGGCGATCTATCAAAGAAAATCACGGTTGACGTGCAGGGAGAAATTTTAGAACTCAAAGACACTATCAACACGATGGTTGACCAGTTGTCGTCATTTGCGTCTGAAGTAACTCGCGTTGCAAGAGAAGTAGGAACGGAAGGAAAGTTAGGCGGACAAGCTGTTGTGCGAGGCGTTTCCGGTACGTGGAAAGATTTGACCGATAACGTGAATTTCATGGCGTCGAATCTCACTTCTCAAGTGCGAAACATTGCCGACGTTACAACGGCGGTTGCGACCGGCGACCTTTCAAAGAAAATCACGGTAGATGTAAAGGGTGAAATTCTCGAACTCAAAAATACGATCAACACAATGGTTGATCAGCTCTCGTCGTTCGCATCGGAAGTAACTCGCGTGGCTCGTGAAGTGGGAACGGAAGGAAAACTCGGCGGTCAGGCAGTGGTTCGCGGTGTTTCGGGAACGTGGAAAGATTTGACCGACAATGTGAACTTTATGGCGTCGAACCTGACCGGGCAGGTGAGAAACATTGCCGCGGTTACAACCGCTGTGGCGAATGGCGATTTGTCGAAGAAAATTACCGTGGACGTGCAGGGAGAGATTCTCGAACTCAAAGTCACGATTAACACAATGGTTGACCAGCTCAACTCTTTCGCATCGGAAGTAACGCGCGTGGCTCGCGAGGTCGGAACCGAAGGAAAGCTCGGCGGTCAGGCGGAGGTCAAAGGCGTTGCCGGTGTCTGGAAAGATTTGACCGATAACGTGAATTTCATGGGATCGAATTTGACGACGCAGGTGCGCGGTATCGCTCGCGTCGTGACCGCCGTGGCAAACGGCAACCTTAATCGCAAATTGGAAGTGGAAGCGCTCGGCGAGATCGCAGAGCTTTCCGACACCATCAACGCGATGATTGACACGCTCGCAACCTTTGCCGATCAGGTGACGACAGTGGCGCGCGAGGTTGGAATTGAAGGAAAACTCGGCGGACAGGCAAACGTGCCAGGCGCTTCGGGAACGTGGCGCGATTTGACCGATAACGTGAACCAGCTCGCGGCAAACCTGACAAACCAGGTACGCGCGATGGCTGACGTTGCGACCGCCGTTACCAAAGGCGATTTGACGCGCTCGATTACGGTGGATGCGTCCGGCGAAGTCGCGTTCCTGAAAGACAACGTTAACGAGATGATTCGCAACCTGCGCGAAACGACTCAGAAGAATACCGAGCAGGATTGGTTAAAGACGAACCTCGCTAAATTTACGCGTCTTCTGCAAGGTCAGCGCGATTTGCTGACGGTTGCCAGACTTATTTTGTCGGAAATGGCTCCGCTCGTCGAGATGCAGCACGGCGTCTTTTACATTTCGGATATGGTCGAAGACGAAATCGCGTTGAAATTACTGGCGAGCTACGCTTACCGCGAGCGTAAATCAGTCGCCAACGAATTCAGACTCGGCGAAAGTCTCGTCGGGCAATGCGCGCTCGAAAAAGAAAGAATTATTATCACCAACGTTCCGCCGGATTACGTCAAAATCAATTCCGGTTTGGGCGAAGCCGTTCCGACGAATATCGTCGTTCTTCCCGTTTTGTTTGAAGGGCAGGTCAAAGCCGTTATCGAACTGGCTTCATTCAATCCGTTCAATGAAAATCAGTTCGGTTTCCTCGACCAATTGACTGAATCAATCGGAATTGTTATCAACACGATTGAAGCGAATATGAGAACCGAAGAGCTGCTCAAACAATCGCAGTCTTTGGCGCAGGAACTGCAAGCCGGACAAGCCGAATTGCAGGAAACCAACCGGCGGCTTGAATTGCAGGCGCAATCGCTTCAAACTTCAGAAGAGCTTCTCAAGCAGCAGCAGGAAGAATTGCAGCAAACCAACCAGGAATTGGAAGAAAAAGCGCAGCTTCTCTCGGAGCAAAAAAATCAGGTCGAACAGAAAAACCGCGAAATCGAGCTTGCCCGCACGGCGCTCGAAGATAAAGCAAAACAGCTCGCTTTAAGCTCGAAATACAAATCAGAGTTTCTGGCAAATATGTCGCACGAATTGCGGACTCCGCTCAACTCGATGCTCATTTTGTCGAAAATGCTCTCTGAGAATACGGACACTAACTTGAGCGAAAAACAAATCGAGTTTGCCGAAACGATTCACTCTTCCGGCTCGGATTTGCTGGCGCTGATTAATGAAATTCTCGATTTGTCGAAAATCGAATCCGGTACGATGGGCGTCGAAATCGGCGAGCTTTATTTCAGCGAATTGCGAGCCGATGTCGAGCGCAACTTCAGCCAAATTGCTCAGGATAAAGGACTTCAGCTTGTCGTCGAAATTGAGCCTGAGCTGCCCAAGAATATGCAAACCGACGTTAAGCGTTTGCGTCAGGTGTTGAAAAACTTATTGTCCAACGCCTTTAAGTTTACTCATCAAGGTCAGGTGACGATGAAAGCAGGAATCGCCAAACGCGGTTGGAGCTATGATAACGACAGCTTGAATCGCGCCGCTTCCGTCGTCGCGTTTACGGTCAGCGATACCGGAATCGGGATTCCCGAAGACAAGCAGCAGCTTATCTTCGAGGCGTTTCAACAAGCTGACGGAACGACGAGTCGTAAATATGGCGGAACCGGTTTAGGACTTTCAATCAGCCGCGAAATCGCAAGACTTCTCGGCGGCGAAATCACGCTGGAAAGCACGCCGGGCGAGGGAAGCACTTTCACTTTTTACCTGCCGGAAAGCTATCAGCCGACGACATTAACGCCGGAGGAAGAAGATGGTGACGAAACGGTTTCGGGCAATGGTCATCGTCAAAAGAGCTTGATTTCATTAGCTCGCGAATCAGAGGAAGATTCTGCTCGGATTCAAATTATCGTCAGCGATGATCGGGCTGAGATTAAACCCGGAGACAAAGTTTTGCTGATCGTCGAAGACGACAGCAGCTTTGCGCGGATTATGCTCGACATCGCGCACGAACAGGGCTTTAAATGTCTCGTCGCTCAACACGGCGAAGAGGCTTTGATGACCGCCCGCAAATATCGCCCCGACGCGATTACTCTTGATTTAACGCTGCCGGGAGTTCACGGTTACGCGGTTTTAGACCGTCTCAAACACGATCCTTCGACCAGACACATTCCGGTTCAAATCGTTTCGGTGGTTGATGATTTAAAACGAGTTTTGAAGCTCGGCGCGCTATCGCTGATCGCAAAGCCCGCAAGCCGCGAAAGATTGATTGAAGGCGTCGCCAGCCTCAAAGAATTTGTCGAGCGTCCGATCAGGAAATTGCTGCTGGTCGAAGACGATGAAACGCTGCAACGCAGTATCAACGAATTAATCAACGGCGAGGACATTTCAATAACCGCAGTCGGGACGGGCGAAGAGGCTTTAAAACAGCTTCAATCGGAGCGCTTCGATTGCGCGATTGTTGATTTAATGCTGCCCGATATGGAATGGTCTGATTTAATCACTCAGATCAAGCAAAAATCGGGCTTTCCAGAGCTTCCCGTGATTGTCCACACCGGCAAAGATTTGACCAAACGCGAGACGGCGAAGATTAAAAAGCTCGCCGAAACGATTATCATCAAAGACGCCGATTCGCTTGAGCGTCTGGTTGATGAAACGGCGCTTTTCCTGCACCGCGATGTCGCGGATTTAACCGAGTCGCAGAAAAATATGATGAAGCGCGTCAATCGCACCGATCCGCGTCTTGACGGTAAGAAGGTTCTGGTCGTTGACGACGATATTCGCAACATTTTCGCGCTCACGAGCGCTCTCGAACGCCAGCAAATGCAGGTCGTTTACGCTGAAAACGGTCGGGACGGAATCGAAATGCTCAAGAAAACTCCGGGCATCGAGGGAGTTTTGATGGACATTATGATGCCCGAGATGGACGGTTACGAGGCGATGCGCGAGATTCGACAAATCTCGAAATTCAAATCAATTCCGATTATTGCCGTCACCGCCAAGGCAATGAAAGGAGATCGTCAAAAATGTCTCGAAGCCGGAGCCTCAGACTACATCACCAAACCGGTGGACAGTGAGCAACTGCTCTCTTTGTTGCGGATTTGGCTCGATAAGTAAGAGCGAAAAAAGGGAAGCGAGTTTTTGAGCGAACAGCTATAATACTCGCTTCGCCTTATTTTTTATGGAAGGCTTAACGACATCAAAACCGCAGGCAAATATTCTACTGGTTGACGACCGACCGGAGAATCTGCTGGCAATGGAAACGGTACTGGCGGATTTGGGGCAAAATCTGATTTCCGTCTCTTCCGGTCGGGAAGCGTTGCGATTTTTGCTCGCAGGAGAAGTGGCTTTGATTTTGCTCGACGTTCAAATGCCCGGACTAAACGGTTTTGAGCTTGCCGAATTGATTCGCGAGCGCAAATGCACGCAGCGGACGCCGATTATTTTTGTTTCCGCGACCAGCAGGGATGAGCAATACGTTTTTAAAGGTTATTCCTTAGGTGCGGTTGATTATTTAACGAAACCGATTGAGCCTGAAATACTAAAATCAAAGGTTCGTTTTTTTATCGAGCTTTTCCAGCAAAATCAGGAAATAAAACGGCAAGCTCATTTGCTTGAAAAAGCTAACATTGAATTGGACGGCTTAAACGCAGAGCTGGAAGCCAGAGTTTCCAAACGCACGGCTCAACTCGAAGCCGCCAATCAAAAACTCGAAAACGAAATAGTTGTGCGAAAGCGAGCCGAAGCCCGGCTTGCCACCGAACACGCCGTTACGCGGACGCTTGCCGAAGCGAGCAATCTCGAAACAGCTTCTCAAGCCATTCTCAAAGCATTTTGTGAACATCTCAAGGCGGATATTTGTTGTCTCTGGCTGCTTAACAACGCGAACACCAAACTTTCGCTCGCTCAAATTGAAATCTCCGAAGAAGCCGGCGACGTAGCTTCATTTGTTAACGAAAGCAAGCGTTTAAAATTTAAAATCGGCGTCGGATTGCCCGGGCAGGTTTGGGAGAAAAATGCTCCGATTTGGCTGCCGAATACGGTAAGAGGCGAAAAATTTCCCCGCGCGGCGGTTGCCGCAACCGTTGGATTACACAGCGCAGTCGGATTTCCAATCAAAATCGGGAAAGAGGTTTTCGGAGTGATTGAATTTTTCACCCGCCGCCCGCTTCTTTCCGACCAGAATTTACTGAATATGCTCGAAGCGACGGGCAGCGAAATCGGGCAGTTTATTCAGCGCAAACGAGTCGAAGTAGAGCGGGAAAATCTTCTTCTTCGTGAGAAAACTCTGCGGGAACAAGCCGAAAAAGCCAGTCGTCTGAAAGACGAGTTTTTGGCGACGGTTTCGCACGAATTGCGAACGCCGCTCAACGCAATTCTCGGCTGGGGACAAATGCTCAATACCGGCAAGCTCACCGACGCAGACCGGGACCGCGCGCTCGAAACAATTTATCGCAATGCCAAATCGCAGGCGCAATTAATTGATGATTTGCTCGACACTTCCCGTCTGATTACCGGAAATCTTCGTTTGAATCTTTCACCGACTTCGGTCGTAAAGGTTATTGAATCGGCGCTCGATGTCGTTCGCCCGGCGGCGGAAGCGAAAAAAATCAATCTTTCGGCTGTTTATAACTCAAAAATAGAAACAGTCACCTGCGATTCACACCGATTGCAGCAAATGATTTGGAATTTACTGACAAATGCCGTTAAGTTCACTCCGAACGGCGGAAATGTCGAGATTGCTCTCGAACAAAGCGGGAGTAATATTCAAATTAAAGTTAAGGATACCGGGCAGGGGATTTCGGGAGAATTTTTACCGTTTGTTTTCGACCGTTTTCGCCAAGCCGATAGTTCGAGCACGAGAAGGCACGGTGGTCTCGGAATCGGATTAGCAATCGTCAGGCATTTGGCAGAGCTTCACGGCGGTTCCGTCAAGGCGGACAGCGACGGCGAAAACCAGGGCGCTACTTTTACGATCACGCTTCCCGCTTCGCTTGCGGTTGATAATCATAAAGAATCGGAACTTGAAGAAAATAATGGTTATTTGAAAAAAGATAGCTCAGATTTGGAGCTTGACGGCGTGCGAATTCTAATTGTGGATGATGATGCCGATACCTGCGAAATGCTGACCTATGCGCTTAATCAATGGGGAGCGCAGGCGCAGGCTTCAGCCTCTGTTTCCGAAGCATTTACTTCGATCAGCGAATGGCAGCCCGATATTTTATTAACCGATATTAATATGCCCGGAGAAGACGGCTATGCGCTAATTAGTAAAGTCAGATCATTAACCCCGGAAAAGATTGCCAGTATTCCGGCAATTGCTTTAACCGCGCTGGCTCGACCCGAAGACAGCGAACAAGCTATTTCAGCCGGTTTTCAACTGCATTTTGCAAAACCGGTTGATACACAAAAATTAGCCGAAGCAATTATAAATCTAACCAGAAAGTTCTGATTCCATCTCCGTTTATACGGAAATAGAAAAGGTTTGTAGGTTTACTAAACCGACAAACCTTTTCTATTTCTGTAAAAAAACATTATTGAAATCAGCCATAAATCTCAAATCTCAAATGAAAATGTACGACTAACGACAGATTAGATTTCTTTAATTTTACATACTGAAAGCTAAAGACAAACGGTTAAAGCGCAGCAACGATTGTTGTCTGCATCAACCTGTATTCTCAGCCGATGATTTTTATTGTCGTGCAGGATTGATAAAGAAGGAGACAATTATGAGAAACCGCGTTCTTCACACACTTATTTATCATCTTTTGCTTTTTTCAATGACGTGCTATGGATGCACGTTTCAGGGCAGCGATCAATCGCTTGAAATTGCCGAACCGAATGAAATTGCATTTGGGAAAACAGACGCTTCGGCGTTAGCCATAATCCGTCAATCCGCGCACAGGCTTTCGGGCGCGGCAAACGATTACGACCTGCTAATGCAAATGATCGGCGACGCCAGATTCGTGCTTCTTGGAGAAGCCACGCACGGCACGCACGAATTTTACCGGGAGCGCGCCCGGATTACCCGTCGGTTGATTGAAGAAAAAGGATTTGACGCAGTCCTTCTCGAAGCCGATTGGACGGATGCTTATCGCGCCAACGAGTTTGTTTTGGGTAAATCCAAAGACCGGACTGCCGAAAAATCGCTTTCCGGTTTTACGCGGTTTCCCCGCTGGATGTGGCGCAACACGGACTTTCGTAATCTCGTCGGCTCGATACGCTCGTTTAACGATTCGCGGCAGCCCGAAGCAAAAAAAGTCGGTATTTACGGAATGGATTTGTACGGTCTTGCCGAGTCTCTAAAGGAAGTAACCCAATATCTCCGCCGCACAGAACCCGAAGGCGCCAAGCGAGCGGCTAAAAGATACGGCTGTTTCGGCAGTTACGGCGATAATCCGCCGCAATATGGTTACGATGTCGCATCGGGAATAAAGAAATCCTGCGAAAAACAGGCTGCCGAGCAGTTTCAAGAGATGGAGCAGCGTTTCACAGCTTGGCAAAACGATCCGCAGCGCCAGCGCAGCGACGATTTGTTTTCCGCTTATCAAAGCGCCCGCGTGGTAAAGAACGCCGAGGCTTATTATCGTTTAAGCTACAACAGAGGCTTTTCGACCTGGAATTTGCGAGACA
>DASWLV010000110.1:0-2601 GCA_036400075.1 Pyrinomonadaceae bacterium
TCGGAATTTATTAGCCGGTCGTAGCTTATAACCGGAACGCCCTGCGCTTTCGCTTTCTCGACCATTGAAGCCGCTTGCGTAGCGTCGTGCGGCGCAATGACGAGAACGTTGACGCCTTGAGTTAAAAGATTCTCTACATCATTTGCCTGCCGCTCGGCGCTGTTGTTGGCAACGGTGATGATAGGTTCAACTCCAAGCTCTCTACAATGTTTTTCAAACGCATCCCGGTCGCGCTGCCAGCGCTCTTCTTTAACCGTGTCCATCGCAAAACCGATTTTAATCCTGCCGCCCGTGTTTTGCGGTTGACCGGCGGCAGTGTTACCGTTTTGCGGGGCGTTGACACAGGCATTTGTCAAAACTGCCGCTAAAACGAACATTAATAAAACAATTTTTCGCATTTTTTCCGCTCCAGAAAATAAATTTAACTTATTGCCAATTTTTGCGGCGTCAAGTGCGAGCCGCCCGTTTTTTAAAACTTTTTTCGCCGACAAAACGGCGCAAACTTTTAAGAGAAAACACTTAACCAAGCGTTTTCAGCTTTAATCCGAATGATATTTTTAGGTTTTGTCACCTTTTTATTCGATAAAAAATATAAAATGTGAAGAAAATCTAAACTTTTTTAGAATTATTACACGAAAGTGTCAACCTAACGGGCAAAAATAAGTTGACTTCAATAGGAAAATTATTGAAAGATTGTAGCTTGAAGCGTTAGTCTTAACGCGATTTTGAAAACACTTTATTTTCTTTATCAGAAATACGGAATTTTTGCTGAAAGTTCGTTGACTTTCCTTGATTATTCGTGTAAAAGATTCGAGGTATTTAGAGTTTTTATTTGGAGAACAGCAAAAATAGGATTTAAGGAGAAATATGAGCAAAACACTTTGGGTTCGCAAAACCATTGCAACTTCTTTGGCTTCTGCCGTTTTTATGACATCTTCGATGTTTGCTTCGGCAACACCCGGCAATCAACCTCAACTGGCTGAATTGATCGTTTCGGGCGCTTCGGCTGACGGCGATATTCCATTTGTTTCGGTCAACGGAGAACGTGCTTTATCAGGGCGCACAATTCAATCGTCAACCACAATTACAACCCCTTCAACGTCAAGCGCTACAATTAATTTGGGCAAGCTCGGTCGCGTTGAAATCGCGCCGAATTCGAATTTCGTTTTAAATTTCAACGAAAAAGGAATTTCGGGGAATTTGGTTTCCGGTAACGTTCGCGTTGTCGGCAATGATAGTTCCGAAAACAGTATTCAAACAAAAGACAGCGTAGTCGTCGCCAATCAAACCGGCGACAAAGCGTTCACAGTTAACGCTCTTGACAACGCAACCAGCGTCACCTCCGAAAGCGGCGTCGTTGCCTTTAATTCAAACGGTAAATCAACAACGGTTAATGCCGGTCAAACCCAGACGAGCGGACAGGATACTGACGACGATGACGCCGGTTCCGGCAATATTGCGCTTTACGCGCTTGTTTTCGGCGCAGCGGCGGCGGTTTTGGTTTATGTTGCTACCAGCAATAACAACGAGCTTCAATTCGGCACCGGATCAACGACCCTAAGCCCGGTTCGTTAAATTACTTGAGGAGATTCTTAAAATTTTTGGTTGCCTGATTGATTATTTGGAAAATATTCCGGCAGCCTCTTGGAGGAAAAGAGATAATGATTAAAAGAACTTTTATTCACAAAACGATTGCAGCTTGCTTAGCGCTCGCCGTCTGGAGCGTCACTTCAATGGTTGCCCTCGCTGCCGCCCCACAATCAAACGGAGAAATTGCCGTTACCGGAACCGTCACGGTTGACGGTCGCAACGTGGTTTCGGGCAGCACGGTCGCTTCGGGCAGCTCAATTATCACGGCGGAAAATTCGTCTGCCGTTGTCAGCCTCGGCAAAATCGGACGCATCGAGCTGGGACCGAACACGACTATGACTCTTAAATTTGATAATTCCGGCATCTACGGAACTTTGAATTTGGGTAAAGTTCGCGTGATGAATAATAACGGCTTTAACGCCAATATCACCACGCTCGAAGGCTTGACAATCGCCGATGCCAATCAAGCCAACACTTTTGTTGTCGAAAAAGAATGCGGACACACTCACGTTGATACGATTGCGGGCTTAGTCACGCTTCGCACCGGCGGAAACGACAAACAGGTTGCTGCCGGAACCGATGCCATGGCTGGCAGCTTACAGCAAACCGGATGCAAACCGTGTGTTCGTCCGGGAAGCGTCACGCCGACTCCGACGCTCGGTCTCGGGCTTGGCACTATAGCCGGTCTTTTGGTGGCTGTTGGCGTCGCGGTTGGGATAGGTGTCATTTATGGCAAATCGGATGTTGAAGGCGGCGGTGACGTAATCGTTATCAGCCCAAACCGGTAAAATTCACCGACAATTTAATTTCACTGCCACGAATTGGATAACTTGACAAAGGAGTCCAATTCGTGGCTTTTTGTATACTTTACTCTGACTCTTTCCTAATTATAAAAAAATGCATATTGCAGTAATTGGTACGGGATACGTTGGTCTGGTAACGGGTGCGTGCTTTGCCGAGTTTGGCGTGGACGTGACCTGCGTTGATGTTGATGAAAGTAAGATTGCTCGC
>DASWLV010000111.1:0-2958 GCA_036400075.1 Pyrinomonadaceae bacterium
GCCATCGAACAGCGCGGGCGTGCAATAACCATCGCCTCGACGCGCGCTCCGCGATTTTCTTTTGAAGCCGACGGGCGCGACAAATACGAAACTGCTGACAACGGCACAAGACTTCGCGTGCGAGCGACTTTGGCGGGCGAACGGCTTGAAATTCAAACCTCCGGCGAACAGCGCGGAAACGATTACATTGTTACGTTTGAGCCGCTCGACAACGGGCGAACTCTGCGTGTCGAACGGCGTCTTTCCGCCGATTTTCTGCGCCAGCCGGTCGTAGTGCAAAGTTTTTACACAAAAAATTCCGATGTCGCGCAACTCGACGTTTATGAGCGACCGGGCAATGTTCCGAGCGATAGAACAACAGGAACGACAACGCCAAACTCGGATTATGTCGTCAATAACGGCACGGTTTTGTCGGCGACTTTAAACGAAACGATTTCGACCAATGAAGCCAAAGACCGCGACCGCTTTTCGATGACCGTAGAAAGCCCTTCGGAATTTCGCGGCGCGATTATTGAAGGTTATATTTCGGGCATCGCGCGTTCGGGCAAAGTCACTGGGCGCTCGCAATTGACGTTTAATTTTGAAACCATCAGAACGCGCGACGGCAAAATCAGCAATTTCGCCGGATTTGTCGAAGCAATTCGCACCGCGAACGGCGAGACGGTGAAAGTTGACAATGAAGGCTCTGCGCAAGGCGACAATCAAGGCAAAACAACCGCCACGCGCGGCGCAATCGGAGCCGGAGTCGGCGCAATAATCGGCGCAATCGCGGGCGGCGGCAAAGGCGCGGCAATCGGCGCAATCATCGGCGGCGGCGCTGGCGCTGGCTCGGTTTACATCGAAGGACGCGACGATTTAAATCTGGCGAGCGGCTCGGAAATCACGATTCGAGCCAGCGCGCCGAACAGGAATAACAGATAAAAGTTCGATAAAGAGAAAATAAAAAAAGAGAAAATAAAAAAGCGGGGCGATTAGAAATATCGCCCCGCTTTTTTATTTTGTTTGGAGATTATTCAAATTTTTGTTGACAAATATTTGTTATCAGTTCATTATCTATGCGTCGCAACAATTTCGGCTCAAGCTTTAAGTTTCGTCATCCAACGCAGCGACTCAAATCAACTAATTTATTTTGAGTTGCTTCTTCCTTTAACCTTTTTCACACTTGCTTTCATCAAGCAAAAAGGAGCAATAACAAATGCAAAACAAGAAAATTTCAACTTATATTGGAGTCTTCTCTTTTGTTGTTTTAACAACCTGTGTAGTGATTATTGTTGCACGGGATAATAAAACAAATGAAAAAAATGAAGCCACTACTTCAAGTTTCGCAGAAAATAAAAAAGGAGAAATTAGCATAGCGAATAAAACTAATTCCCTAGAAATTACGAATTCTGAAATCGTTAATCAAGTACTGCGCTTATCTCTAAAAAATATTTCCCCTAAAAGTATTAACTGCCTATACTTCACTGTTGGCGAAGATAATACATTAAGATATGATTTTGCCTATTCCGAACAAAAATCAAGGATTGCTTCGCTTGAGATATACACGTTGCTTGTACCAGTAGATGATGAAATATTAATTCAAGGACTAACTTTGAGAGGCGTGCTTTTTGTTGATGATACTGGCGAAGGTGAAACTAGCTATGTCAATGAGATGAAAAATATAAGGCGGGGGGAAAGATTAATAATTGCTGAAGGACTACGGATATTTCAAAGTTTTCTTTCGGAACCGCAGAACGTTTATGATTTTAATTTTGGAGATTTAAAAGAAAAATTCCTTTCATTACAAACAACTGATAAAGCTGGGACAAATCATGGAATCCGTGAAGGGAAACATTGGGGAAAACAGAAATTGTTACATTATGTCGAGCAGGCAATAAGAGAGCCGGGAAATGCGCTCTCCGATAATCGCTCGAAAATGCTGGAGTTTAAATCCAAGTTAGAAAAACTAGCAGAAAGTTCTCGTGTGGGAGTAAAACAATGAAAAGTTTAACTCTCATTATATTGTTAGGTAATTATCCCTTGACCGTAGGTTAAAAATAAGCTATAATTTTCCTTGTAAGTTCAAGAAAAGGAATAGCTTAAATGGAAAACATACAGTCAAAACCGAAGATGCAAAAATTCACAATTAAGGATTTTGAAAAGCAATTTCCTAACGATGATGTTTGCCTCGAATGGCTCAAAAATCATCTTTTCCCAAACGGTGTTTTTTGCGTCAAATGTCAAAAAATTACGAATCACTACAAAGTGGCATCGCGCAAAAGCTATTCCTGCCAATCTTGCGGCAATCATTTTCATCCGACTGCTAAAACTATCTATCACAAATCATCAACGCCTTTGCGTCTTTGGTTCTATGCCACTTATTTAATGGCTTCTACCCGTTGCGGCATTTCTGCTAAACAACTTGAGCGCGAGCTTGGAGTTACCTATAAAACCGCGTGGCGGATGTTCAAACAAATCCGTTCAATGCTATCGGAAGATGACACCCAGCTTTGCGGCAAAGTAGAAGTTGACGAAACATACGTCGGCGG
This sequence comes from Pyrinomonadaceae bacterium, assembly GCA_036400075.1. GTDB lineage: Bacteria > Acidobacteriota > Blastocatellia > Pyrinomonadales > Pyrinomonadaceae > JALZCH01. The sequence goes on from DASWLV010000111.1 coordinate 2,529, forward strand.
TCGCAAAAAAGGTGGCAAGCGCGGACGCGGTTCGGAAAACAAAACGATTGTCGCGGGCGCAGTCGAAAGACAAGGCAAAGTTGTCGCTCGCGTCGTTCCGAATGTTAAATCGGCAACGCTTGTGCCTTTTATTTACGAAAAGGTTTTGCCAAGTTCGCTGATTTTTACCGACGAACTGCCAAGCTATAATTCTCTCAAATATCAAGGCTATGAACACAAACGAGTTCATCACGCCGAAAATGTGTATGTCTTAGGTGACGCTCATACAAACTCAATAGAAGGCTTTTGGTCGCTCGTAAAAGGCGGTATTCGCGGCGTGTATCATTCGGTTAGCGCCAAATACCTACAAAGCTATTTCAACGAATACGCTTTCAGATATAACCGCCGAAAAGCGATTGAGCCTATGTTTATGTCGTTTCTGCGTCAGGTT
>DASWLV010000112.1:0-11135 GCA_036400075.1 Pyrinomonadaceae bacterium
AAATTTCTCGCCAAAACTGCTGGCAGAAATAGCCTCAAGCGAGAAACTTACCTTATCTTAGCAATAAAAATCAAGATTTTTCGCTATTATTCGCGTTTATTTGATTAAAATTTGACAAATCTTTCCATCTTTAGTCAAACCATCCCCATTATTAAGCGTAAATCCCGCGTATTCTCGTATCGTAAGCGACACGATCAATCGCCAGCATATAAGCCGCCGTCCGCGTTTCGACGTTATGGGCGTCGGCGTACCGGCACAAATCGTTAAAGCTGGCGACCATAATCTCTTCCAGGCGCTGGTTGACGACATCTTCGCGCCAGAAATAGCCCATCCGGTCTTGCACCCATTCAAAATACGACACGGTGACGCCGCCCGCGTTTGCCAAAATATCCGGTATTACGAAAACCCCGTTCTCGTGCAAAATCGAATCCGCGCCCGGCGTCGTCGGACCGTTCGCGCCTTCAGCCAAAACTTTGCATTTGATTTTGTGCGCGTTTTCCGAAGTAATTTGATTTTCCGTCGCACAAGGCGCGAGAACTTCGCATTCGATTTCCAACAACTCTTTATTTGAAACGCGGTCGGCTTCCGGGTAACCTTCGAGCGTCGTATTTTGTTTTAGATATTCGAGAACTTTATGGATATTTAGTCCGTTTTCGTTATAAATGCCGCCGCTAACGTCCGAGATAGCCGTAACTTTGTAACCGGCTTCGTACATTAAACGCGCGCCCAAGCCGCCGACGTTTCCCGAACCCTGCACTACGACGCGCGTTTCCTGCGGCGTTAGCTTAAAGCGCTTGATTGCTTCGTTAACGACAATCATCACGCCGCGCCCCGTAGCCTCTCGGCGTCCGGCGCTGCCGCCCAGCTCAACCGGTTTTCCGGTAACGACGGCAGTAACCGTATGGCGGGCGTGCATCGAATAAGTGTCCATAATCCACGCCATCGTTTGCTCGTTCGTGTTCATATCCGGCGCGGGAACGTCTTTTTCGGGTCCGATGAAATCAATCAATTCAGCCGCATACCGCCGCGTCAAGCGTTCCAATTCACCGATTGACATTTGTTTCGGATTGCAGACGACGCCGCCTTTACCGCCGCCGAAAGGAACATTAACGACCGCGCATTTCCAGGTCATCCAAGCCGCGAGAGCTTTAACTTCATCGAGCGTCACGTCCGGCGCGTAACGAATACCGCCTTTTGCCGGACCGCGCGCGAAATTGTGCTGCACGCGGTAGCCTTCAAAAACTTCGATGCGTCCGCTGTCCATCCGTACGGGAATATAAACTTTGATTTCCCGATTCGGAACAATCATCACCCGGTACAAATCCGGGTCTAAATCGAGAAGCTGCGCGGCACGGTCAAAACGCGCTCTCATTGATTCAAACGGATTTTCCTCCTTGAATCGCCGTGCATCATCTACCATCGGGTTTGCCATTAATTTTGAATGATGAATGATGAATAATGAATGATGAACTGTTTTTTATTCATCATTCATCATTCATCATTCATCGTTTTAAAATCTCGTTCATCGCTCCGGTGCGATAACCTTCAAGGTCGAGCGTGACGTAGCGAAAGCCGAGCGCGCGAAATTCGCTTGCCAATCGGTCAATCATCGTCCGCTGCAAAACCTGCTCCATTTCGTCCGAAGCGATTTCCAATCTAACCAATTCTTCGTGATACCGGACGCGGAACTGCCGGAATCCAAAGGAACGCAAAATCTGCTCGCCGCGCTCGACTTTCGATAATCTTTCAATCGAAACCGGAATGCCGTAAGCGATACGCGAAGACAAACAAGGACTCGCCGGTTTGTCCCACGTCGGCAAATCGTATTTAAGACTTAATTGCCGGATTTCCGCTTTGTTTAACCCGGCTTCGACGAGCGGGCTGCGAATCGCTTTTTCCTCAGCCGCGCGTCTTCCGGGGCGATAATCCGACAAATCGTCAATCGTCGAACCGTCGGCAACAAAATTTAACCCGCGCGTTTTTGCTAACGGTACGAGTTTACCGTAAAGCTCCGATTTACAAAAGTAACACCTGTCGGGCGCATTTGCCCGATAATTTGCATCCAACAACTCGTCGGTGTTGATTGTTTCGTAACGAAAATTAAAATTTTGCGCGATTTCAGCGGCTAGTTTTTTTTCTTCGGCGGCAAGACTTGCCGAAACGCCGGTCACGCATAAAGCGTTGTCGCCCAATTCCTGCGTGGCGATTAAAGCCAGTAAAGAGCTGTCAACGCCGCCCGAAAAGGCGACAAGAATTGAGCGCATTTCACGCAAAATGCGGCGTAAATTTACTTCTTTTTGTTCTAATTTTTGTTCGGAAGCGGCGACAGTTCGTGCGGTAAGTAATGCTTGTTTATTTGCTGCTATCGCCATTTTGCTCGTTTGATACTTGATTTTTGTTCAAGTTTTTTGCCGAGGAGATGCATTGCTTGAAACAAGCATCGAATTTTAACGTACTTTCGACGCGAGACGCAACCGGAAGGTTTTGTTCGACCGATTAACCACCCGGTGATAAAATTTGTTTGATTTTTTATTCCTTATTATGTCTCAGGCTTTTTTCAATAAAATTTCCTTCTATTTTTTGTCTTTTGCCGCCGCAGCCGTTTTGCTGGTCGGCTTTGCCCAAGCTCAAACCGACGAATCAAGCGCGGGCGACGCTCAACATCAAGCCGTCGCGTTGTTTGAACAGGGACAAAACGCTCACGAAAAAGGAGATTTAAACGGCGCTCTGAAATTTTATCAGGAAGCCTTAAAACTTTTTCCCGAATTTCCCGAAGCCGAATATCAGCGCGGCACGGCGCTGATTTCTCTGGGAAATTTAGCGGAAGCGGAAAAGGCTTTTCGCCGCGCGGTCGAATTGCGCGCCGATTGGTCTTTGGCATGGGCGAAGCTCGGCGAAGTTTTGGTTGATAGACATTCGGCAGGCAATTCCGCCGATTCGGAAGAATCAAAACAGCTTTACGGCGAAACCGTTCGGGTTTTACAAAAGGCAATCGAGCTTGACGTTAATAATTTTCCGGCAATGGTCGCGCTCGCCGAGTTGAGATTACGTTATTCAACGTCTTCAAACACCTTAAATGAATTGCTCGCGCAAATCAGAACCGCGACCGACGGCAAAGCCAATGTTCCGGCTTCGGTCTGGGCTGCGCGCGGCGCGCTCGAACGCCGTTTGAAAGACAATGCGGCGGCGAAAAACAGCTTGAATCGAGCTTTGACGATTGATTCTCAAAACTCGACCGCGCTGCTCGAAAGAGCGCAGCTTTTTGCTGCTCAAGGCGATGCGGAAGCGGCGATTGTTGATTTTCAAGCGGTCGCTCGCTTGTCTTCGCCGAAAACTCGCTGGCGCGCGCAAGCGCTGCTCGCCGGTCTGCTTGCCGAAACCGGCAAAACCGAAGACGCCCGCAAAGTTTTGGAAGCGATTGATGAAGGCTCGAAAAATCAGCCGGAAGTCGTCAGTTTGAGAAACGCGCTGCTCGTCGTCGGCGCGGAAGGCGCGGAAGGAATCGAGCTTTTGGAGAAAGCTCTTAAAACTGATACAAAAAATGTCTCTCTTTTAAGTCGTTTGTGCAGTTTGAACAGAACCGCCAATCCGCAAAAGGCTTTAGATTACTGCCGGCGCGCGCAAGAGATTGAGCCGACTGAAATTAGACACGCCGTCGGCTTCGGCGCGGCGCTCGTTCAAGCCCGCCAATTTCCCCAAGCCGTCGAGCTTTTTCGCAAGCTCTTAGCGGTCGAACCGAAAAATTTTACCGCCCGACAAAATTTAGCTCTTGCGCTCTACGAATTAAAGCGCTATAACGAATCAATAGAAGAATTCGAACGCTTGATCGAAGCAAAACCCGATGCGCCTGTTATCTACTATTATTTAGCGACAGCAAACGATTTTGCGGGAAACTACGTGGCAGCTCTGGCGGCTTATCAAAAGTTTCTGGAGCTTGCGAAACCGGAAACGAATCAACTCGAAATTGACAAAGTAAAACTGCGGCTTCCGGCGGTCGCCAACCAAGTTAAGAAAGGGGCGGGCAAAAAGAAAAAGCCTTGATAGAACAGATGCAAAACGATTTTTTGAAACAAACGGTGAATGGTTTATTTTCTCTGGTTGCTGTTTTTTGTCTGACGGGTTTTGTTTTCGGGCAGGATGCTCAGCCGAATGATTATCAGGACGCGAACGACAACGCACCGCCTCCGGTTTTTACGATGTCGGGCGCAGAAAAATCTCAGCTTACCAATGAATCCGATCTAAAACGCCGCACCCAACTTTGTCTAATGCTCGCCGACGCCCGGCTGCGACGCGCGGAAGAGGCAACCGACCGGGAAGATTTTCAAGCGGCGCTCTCCGACCTCGGTTCTTATCAAGCGATTATTGAAAACCACATAAAATTTCTTGAGCGAGGCAACTACAGCGATGGAAAAGTGCGCGACAATTTTCGCCGAATGGACATCACGCTTCGTTCCTACACGCCGCGAATTGAAACGATCCGCCGCACGACGCCGTTTGAATTTGCCGTTCATTTAAAATCCATCTTGAATTTTACCCGCGACGCCCGCGCCCGCGCGCTCGATTCGTTTTTCAGCGATACGATTTTATCTACTGAAACAGCAGGCGGAATAACGCCGACGAGAGCGCCGCAACCCGCAGTTTCCGGGGGCAACGGTTTTTCCAAAGAAAAGAAGCCTTAAAATTTAATTTCGGTGAAAAGTAAATATTTTTTCAGACCTCTGTTTTTTGTCCTCTTGCTTTTATTGATCGGCGGTTTGTCTTTTTCCGTCTCGGCGCAAAAACGCGACCATTTAACCGAAGCCGAAATCGAAATCATCCGCGACACGCAGGAGCTTGACCTCCGAACAAAAGTTTTCGTCAAAGCCGCCGAGCGGCGTTTTGTCGTACTCGGCGTTTTAGCCGAATTAAAACCCGCAAAAAAGGATAAAGACAATTCCGACTGGGGCGCGCCTCCAACCGGGACGCGCGCTGAATTGCTCGGCGACATCGCCAAAATTTTGGAAGAAGCGATGAACAATCTCGACAATGTCTGGAGTCGTGAACCGAAAAATCCGCTCATTCCGAAAGCTCTCAAAATTCTTTCCGACGCCGCCGCGCGTTTTCAAACGCAAGCCGGTTCGCTCGATTCAAAAGCCGCGAGCGAACAGGAACGCGAAGCGGTTTTCCAGATAAAACGCGATTTGGAAAACATTTTGCAAGCCCAAAAGGATTATTCCGCCGGTGCCGGCTCGACCCGTTAAGGCGGGCGCTGGACAGAAACCGCTCGTCTCGTGTAAATTTACCAAAGCAATTTAGAATCACGCGGTTGCCGCTTTCTAAAGTTGGAAAGCGGTTTTCTGCGATTAAGGAGAGGCTATCTAAAGAAATTATGGCTACAGCCAAAGAAACCAAAGAGCAAATTTTGCAAAATTATCGCACGCACGAATCCGACACGGGTTCGCCGCAAGTTCAAGTCGCTCTGCTCACGCAGCGCATCAACGAATTAACCGATCACTTTAAAACGCACAAAAAAGATAATCACTCGCGTCGAGGGCTTCTGAAGATGGTCTCGCAGCGTCGCAGCCTGCTTGATTATCTCAAGCGCAAGGACATCGAGCAGTATCACACAATTGTCGAACGGCTCGGATTGAGAAGATAAGGATGAAGGCGGAAGGATGAAGGATGAAATTAAGCAAATTGCCTTTCTCATCCTTCATCCTTCCGCCTTCATCCTTTTAGAAGCGGCTGCTTCGAGCCGTTTGTAAGTTGTTAGTTGTTTCTATCGAAGAGTTTGTCGAACGAGAGCCGAACGTGACGGCGCGAATCTCGCGGCAAAAGGAAACAGTCGTCAAGAGAATATTTAATCGAACGGCGGCAGAGGCTTTCACGGCAAGAGCTTCTGCCGCCTTTTGTTTAGTAAATCGTTAATCGTTAATCGTTAATCGTCGTTGAATAAATTTGCGCTAGAGATTTAGTTGGAATCGAAATTAAAAATAACTGCGATTCATGATTCACGATTCGCTATCCACGAGGAAGAAATGCCACAGAAAAAATATTTGAACGAATCAATTAAATTGGGCGACAAAGAATTATCCCTCGAAACGGGACGAGTCGCCAAACAAGCCGACGGCGCGGTAATTATGCGCTACGGCGACACAATGGTTTTGGTCACGGCGGTTTGCGCCAAAGAAGCCAAAGAAGGCTTGGACTTTTTTCCGATGACCATCGAATACCGCGAATCGGCTTATTCCGCCGGTCGCATTCCGGGAAATTACTTTCGCCGCGAAGGTCGTCCCGGAGAAAAAGAAACAATTACGAGCCGTTTGATTGACCGCCCGCTGCGACCGCTGTTTCCCGATGGTTTTCGCTTTGAAACTCAGGTCATCGCCACAGTCATTTCCGCCGACCCGGACAATGACCCGGATGTGATTGCGATCATCGGCGCGAGCGCGTCGCTTTATTTGTCGGACGCACCGTTTACGACTCCGGTTTCCGCCGTTCGCGTCGGTTTAATCGGCGAGCGTTACATTATCAATCCGACTTACGACGAACGCCGCGAGTCGTCCTTGAATTTAATCGTCGCCGGAACCGAGGAAGCGATTGTTATGGTCGAAGCCGGAGCGCAGGAAATTTCCGAAACGATTATGGTCGAAGCTCTGATGCTCGCGCACAAAGAAATCAATCGTTTGTGCCGCTGGCAGAAAGAGCTTGGAAAAGCGCTCGCCGTCGAAAAACGCGAATGGTCTGCCCCCGAACCGGATGCGGAAATGGCGAGCGAAATTGAAGAGAAGTATTCGGAACAATTGCGAGCCGCGCTCGACACGCAAACGCAGGACAAACAGGCTTCTTACGCGGCGGTTGACGCTCTCAAAAAAGAAGTAAGCGAGGCTTACGTTTCAGAAGAAGATCCGACGCGCAAGCAAATGGCTGGCAAGATTTTCTCGACGTTGAAAGAAAAAATCTTCCGCGAAGACATTCTCGGCAAACGCCGCCGCCCGGACGGTCGCCGTTTTTCCGAGATTCGCCCGATTTCGTGCGAAGTCGGCTGGCTGCCGCGCACGCACGGCTCGTCGCTCTTTACGCGCGGCGAAACTCAGGCGCTCGTTGTTTCCACGCTCGGCACGAAAGACGACGAGCAGTTTATGGACGACATCGAAAAGGGCGAAGTCAAACGCCGCTTTATGCTGCATTATAATTTCCCGCCTTATTCGGTCGGCGAAACCGGCAGAGTCGGCGGCTCTTCAAGACGCGAAATCGGTCACGGCGCTCTGGCGCGGCGCGCGCTCGAAGCCGTTCTGCCTTCCGCCGAAGAATTTCCTTACACAATCCGCATTGTTTCCGACATCACCGAATCGAACGGCTCTAGCTCGATGGCTTCGGTCTGCGGCGGCTGTTTGAGTTTGATGGACGCGGGCGTTCCAATAAAAGCTCCGGTTGCGGGCGTAGCGATGGGACTCGTGATGGAGGGCAATCGTTACGCGATTTTATCGGACATTGCGGGCGCGGAAGATCATTACGGCGATATGGATTTCAAAGTCACCGGAACCGCCGAAGGAATTACCGCTCTGCAAATGGACATTAAAATCGAGGGAATCAACGCGCAGATTATGGCGGAAGCTCTCGAACAGGCGCGCAAAGGCAGACTTCATATTTTGAACATTATGAGTCAGACGCTTGCCGAACCGCGCGAAGACATTGCGCCGAACGCGCCGCGAATCGTTACGATTAAAATCAATCCGGACAAAATCCGCGACATCATCGGACCCGGCGGCAAAATTATCCGCGCGATTGTCGAAGAAACAGGCGCGAAAATTGACGTTGAGGACGACGGCACGGTTTCGATTGCGTCAGCCGACGGCGAAGCCGCGCAAGCCGCGATTGACCGCATCCGCGCTTTAACGGCGGAAGCCGAAATCGGCGAAAACTATCTCGGCACGGTTTCCCGAATCGTTGATTTCGGCGCGTTTGTCGAAATTTTCCCCGGCGTTGACGGGCTGCTGCATATTTCGGAAATTTCCGACCGCCGCGTGCGCGACGTGCGCGACGAACTGAAAGAAGGTCAGCAGGTGATGGTCAAATGCATCGGCAAAGAGGGCAATAAAATCAAGCTCTCGCGCCGCGCCGTCTTACGCGAAGAACAAAAGCGCGGCGGAGGCGAAAACGGAGCGAGCGAGCCGAAAGAAGAATAAATCTTTAACGCAGATAAGATTTAACTCACTACCACAGGAAACAAAGGACACAGAGGAAAAACCATAAAAACCTCTGTGTCCTTTGCGTTCTTTTTTTATTTAACTGACTTTATTTAACGAATCCGCCAAAAAATTTGGAAACGGCTGCCGATTAGCACTTATTTTGAGTTGAGACAACCGAAAGCTCCCGCAGTTTTGGAGTGGAGCGTTTGGGAATTGCGGCAGCCGATAGGTCAATTTGACAAAACGTTAGAATTTACTAAGTCAATTTGACAAAACACTCAAATTTTTCTTAAAAATTTGATGCGTTTTTTGAATTTTCTGCTACAATCCCACCACTCTCGAACCATTGATAGAGCAAATCGCCGTAAAGCGATTTGTCTGTTGGAGTTTCATCCGCGTTCGACTTCTTCGTTTTTTAGAAGCGAATCGCAAACGTTAGGAAACAGTTATGAAAAACAGACCGATTCGGATTTTTCTTTCCGTTGTCAGTTTATTCTCCATTGTGCTGGCATCATCGGCGATCAAAGCCGGTTCGATAAAATTGTCGGACGTTGTTCAAGTCGTCAGCAGCAATCCGAATAATCTAAACAAAGGCAGCTTCTCGGAGCTGCGGCTCGATCCGCAGGACGAGCCGCGCAGCAGCGGCGCAGCCGTACCGCAGCAAACGCCGCCGGCAAATCCGCGAATTCAAACCGAAGAAGTAGTTGAAATTACGGAAGAACCGTGCGATTGCCCGGATTTGCCGGTTCCGCCGGCGATTGTGCGCGGCGGCGGTTTTCCGTGGTGGGTTTTAGGTTTCGGCGCAATTCCGTTGCTGTTCTTAAAACGTGACGATGATGACGAGCGCAGAACGCCGACACCGACGCCAACGCCCACGGAAACTCCGACCGGCACGCCGACGCCGACAGAGACTCCGACTGTAACGCCGACGCCGACGGTTACACCAACACCGACGGAGACGCCGACTGTGACGCCCACACCGACAGTTACTCCGACGCCGACCGAAACGCCGACTGTGACACCAACTCCAACGGTTACGCCGAGCGTGACGCCAACGCCGTCGGAAACGCCTACGCCGACAGTCACGCCGACTCCGACAGTCACGCCGACTCCGACGGGAACGAAAACTCCGCCGCCGACAATGACGCCGACGCCGAAACCGATTCCCGAACCGTTGACGCTGCTGCTGTTCGGCACGGGATTAGCGGGCGTAGGCGCGGTTGCGCGGCGACGCTGGCGGAAAAAACAACAAGAGGAAGAAGACTCCGAATAAAGATTCGCGGCGACAGCCAGCGCCCGGCGGCTCAATTTGATAAAAATCAAACGACTACGCCGGGCGCGTCCAAATCTTCAGTCGCAAAAGTTATTTCGGTTCGATTTTTTGAGAGGCATATCCGATGAAAAGAATTTGTTACAGCACGTTTTTCGTTTTCAGCTTGCTGCTCGTTTTCGGCTTGACGGACGCGAGCGCGCAGAGACGCAACCGTCAACAGGCAGTTCCGACGACCGGCAGGCTTTCGGTCAAAACTATGCCCGCCGCGTATCCCGTTTTGGTTAACGGCAAACCGTGGGGTTTATCGGGCAATCCGAATCCGAACGAAGTTGATTTGTCGCCCGGCACTTATCTGGTCGAAATTCAGTTTCCTAAAAAAAGCTGGACGAGAGAAATTATCGTCAACGCCGGACGCCGAAGCTGCATTTGTTTGACTTACAACGAGCGCGTCCTCGAAAAATTCTGTCCCTACGATTTGCGCGTTGACGCGCCTACGGAAGTGACCGATGGAGATTTGATTACATTTTCGAGCAGCGTCAACTACGGCGGACCGACTCCGCTCGCATACCGATGGACGGTATCGCCCGAATCCGCCCGAATCACGAGCGGTCAAGGTACGCCTTCGATTACGGTTGATACGACGGGTTTAGCCGGACAATCGGTAACGGCGCGTCTCGAATCCGAAGATACAACCGGCGATGAGAGCTGTCGCGCCGCCAACACGGCGACCGTCCCGGTCAAACCGCCTCCGCCTCCGCCGCCAATCACTTGTTTCGATTGCTTTACGTTTGTCGCCTTCGATGATGTCAAAGCGCGTCTCGACAATTTCACGATTGAATTGGCTAACCGCCCAGATTATCAAGCCTATATCATCACTTACGGCAGACGCGGCAGCCGTTTGACTTCGCCCGACCGCCTGGGAGTGCGCGCACGCGATTATCTCGTCAGAAATCGCGGAATTGACCCGCGCCGAATCACAATCGTCAACGGCGGCAACAAAGACCGCGCCGGTTACGATTTGTTTCTCTTACCGCCCGGCGCAAATCCGCCCGTGCCGCGTTAGTTTTTAACAAAACGCAAAACTAAAAAGAGCGACGAATCTCATTTCGTCGCTCTTTTTAGTTGAAATTATACGGAAATTAAAATCAATATTTGTTTAGCGGCGGGCTTGCCCGCCTTTCGCATTGAAGAGCGGGCAAGCCCGCCGCTAAACTGAAGTTTCATTTTTAATTTCGGCTTATCGTTATTTTTTCAGTTCGACAACTGTTGCGCCGTTTCCGCCTTCGTCTTGTGCGGCGATTGTATAACGCTGAACGTGCGGATGATTTTTCAAAAAGCTGTGAACCGCCGCTCGCAAAGCGCCCGTGCCGATGCCGTGAATCACGCGCACGCGCGGGAAGCCGCTGAGATAAGCGTTGTCCAAAAATTTGTCGAGCAAATCCTCCGCTTCGTCTACACGCTTGCCGACGAGATTTAGTTCGGCGTTGCGGTTTTCCTCTTCAAAACGCAAATTCGATTCGTTTTTTTTGGCTTTTTCCTGCAATCGTTCGAGTTTTCCCTGCGTCTGCTGCGGCTGTTCATCAGCAACTCTTTCCAAGTTTTCAACTTTTTCGCGAAGCCGCATCACACCGACTAAAACTTCTGCTTCGCTGTCGCTCAATTTTTCGACTGTTCCAATCGAGCCGAAATTT
>DASWLV010000113.1:0-2313 GCA_036400075.1 Pyrinomonadaceae bacterium
TTCCAACGCTTTCTGCCATCCAGCCCATAAATTATCGTCTTTTTTCACCCGGAGCAATTCCCGGAAATAACGCTCATAGATTTGGCTTTGGGTCGAGCTGACCTGCTGCTCTTCATCCTCTTCCATGATCATTGAGAACAGAAGCGGTGCAATTGGCTTTTGACTGAAATACCGCAACTGCCGCAGGACATGGTTTTTGCGCGCGGAATGCAGGTCGGAGTGTTCGAGAATGGAAGGAATCACATCCAGCGTCAACGGGTGCAAATGAAGAGTGCTGATATTTGTCGGACTCGTCTCCAGCGGTCGCGTCGAGATGATAAAACGGCAGCTCCGGTAATCGGCGTGTCCGGCAGTTTTGAGAATCTCTTCCAGACTTGACTGAATCGGCGTGATGACCTCGGAAACTCCGTCAAATAAAATCAGAAATTTGCCGGTTTGCAGCTGCCCTTTAATAATTTCCTCGTCAACCGCCACTCCGTCGCGCGCCCGCAGCGTATCGGCAATTGCCTGTATAAGCGAGCCTGAATAATAACTCGCCGGAATAAACAGGGGCACAAATCCTTCCAATGTTTCGGGCAGACGCTTTTCAATCGCCAGATAAGATAGGCGCGCCAGAATTGTGCTTTTCCCCGCTCCGCCCTTTCCGATTAGCAGGATCGGCTGCTGCGGAGCCAGAGTCTCGGCGATTCTCTCGTGCAGCGTTTCTCCGGTCGGGTCAAATGGAATCAAACCATCAGAATCCTCTGCCGGCAATCCGAAATATTTCTCCGCGACCCGGCTAATATCTTTGAGCTTGGAGATTCGCTTCCCGTATCCGAGAAAGAGTACGCGGCGTCCCAGACCGGGAACCACCAGCAGCGGTTTGGCGGCGATGGAAATAAGCAAAGTGCGCGAAAAAATTATGCTGCCGCGCCGCCGCGCCAGTAATAGAAGAGCCGTCATTCCAAAAAGATAGGTAATAAGGAAACCGCCTAAAGCGGTTACAGGCAGAAACCACGCGCTTTGATGGTGCGTTTGGTAAAACTCCGAGATGGCTCGCGGCAGCGTAAACGCAAATGAATCATTATAATTTGCCGGAAATTCCGTATAGTATTCATAGCGATTATCGGCTTTATAAAGCGCAAATACGCGGCGCGGCGGTTGCCGGTCGCCCGGCGTAAACGGACCTTCGCCGCCAATCGGTAAGCCGACCAGCAAATCGTAATTCTTGCCTTTGGCGTAGAGCACATTGTCGAACCGCTTTTCGTTAGACAGAGGCGAGCCGAAATCAGGCAGCAGCTTTTCCCGCATATACAGAGTTCCGATGCCGCCCACAATGCCGAGGCGGTCATACGTCACTCTTTCAAAGAAAAGCGATTCGTACTTATCACGGTCTTCCGGCGGAACGTTATCAAGCAGCGTTTTGAGTAATTCCTCGTTGTATTTCGGATGCGGTCCGGGGGTTAGATGCGAGTCGGGCGTCGGAAGCCTGCGGAATGTGCCGCTCTGACCGAAATAAGCAATAGCCTCCCGGTCGGTCACGTTGTAGGTCATGGCTCCTGTCGAGAAAATCTGAAAGTGGATGGTAACAAACTTAAATTCCGAGGGAACACCCTGCTCTTTGACGATTTCATCATGGTCGGATATCCAATTACGATACATAGCCCACATCAGTTGTTTGTCCGGCGGCTCGCCCGGTCGCAAATACAGAAAGCCCCCCGCGATTGCCAGCCCGGCTAAGACAAGAGCTATGATAATAATTACGAGGTTTCGCCGAGATTTCATGCGTATATACGCTCAGACTTTCAAATTTATATAATCTTTTTAACTGTAATGAGAACTAGTGATAGTAAATATACTTAATTTGTTTGTGTCCTATTCAATATCTTATTTACAATCACTCCGAAAATAATAGGTGTCCAAAACGAAAAAATAGTATAAATCATAATCGGCTTGACCATTTCCTGATTATTCAAAATAGTACCTGCAATTAACAGAGCTAAAGGGGTATTATGAACACTTGTTTCTATTGAAGTAGTCAGTCTTGTTTTATGATTTAACTTATTAATAAGTATAAATAAATATCCCAAAATAATGCATATCAAATTAAAAATGATTGTTATCGGAAAAAGTGTTTGATAATCAGATTTTTGAATATTAACCCCTCCATATTCTTCACTGGCAAAAAATTTAATAAAAAACAATGCTGGTAATAGGATCAATAAAAAGACTTTAACTATTTTCTCAGTGTTTGTAGCGAAACTTAAGTATTTGTGCCGAACGGCAACTCCTATACAAGTTGGAATAATTACAATAAAAACAATTTGTAATATT
>DASWLV010000114.1:0-3729 GCA_036400075.1 Pyrinomonadaceae bacterium
AACTAAAATTTTCGGCAGCAGCAACGAACGCTTTTTGAAAGCCATTCAGCCGACCATTCAACAAATCAACGCTCTTGAGCCTTCGATCAAAGCGTTGTCGGACGAGGAATTACAGGCGAAAACCGCCGAGTTTAAAGAGCGCGTCGCCCGCGCCGTCGAAGGAATCGAGGACAAAGACAAACGCAGAGCGCGTGAGCAGGAAATTTTAAACGAGATTCTGCCCGAAGCGTTTGCCGTCGTCCGCGAAGCATCGGTTCGGACAATCGGTTTGCGGCATTTCGACGTGCAGCTTATCGGCGGACTCGTTTTGCATCAAGGCAAAATCGCCGAGATGAAAACCGGCGAAGGTAAAACGCTCGTTTCGACTTTGCCCGCATATTTAAATGCATTGACCGGACGCGGCGTTCACATCGTCACGGTCAACGATTATCTCGCTTCGCGCGACGCCGAATGGATGGGCAGAATTCACAAATTTTTGGGTTTGACGGTCGGCGTCATTCAAAACGATTTAAACGATTTCGAGCGCAAAGAAGCCTACAATTCCGACATCACTTACGGTACGAACAACGAATTCGGCTTCGATTATCTGCGCGACAATATGAAATTCGACATCGCTTCGTGCGTTCAGCGCGATTATTATTATGCGATTGTTGACGAAGTTGATTCGATTTTGATTGACGAAGCGCGCACGCCTTTGATTATTTCGGGCGCTTCGGACGAAGCGACCGACAAATATTATCTCGCCAACGAAATTATTCCGAAATTGGTCAAAGGCGAGAAAAACGAAGAAACCAAAGAAACGACCGGCGATTATCTCGTTGACGAGAAAAATCACACCGCCGTTTTGACCGAACAGGGCGTCAACAAAGCCGAAAAACTTCTCGCCGTCGGCAATCTTTACGACCCGAACAACATCGAGATGCTCCACTGCGTCGAGCAAGCTTTGAAAGCGCACACGCTTTATCGCAACGACCATCACTACATCGTCAAAGAAGGCGAAGTGGTTATCGTTGACGAGTTTACCGGACGTTTGATGAACGGTCGGCGCTGGTCTGACGGTTTGCACCAGGCGGTCGAAGCCAAAGAAGGCGTCAAAATCGAGCGCGAAAACCAGACTTTGGCGACGGTTACGCTGCAAAATTATTTCCGTATGTACGAGAAATTGAGCGGAATGACCGGAACGGCGAAAACTGAAGAAGCCGAGTTTCTGGCGACATACAAAATTGATGTCATTACGGTTCCAACGCACCGCAATATGATTCGTAAAGATATGTCTGACCTGATTTACCGCACGCTGCCCGAAAAATGGGAAGCGATTGCCGAAGAAGTTAAGGCGCGACACGAAAAAGGTCAGCCGGTTCTGGTCGGTACGGTTTCGGTTGAAAATTCTGAGCGGATTTCAGCTCAGCTAACCAAAATGGGAATCAAGCACAACGTTTTGAACGCCAAATATCACGACCGTGAGGCGGAAATCGTCGCCCAAGCGGGACGCAAAGGCGCGGTCACGATTGCGACCAATATGGCTGGGCGCGGTACGGACATTCTTTTGGGCGGCAACCTCGAATTTTTGGCGAAAGAATCTCTGAAACATCAGGAAATCAATCCCGACGAGGCGACGCCTGAACAACTCAAAGCCGAAGAAGAAAAAATCAAACCTGTTGTCCAAGCCGAACACGAAGAAGTCGTCGCGCTCGGCGGTCTGCACATCATCGGCACGGAACGTCACGAGTCGCGCCGGATTGATAATCAGCTTCGCGGTCGCGCCGGACGCCAGGGCGATCCCGGTTCGTCGCAGTTTATCATCTCGCTCGAAGACGATTTGATGCGAATTTTCGCGGGCGACAAAGTGCGCGCGATGATGGAATGGCTCGGAATGGAAAAAGGCGTCGCTATCGAATCGAAAACCGTCACGAAACGCATCGAAGCCGCGCAAAAGAACGTCGAAGGTCGTAACTTTGAAACGCGCAAGCACGTTCTCCAATACGACGACGTGATGAACAAACAGCGCGCCACGATTTACGGACTTCGCCGCCAGCTTCTCGAACAGCCGGATAACCGCTCGTTTCTCCTCGGTGATACGGGCGTCGCGCGCGATTTGCTGCACGACATTACGGCGCAGCATCTCAACGGTCGCCCGGACGAATGGGACATTACGGGTTATGCGGTGGAAATGCAGGACGTTTATGATTTCGATCCTGTTGAACAAGGCATTGAATTTGAAGGCAGATCGCCCGAAGACATCGAAGCAGAGATTTGGGAAATCTTAAAAACCAGATACGCTGAAAAAGAAGAGCAGGTCGGACCCGAATCAATGCGCGCTTACGAGCGTTACATAATGCTCGAAATCATTGACAATCAATGGAAAGACCACCTGCTTTCGATTGACCATCTAAAACAAGGCATCGGGCTGGTCGGCTACGGGCAAAAAGACCCGGTCGTCGAATACAAAAAAGAGAGCTTCGATATGTTTCAGGCGATGCTCGACCGAATTGACACGCTGACCGTGCGCGCTCTCTTCCACCTGCAAATTGTCACGCAGCAGGAAGCGGAGGAAGTCGAAGCCGAACGCCAGCGCCGCCGCGAACGCGCACGCCGCCGCAACGCAACGGCAATGACTTTCACAGGAGCGAACGCGACGGCGACGGTAGCAGGCGAAGAAGCTGCCAAAGCGACGCCTTTCCGCCGCAGCCAGCCGAAGGTCAAGCCAAACGATCCGTGCTATTGCGGTTCGGGCAAGAAATTCAAAAAATGCCACGGCGTCGGCGTTTAGTTGTTTGAATTAACTTGTAATTTGCACAAATGGGCAGAGTGAGCTTATCATTCTGCCCGTTTTTATTCCTTAACTTTATCTATTATGTCTACAAATAAATTGCCTAATGACTTTGCTCACGTCGTATATACAGAATTAGAAAAAACAGTTTTTGGTTCTCCTAAATTTGAAATTTTAAACGATCTGTTTGAGTCAATGTTTTTCGCAAGTTTGAAAACGGAGGAACAGCAACCAATTACTTTTCATATCGTGTATCTCGATCCCGAAAACCCAGATCCAGACCCTCCTAGAAGAATCGTTAAAAATAGATGGAGTTACGTAAAATTTGCAGAATCAATACCTGCAACAATTCCTAATCTTATAAAAATAGCTAAAGCATCAGATCCAAGAACATCTTCGCTAGCAATATACTCGAATAATAAAGGAAAGATATTTATTTGGGGATTGATTGATCAAGGTAATCAATATCACAGTTTTGTAAACTACGACACCGAATCTGGACCGGAACGTCCTGGAATTTTTCAAGCAAGTATTGCTGGAACAGGTCATATAATCGCATATAAAGACTATTGGAAAATAGCTGAACTTAAAACTAACACGATTGTTAGAAATGCTTTTGACGTTTTCAATGGAGGACCTGTTTATGAAAAACTTTCAACTGGCGTGAAATCTTATATTGAAACAATAAAGCATAAAATTCCAAAACAGAAATATGATGACCGCGGTCATTGGGATATTAGCTTGAGATCAGAGTGG
Source organism: Pyrinomonadaceae bacterium (assembly GCA_036400075.1). GTDB lineage: Bacteria > Acidobacteriota > Blastocatellia > Pyrinomonadales > Pyrinomonadaceae > JALZCH01. Next base: position 3,527 of record DASWLV010000114.1, read on the forward strand.
AGTTCATCTCTTTGTAGGATTTTATTACGAATTCAGAACTATAAACACGGAGGAGCCATTTTAATAACACCAGACGAAAAATTTAATGGGCTTAACGTTAAATACAATATTAAATACCTGCGTTTACGTATCGCTCTCGAAACACGTGGTGTAAATTTGATAAAGGAAACATTCGCTAGAGATAAAATTTGGGAAGATTACTT
>DASWLV010000115.1:0-9371 GCA_036400075.1 Pyrinomonadaceae bacterium
CGAACGCGGCGCGCTCGCCGCTCAAGCTCTCGTTTTTACGCTCGACGGCGTGCCGATGCTTTACAACGGAATGGAAGTCGGAGACACGGCTGAATCGGGTTATCCCGCGCTGTTTGAAAAAGTGCCGATTTTCTGGCAAAACGAAGTCCGTCGCCCCGAATTTCCGCGTTTTTACAAAGGAATGACCGCGCTCAGAAAATCATCGCCCGCCTTGCGGCGCGGCGATTTGACGTGGCTCAGAAATTCCGACGAAAACCGCATTCTGACTTTTTCGCGCCGCAGCGGAAACGAAGAAATTCTTGTTGCAATCAACACAACCGGGCAGCCATTTGTCGGAACAATCGAAGCCGCCGGAAATTTTGAAGACGTGACGCCAAACGTTGGCGCGCCGCTTCTTCCGGGACAAAGCGCGCCGGATACGACGAAAAAAGCAAACGTCGCGCTTCCGGCAATCGCGCTCGATTCGTGGGGCTATCGAATTTTCAGAAGGCGGAATTGATTAGGTTTGAAATAAAAAACATTTTTTGTTTAGCGGCGGGCTTGCCCGCCTATCCACAATGGATGAGACTCTTTAAATCAAAAGAGAAAAACACTTTTCATTATGTAACGACCGTTACCTTTCGGCGACTGCCGATTTTTCGCCGCGATGAGCCGTGTCAAATCTTCGTTGATGTTTTGGACGAAATCAAAAGGGCGAACCCATTTAAGCTAGTCGGTTATGTAATTATGCCCGATCATGTTCATTTGATTTTGAATCCGCTTGAATGCGAAATCAGTGTAGTAGTGAGAAAAATCAAAGGCAAATCGGCACGCTTAATTCTCGATTGGCTGAAAGTGAATAATTATGCAGAATCACTCTCAAAATTAGTTATCCGAAGCAGTAAGCAAACACATGCCGTATGGCAGAAAGAATTTTCGGCAATTGATTTATGGAGTCCGAAGTTTATCAATCAAAAATTAAATTACGTTCATTTAAATCCGGTACGTGCAGGTTTATGCGACCATCCGGCTAAATGGAAGTGGTCGAGCTGCCGCGCTTATTTGCCGCACGCTCCCGGCGAAGTTCCGATAGAAATTGACTGGCGCGGATATTACGAAGAAGGTGGGCAAGCCCACCGCTAAACGGGAATTTTGTTTATAAATAAAAAATCAGTCGTTTAGCGGCGGGCTTGCCCGCTTACGATGATAATTTATGAAAATCGTTTTTATCTTTTGTTTGCTTGTTTTTTCTTCGTTTTCGCTTTACACACAAACTCTTGCGCCGGGCGCGCCCGGTAAAGACGCGCAATGGGCGAGCGCCGGAAAACAAGGCGTCGGAACTTCCGTCAGCCTGGAATCAAAAGTCTGGTTCACGCTGCAAGGCGGCGCTTTGACGGAAGTTTATTACCCGGATGTTACTGTTGCTAATGTTCATCTGCTGCAATTTGTCGTAGTCAATCCGAAAACGAAAAGAGTTGAAACCGAGCGCGATGATGCGATTCACAAAGTCGAAGCGACGCGCCCTGATTCTTTAACTTTTCGCCAAATCAACACCGCGAAATCAGGTGAATGGAAAATCACAAAAACTTATGTCACCGACCCGGAACGCGCTTCGGTCTTGATTGACGTTAGATTTGAACCCAAAAACAAAGATTTGAATTTGTATGTTTATTATGACCCGTCGCTCGGCAACAGCGGGATGGGCGACAGCGCGACATTGAAATTTGGATTGACGGCGACCGAAAGTTTTGAGAAAGGCGGAAAGTCTTCGTTTCTTCATATCGAAAATCCGGCTCTCGGAGCGGGCGATGTCATTATCAAAGAATGGACGGTCGGCTTTTACCAAGTCAGCGACGGGTTTGAACAGTTAAGAACACACGGAAAAATTGTCACGCAGTACGTTGATGCTAAAAACGGAAACGTTGCGATGATGGGGAAAATCGAAAAGCCTGAGCGTTTTACGGCGATTCTGTCCTTTGCCGACAGCCACGTCAAAGCTAAACAAACCGCATCGGCAACAAAAGACAAAGGCTTTGCAAGATGTCTCGCCGAATATGAAAAAGGCTGGTCTGATTACGTTAAAACAGTTCGCAGAGTCGAGCCGAAATATCAGGCGCAGTTTAATATGGCGGCGATGCAGCTTAAAGCCCACGAAGATAAAACGCATCGCGGCGCAAACATCGCTTCTTTGAGCGTGCCGTGGGGCGGCGGCGAGAATGCGAACGAAAACACTGTTGCGGGTTATCACCTTGTTTGGTCGAGGGATTTATATCAAGTCGCCACGGCTTATATGGCTTTGGGCGACAAAGACGCGGCAATCCGCGCGCTCGATTTTCTTTTTCGAGTCCAGCAAAAACCGGACGGCAGCTTTCCGCAAAACTCTTTTCTTGACGGCAAGCCGTTTTGGGGTTCGCTTCAGCTTGATGAAGTCGCCTATCCGTTGATTCTGGCTTATCAGCTTGGCAGAAACGACCGTGCGACTTGGGAAAATCACGTCAAAAAAGCCGCCGATTTTATCGTCAGAAACGGACCGAAAACGCCGCAGGAGCGTTGGGAAGAAGAAGCCGGATTTTCGCCTTCGACGATTGCAGCAGAAATCGCCGGTCTGGTCTGCGCGGCGGAAATCGCCCGCAAAAACGGCGACGAAGCCTCAGCGACAATTTATCTGGCGACCGCAGACGATTGGGCGCGCAAAATCGAAATGTGGACGGCGACGACGACCGGAAAATATGGAGACGGCAATTATTATCTGCGAATCACAAACAACGGTAAGCCGGACGCGGGCGGGAAAATCGAACTCAACAACGGCGCGGGGTTTTTCGACGAACGCGAAATTGTTGACGCAGGCTTTTTGGAGCTAGTGCGTTTGGGAATCAAACCGGCGAACGATCCGCTGATTGCCAAATCGGTCAAAGTCATTGACCAAATCATCAAAGTCAACACGCCGAACGGCGACGGTTTTTATCGCTATAACCACGACGGCTATGGCGAAATGGACGACGGGCGGCGGTGGAATTGGGATGGAAAATATACCGGCAAAGGCAGGCTTTGGGCTTTGCTTTCCGGCGAGCGCGGACAGTATGAAATTGTGGAATGCGGAATGCGGAATGCGGATTTAAAAGCCAATGAGCAATGCCTGAGCAAAGCGAAATCTCGACTTGATGCAATGCTCGCTTTTGCCAATGAAGGCTTGATGATTCCCGAACAAATTTGGGATTCACCGAAAGTTCCAAACGCAGATTCGCAGTTTTCGCCAAACTTAAAATTTGGCGAAGGCACAGGCTCGGCGACGCCGCTTGCCTGGTCAATGGCGCAGTTTATCCGGCTCGCGGTTAATTTGCAGGCGGGCAAAAATCTCGAAACGCCGGATGTTGTTTATGAACGCTATAAAAACGGCATTCCCGGACAGGCGAGCAATTTCGGCGGAATGGACTTAGAAGCTGTAGTTCCCGTCAAAGCGGGCGAAAAATTCAGCTTTACGCGCAGCACCGTGTCAAATGCGAAAGCTGCCTTGTCATTCAAAGGCGTAACGAGAATGCTGCCGGTTAATGAAAAAGGCGAGTTTTCCATCGAAATTATCGCGCCGGAAAAAGAAGAAATCGGACTTCTTGTCGTCCAAACGCCTGACGGAGCAACGGCTTTCGAGCGCGTGAGAGTGATTTCGGCGGACAAAATCAAGCCGCAGGAGTTTTCGCCGGAAACAATCGAAAAAATCAAAAACGCCAAACAAAGTCCGATCATTGAAAAAGGGAAAGCGATTTTGTTTTATCGCGGCACGGCGAAACAAATCAGCGTCGCGGGCGATATGACGAACTGGAATTCAGCGCAGATTTTTATGCAGCCAATCACCGAAAATCTGTACGCAGTTCAACTCGATGTGCCCTCCGACACTCGCGCCGAATACAAGCTGGTAGTTGACGGCAAATGGATTCAAGACCCGCTTAATCCGAACAAACTGGATAATAGCTCGCCCGAAAGCAACAGTTTTTTTGCGATGCCGGAATACAAACCGGCAATTTTAGACACGGGCGGCAATGATGTTGTAGAAAAAATTGATTTTAAAAGCCAAGCTCTGAGCAATGTGTATCCGGTGCAAACGTATGTTCCGGGCGAGTGCGTCCGAAATTCCTGTCCGGCTCTCTATCTTCAGGACGGCGGCGATTACATCAAGCTCGGCGGAGCAATTCAGATTCAGCAGAATTTAGTCAAAGCCGGAAAAGTAAAGCCGTTTATTATGGTTTTCATCAGCCCGAAAGAGCGAACCAAAGAATACTGGGCAAGCGATGATTACGCGCGCTTTTTGGCGACGGAAATCGTTCCCGCGATTGACGCGAAATACAACACGATTAAAAACCGCGATGGGCGCGCGATTATCGGCGCTTCTCTGGGCGGCGTGACGAGCCTTTGGGTCGGTTTAAAATATCCGGACAAATTCGCTCGCATCGGCGGGCAAAGCTCATCGTTTTGGATTGACAACGAGCGAGTCGTTAAAGAACTCGCCAGACTCGATCCGGCTAAAACCAAATTCACTTTTTATCTTGACGACGGCACATTTGAAGGCTCGGAAGACACGCGCCGCGTCAATGTGATGCTGCGCGGCAAAGGTTATCCGGTGACTTATGTCGAAGGCGCGACCGCGCATAACTGGACGAGCTGGCGCGACCGTTTGGCAGACGCTTTTATCGCTTTAATGAATTGAGGCGTAAATGCGAACCAGCGGCATTAAAACCATAACTCAGCTTTTTATTCGTTTATGACTACGGAAATAACGCTCGCCGCCGATTTGGGCGGCACAAATTTGAGAATGGCGGCGGTTGACGCAGACGGCAGCATTCTTTATCGCACGCGGCGGGAAACTCCGCGCGTCGAGCGAGCCGACGAAGTTGTCGGCGCGATTGTCGAAGCGGCGGAAGAATGCCGCGCAAACTGCCGGGAATTTAAAATCAAAGCGCTGGCGGCGGCTGTTCCGGGAACGGTTTCGTTTGAAAGCGGAGTCGTGATGCACGCGCCGAATGTTCCTGCGATTAACGGTTTTCGGATGGGCGCGTCGCTCGAACACGAATTGAATTTGCCGGTTTTGCTCGAAAATGACGCCAATGCGGCGGCAATCGGCGAGGCTTGGCTCGGCGCGTCGCGGAGCGTTAAAAATTCGATTTTGGTTACGCTCGGAACCGGAGTCGGCGGCGGAATAATTATTGACGGCAAGATTCTGCGCGGCGTTGACGGAACTGCGGCGGAAATCGGACATATTTGCGTCGAACCGTTCGGCGCACCGTGCGGCTGCGGCTCGCGCGGCTGCGTCGAGCAATACGCTTCGGCGACCGCCATTGTGCGGCTGACGCAGGAAAATGCGGCGCGCTATCCGAAATCGAAATTGCCGGGCAAGCGCCGCTTAACTTCCGAAGATGTTTACGAAGCCGGAAAAGCGGGCGACGAATTGGCGCTCGAAGTTTTCCGGCAAATGGGTTTTTATCTCGGTTTGTCGCTCGCCGGGCTGGTTAATGTCCTAAATCCAGAAATGATTATCATCGGCGGCGGAGCGGCTGCCGGCTGGGATTTGTTCATCGGGCATCTGAGAGAAACCGTCCGCGAGCGCGCTTACCGCGAACCGACGGAAAGAGCAAAAATCGAACGTGCAATGTGCGGTGACGATGCCGGAATTTTGGGCGCGGCGCGATTGGCGTTTGGCAAATAAATGTATTGACAGATAGGTTTGAAAGGAAATTACCGAAAAAACAAGCGGTACATCACCAGCTTTTCAAAATCAATTTGCTCCATTATTTAATATGCTTTCGTTAAATCAACGCCGGAATAATAATGCTTGATAATTCGGTCGTATTTGACGCCCATTTTTGCCATTCCGTAAGCGCCGTATTGACACATTCCGACGCCGTGTCCCCAGCCGCGTCCGGTGAATGTGTAGCCGATGACTGTGCCGTTGGCGCTGTAGCGTTTATTTAAAACAAAAAGCTGTTCTTTGAGCCGGAGAGCCGAGCGGATTTTGCCGCCTTTTAAAGTTTTGACGCCGTTTGAGCCGATGATTTCAAGCTCGATGGCGCGGCGCGAAAAACCGCGCTGTTTGACGTTGACATCAATCAAATTGCCGATGCCGCGCACAAAGCGCGAAAGGCGAGATTGCACCGCGCCGGGCGAAAGACTGACGTTCCAGAAAGCGAGCGGCGACATTTTTTCGGCGGTGGTGACGTTTGTCGTCGGGCGCACTTCGAGATAGTCAACGTTTCCCGCCGCGTCTGTGTGAAACAAAACAGGCTCGCCGCCGACGAGCGCGGTTTCTTTAACCTGAAACGCCGCGTCGCCGAATTGCCGGAAAAGAAAAACGTCCGGGCGCAGATTTAAAGCTCTCGTCGTTTTGCCCGATTGCAAGATGAGCTTGCCGAATTCGCTTTGCTTCGCAGTGCCGGTTTGCAGCGCGGGAAGCCATTTTTTCTTATCGGCGAGCCGCAAAATGATGCTTAAAATGCGGGCGCGGGACATCTGTTTGTCCGGTCGCACAGTCGCGTCCGGGTAAAGCGAAAGCCAGCCGTCGCGCAGGAGAATTGCGACGTTTGCGCGCTGGTTTGCAGGAATTTTTTCAATGTCGGCGACGGGCAAATTGTAATTAACATCCGACGCGCTCAACATTGTGTCTGCGTAATCAGCGCCGTATAACAGCGTTCCCAAAATCTGCGCGAAATTGGCGGGTTTGGCTGTTTCAGCGTTGACTTGCGCCGGAAAAGTTTGACCGAGACGAGAAGAAATCTGGCTCATCCAAGTCCGCAGTTCGGTTTCGCTCGGCGACGATTCAAACCAATCATCGGAAAAACGCGGCGTAGCGATTTGGAAATTATTGACGGCGAGAAACGCCGCTTGTTTGGTCATTTCGACAAACGCTTCTTTTTCGATTTTCGGCAATTCGCGCGAAGATTTCACCAAAAACGGCTCGAAATGCTGTTGACCTTCGAGCGAGCATTCGACGCCGCGCAAATACGGTCCGCTTTCTTTCTCCTCAAAGATATTTTCACCATTTTCCGTCCGCCCGCCGCAGGTCGAAGTGTAATAAGCGATAATCGGTTTGCCTGCGTAAGTTGCGACAATGCCGCGAGTTTCATCTACCGCGCGAGTTCCCATCGCCGCTTCGGAAGAAAAGCCTTTATAAACTTGCGAGCGTGTTGTCGGCAGCATATCAAATCCTTGTGTGGCGAATTGACCGATATTTCTAACGGCGTAAGTGCGCGCGGCGACCGCCTGCGCTTTTTGCGCTTCGAGCGAGGGAAAACCAAGCTCGTTCGGTACTACGCCGCGCAAATAATCTTCCATTTTGACGACATTAACGACCGTCAAACTGCCGCGATTGTTGACGAAAACTTCGATTCGCCCGCGATATTTTTTGCCGTTGACGCTCACCGGAACGGCGCGCTCGTTTGTCGAACCAAACGCCACAGGTTTGAGCGAAGTAAAATTTGCCGTAAAATCTGCGCCCGAAACGACGACTTCGCGCAAATTCGGATCGAGAATCGAAGCCGTCGGCTGCACCAGATTCGGAATTGCCGATTTTTTCTGCGACAACGCGAGCGCGTCTGCCGAAGGCTGCAATTTCTTTTCGGTGACAATCTGCGCCGCGTCAAAACCTTTTTCGCTCAAAGTCGCTTTAAAATCGGCTGCTTCTTCTGGCGTCGGGCGCGAATCGCCGATGCGGACGCGCCAGGTGTTTGCGGTAGTATCCGGCAAAATCAATGTGTTTTCGCCCACGGCGTCTTTGGCGTCTTTGGCGATTTGTTCGGCTTCTTCGCGCGTGGCAATTCCGGCAATTTCAAAATTAAAAACTTCGACTTCCGGCGGGCGATAAGCGCGCGCCAACGCCGTAATTTTTGTAACCGCCAGATATTTCACCGGCTCTTGCGGGCTGATTGCGGTTAATTGCGAATCTGCGGTGGAAATCGCCACCGAACGCGCGTCGGTCGCCAAACCGATGCGGATTGTCGGTTCTTCGGCGAGATAAAAATGCGCCGGTTCGTTGGCAAATGAGTTGAAAGCGAAGACGATAAACGCGGCAATAATCAGGGAAAATCGAAGCATAGCGAGGCAATTTTAACACATCGCTCGTTTTGCTAAAGCATAACTAACCACAGAGACACGGAGTCACAGAGATTTTTTATGTTTTCTCTGTGTTTCTCTGTAGCGAAGCAGATGCCTTAAGCGTTTGCATTCTGGACAGCAGGAAAAACGACGGCTTGTCCGCCTTCGGGCAAATCCAATTTGCAGAGCCATTCGTTTTTTAATTTTTCGATGGCGATTTCCTTGTGTTTGGCTTCGATTTCAATCCATGGCGCGTGGCGGAAAACGGCGGGCATCGCCATTATCACGTCGCTGTGCGAGCGCTCGTTAAAACGCTCGCGCCCGTTTGAAATATGGACTAATTGCCAATCGGGATTTTTCCATGTTTCGCGCGCCGCCCAAAACGTTTCTTCAACGCTCTTGTCGTCATACGATTCCAGTTTTTCGCGGCAAACGTGATGATGCGCGTCGAAAACAAACGGAACAGACGAGCGGCGGCAGACTTCCAAAATTTGAGCCGAACTGTAAGCGTGTTCGTCGTTTTCAAACGTGATGCGCGAGCGCACGTTTTCCGGTAAATTCAAAACCGTTTCGATCAATCTCTCGGCGCGGTCTGATTTTCCGCCGTGAATGTTCATCAAAGACCATTCGGAGCGCGGCAATTCAAGTAAATCGAAAATCTCGGCGTGCATTTTCAAAATCTTGATGCTGTTTTCGATAACCGTCGGCGAATCGGAGCTTAAAACGACGAATTGATCGGGATGAAGCACGACGCGCAAGCCGTTTTGGAGCGCGCGTCGTCCGGTTTCGGCAAGCTTCGGTCGAAATTCGTGTAAAACTTCGAGTCCGAATGATTCGTCAGCGAACGGAAAAAGCCCGCTGGTCAGGCGATAAAGCCGGATGCCGTTTTCCGCGCAAAAATTGATTGCGTTATTAAACCGTTCGAGGTTTGCGGCGTAAAGCTCGCGCAGCTTTTCGCGCTGCGTTTGCGCGTCAAATTCCAAAAGGCGTTTGCGCGTGATTGTTCGATAACGCACGGCTTCGGACGCCGTGATGCAGACCAAACCCAATTCCGGTTTTATCTTAACCCCTTGTTCGTTCATAAAATTTCAATTTGTCAGTGAGTTAAAGATGAAAGAAAACCTTTGACAAGTTTGCTTTTCGTCATTTAATCAAATTCTCGTACTGACCTAATATTTTACCGTATTTGTCCATCGCGCGAATTTTAAAATTGCCTTTAGAAAGCATCAAAATCGGAATTTTTTGATTAGGCTCCAAAATAATTTGGTCAAACGGAACGGCGTCCGCGCTTTCTTCCGCCACAAATGCCTGTATTA
>DASWLV010000116.1:0-30652 GCA_036400075.1 Pyrinomonadaceae bacterium
AGCGCGCCGGTTTCTTCGACTTATGAAGTGCCAATGCTCGGCATTCCGAGCCTCGGCGGTAAAGATACTGAAATTCGAATCCAATTTTCGGGCGAACTTCAGGGCTTAAAAGGCAAAGCCTATATTGACCCGAAACAAGCCGGCGCAACGCAAATCAAAATGCGTTTCGATGATATGAAGATGGCTCCGAAAGAAAGACGCTTTGTTTTATGGGCTGTTTCACCAGACAGAAAATACACGAAAATCGGTCAGGTGATTAACACCGGAAGGCGTCAGGAAGCCGAAATTCGCGGCGAAACCGCGCTCAGTGATTTCGGTTTGTTTGTAACGATGGAAGAAACCGACGTAACAACTCCGAGCGGTTCCGTTTATGCGCCTTTTACGGTTTACAAGCCGTAACACAAACTTAAAGTGTTTTTTCAAAAAAGCAGCGAGTCTTCAGGCTTGCTGCTTTTTTTACATAAAAATTAACGATTAATTTATGAGACGGATAGCTCGATTTCTTCTTTCCAGTCTTCAACTACAAATTCATTTGCGTCGTTAATCCAAACATAAAACAATCCGTCGAATCCTTCGGCATAAACAGGTTTTTCCAAACGTTTAAGAAAATGGCGCAAACCTTTTTCGGGGATTTTCGCTTTGCCTTCGCGCAAATCGTTTCTCTTTAAAGCATCCGCAAAATTCGAGCGAAAATAATAACCGACTACGCGAAAATGATTTGATTTAGCGGCATTGATATATCGAGCGCGCTCTTCGGGCGTCGCATTTGTTTTATCAACGACAAACGATTGTTTCGCACGCAAACACGCTTCAACCAAAATCTGCTCGCGGCGTTTCGTTCGGAGCATATCACCGTTGATGCGAATATGCGTATCAACAAAACTCTGTTTGAAAAACGTTGATTTTCCCGCGCCTTGAATGCCGATGAAAATTACCGCTTCCATTTAAACTCTATTAGCAATCTTTTCCAAACCGTTCATATATTGCTGCAAAACTTCGGGAATGATGATTGATCCATCTGCTTGCTGATAATTTTCCAGAATCGCAATCCAAGTCCGTCCGACCGCCAAACCGGAACCGTTCAAAGTATGCGCGTATTCGGGTTTGGCACCGCCCGCACGCCGGAAGCGAAGATTCATCCGCCGCGCTTGAAAATCGGTGCAGTTTGAGCAGGAAGAAATCTCGCGGTAAGTGTTTTGCGAAGGTAGCCAGACTTCTATGTCGTAAGTCTTTGCAGCCGCAAATCCCATATCGCCCGTAGATAAAACCATCGTGCGATACGGCAAACCCAAAAGCTGCAAAATCCGTTCGGCATTCTGAGTCAAACGTTCGTGTTCAGCTTCGGAAGTTTCCGGTAAACAAACTTTAACCAGCTCGACTTTTTCAAATTGATGCTGGCGAATTAACCCGCGCGTATCGCGTCCGTAAGAACCAGCTTCCGAGCGAAAACAAGGCGTGTAAGCCGTGTAATACAAAGGCAAATCGGAAGCGTTTAAAATTTCGTCCGCGTGATAATTTGTGACCGGAACTTCGGCTGTCGGAATCAGATAAAATCCGCGCTCGTCAGTTAGTTTAAACAAGTCCGCTTCAAATTTCGGAAGCTGCGCCGTGCCGAAAAGCGCGCCTGCATTGACGATAAATGGCGGCACGGTTTCTGAATAACCATGTTCGGTCGTATGAACGTCGAGCATAAAATTTATCAAAGCGCGTTCAAGCCGCGCGCCCGCGCCTTTCAAAATCGAAAACCGCGATCCGGCGATTTTCGCCGCCCGTTCAATGTCCAAAATGCCGAGAGCTTCGCCCAAATCAACGTGATCTTTCGGCTCAAAATCAAACTCACGCGGTTCGCCGACTCGTCGCACTTCCATATTCGCGGTTTCGTCCGCGCCGATTGGGACTGATTCGTGCGGCAAATTCGGCAAATTGGTTAAAAGCTCGCGCATTCTCGCTTCGGCTTTTTCGCGCCCGGCGTCCAAATCTGCAATCTGCATTTTTATATCAGCCACAATCTGCTTACGCGCCTCGGCGTCGCCCTTTTGCCCGGCTTGCATCAGCGCTCCAATTTCTTTGCTCGCTGCGTTTCGCTGCTGGTTGAGCTGATCGGATTCGCCGATAATTCGGCGGCGCTCTACGTCAAGTTCGCTGAAATCGTTTAAAGCTTCCGCCGGAAAATTGCGATTTCCCATTGCTTTTCTAACAGCTTCCAAATTTTCGCGGACAAAATTTAAATCGAGCATTTTATTAAATTCCTTTGAATCAAAACATTTTGAAAATAAGAAAGGCTAACCAGCAGGCTTGAACGGTGTCAAGTTCATCGGCGGATTTGTTCCCGAAATTAAATTTAATCAGAAGTGTAAACTTTTTTTACAATGTGCAGTAGCTTTGCACTTGGTGCGTAAGTCATTTCATCACATTAATTAATGCTTTGGTCGGGGACTCTTATAGGATGCGCAGGAAATAGTGTGCAATTTTTTATCATTTATTTGCAAAAATCATAAAAACAAAAAACGAACTGCTTGAGCCATATAAGTCTTTTGCAGGCTTAATTTACGGAAAGCACAGTTGATTTCTAAACAGTGGCACGCAAATTGAAACTAGGTAGATCAGAAATTGAATAGAAAACAAAAAAGAAAGAAGGAGAACAAAAATGAAAAACACAAATAACAACGCTTTAAAAGGAATCTTAATGTCGGATTACGCAAAAGGAATTATGATGTCGGATTACACCAAAGGCATTCTGATGTCGGATTATATGAAAGGCATTATGATGTCAGACTACGCAAAAGGCATTATGATGTCGGATTACACAAAAGGAATTCTCGTTGGCGACTAAGTATTTCGGAAAACAAGCTAAAAGCTTAATAAACGGTTAGCCTCAAACCGGATTCAGATACAAAATAAAAAACTTCGGTTCTTTAAAAGACCGGAGTCTTTTATTTTCTTTCTTTTCTATCAATTTACCTCATTACTACTAAATGCAATTTGTTACAACCGGATAAGTAATGTTAATTTATGTGCGTGAATTACCTCAAGGCGCGCATAAATGAAACTCGATAAAAAAAACTTAGAAAAAAAGCCGCCAACCGGATTCAATTCGCTTTTCAGAAGCGCCGCAACGAGCGTTAACAACGGCAAGAAGAAGCCCGCCAGATTCAATTCACATATTGATTTTCAAACGGAAATCGAGCAGATTCAATCGTTAATTGATGAAGGAATCTCGCGTCAAGCCCAGGAAAAAGCCGAATCGCTGTTAAAGCTAAAACCGCGCGACGCCAATTTGTTGGCGAAAATTCGGCTTTGCTGGTCAAAAGCTCTGGAATTGCAAGCGCGTCACCGCGAAGCGTTCGATGCTTTGAAAATGTATGAAAACCTCGAAGTCCGCTTTGGTCTCGAACCGGAACTTGACCTTGAGGTGCAAACGCACATCGCGGTTCTTTATAATCATTTAACCGAATCGCCAAAATCCGCCTCGCTCCTCAAAGGAATTCTCGAAGAAGCTACTGAAATTGAAGCCGGAAATAGCACGTTCGGTTTAATTAATCTTTCGTTGTCGAGAGCTTATCGCTCTTTGGGACAAACCGTAATTTCGCGCGGTTTTGCCGAAGACGCCTTAAAATCTTACCGCGAAGCCGGAAATTGGCGCGGAATGGTTCACAGCTACATCGCGCTTTCAAATCTGACGGTTCAAGAAGGAAAATACGAAGAATTTATCGAACACAGCCGTCAAGCCTTAAACATTATCGGCGAAAGACCGGAAAATTACTGGCTCGGACGAATTTATTCGGAACTGGCGGGCGCTTATTATTTTCTGCATCGTCCGCACGACGGAATTGCGTGTCTTGAAAAAGCGACGCGATATTTCGAGCAAACCGAACACATCACCAACTCGATAGCAGCTTATAACAATCTAGGGATTAATTTAACCGTAATCGGCGATTGGGAACGCGCCGAAAAAACACTCAAAAAGTCGTTCAAACTAGCGACGGCGATCAATTCTGCGTCAATTTCAATCATTTACGATTCGCTTGGGGAATTATATTTATTACAGGAAAGATTTGAAGAAGCCAGAGAACATTTGGAAACAGCCGTCGAGCTTAGCCAAAAGCAGAATCGCAAATGGTACTTGGTTCAGTCTTTAAAAAATTGGGGACGGCTTCAAATTGCGCTCAGAAACTTTCCGTTTGCGCTTGAAATTGCCAACAAATATCAGGAAACCGCCAAACAGGTTAACGACGAAAGCGCGGTGAGATTGTCACATGTTCTGCTGGCGGATATTTATCTCAATCTGGAAAATTGGGGCGATTTTCAGGCGGAAATAGAAAAAGCCAATCAAAGGCACGAAGACGACGAAACCGATTTACAGGTTACGGCTTATTCGCAATTTTTACTCGGTCGCTTCAACAAACTTAAAGGAGACGACGCGACTTCCGAGTTTCATTTCAGCCGTAGCCTCTCGCTCTACGAAATACTTGACGATTTTTATTATATAAGCCTTTGCCGCTACGAGCTTGGAATTGTTTTGTCCGAGACGAGTCCGAAACGGGCGGTTGAAAATCTGGAAGCCGCAATCAAAAATTTCCGCAAGCTGCAAGTAAGATCGCTGCTGGAAAAAGCCGAAACAGCCCGCTCAAAAATTTCAAAAATCGTCGCTGAAACCGTTCGGCGAAATCCTAATATCGGGCTTTTAGCTTTGCGTTTGACTGAAGCGGCAGCGGCTTCACGCGAAGTTTTGCTGCGCGAGTTTTTGTCGGTTTTACAACTGGAAAGCCGTGCGAAAAAAATCATCATCGCCCAAAACAACGCGGATAAAAGGCTTCAGCCTTTGGTCTTTTCAGGCTACTCTCCCGCCGAAGCCGAAGAAAACGTCGCCCGATTGGAACAGGCGAAAAACGGCGACCGCGTTTCCGGTTTTGTCGAATCAAACAATTTTTCGATTTTTCCGCTTCTTGAAACTTCCTCCGCGCCGGCATTTTTGCTTGTCCACCCGCGCGCAAACGCGAAGCTCGCCGACGGCGCGAGCATTCAGCCGCTGGTAAAAATCGTGGAGCTTGGTTTGGAAGTGTGCGCTCTACGCGAAAAAAGCCGGACGCAAAAAGCCGACGCGGAAACAAATTCGCTGTACTCGGACGATTTGTTGCCCGGTTTTATTCATTCAAGTCCCGGAATGACCGCCGTTGTTGAAGAAATTTATAAAATTCGCACTTCGGACATCACGGTTTTAATCACGGGCGAAAGCGGAACCGGAAAAGAACTGATCGCCAGTGCTATTCACGTTCTCTCAAACCGTAAAGATAAAATTTTCATTCCGTTTAACTGCACCGCAATTCCCAAAGAATTAGCGGAAGGACATCTGTTCGGTTACAAAAAAGGCGCATTCACAGGCGCAATCAACGATTCGCCGGGCGTCATTCGTTCAGCCGATGGCGGAACTCTCTTTTTAGATGAAATCGGAGATTTGCCATTGGATGTCCAGCCGAAGCTGCTCAGGTTTTTGCAGGAAGGTGAGATTCAGCCTTTAGGAGAGAAAAAACCCGTTAAAGTTGATGTTCGAGTCGTGGCGGCGACAAACGTCGGATTGGAAGAGAAGGTTGCGGAAGGCTTGTTCAGAGAAGATTTGTATTATCGTTTGAATGTGATTCGATTGAGAGTTCCGCCGTTGCGGGAAAGGCGTTCGGAAATTCCGCTGCTGGTAAATCATTACGTCAATCATTATTCGCAGAAATTCGGCAAAAGAAATGTGACGATTACGCCGCAGACAATTGATTTGCTGATGGTTTGCGAATGGGAAGGAAATGTGCGGCAATTGACGAATGAGATTCAGCGTCTGGTTGTCAGAGCCGATGACGGAGAAACGATCACGCCGGAACATTTATCGCCGGAGTTGAGAAAAAGCAGCCTTCCGCTCACTTCTGAACGGAGCGCAAACGCATTTGCCGCCGATTCGCTGTCCGCTGTATTAAACATCAACCCCGAAAGCGGAAGGCTTGACGAAATCATCGAACAAATCGAAATTCGTTTGATTATCGAAGCTCTCAAACGCCATCAGGGAAACATCTCGCGCGCGGCAAAAGAATTGGGCATTTCGCGGCGCGGTTTGTATATCAAGCTCGAACGCTATCAGCTTTACAAAGCCAGCAAGCCGACTTTTTATTTTTAACGTCAGTTCGGGATAAGGAAACAATAAGAGTTAAATAAAATCAACTCTTTGCGTCCTTTGCGGTTAAAAAAAATCGACGGAATTAACCGCAAAGGACGCAAAGAAAGAGCGCAAAGAACCGCAAAGAAAATCCTTTTTCAAGTTAACTCTTTAATTTTCAACAACTCTTATCCCGAACTCACGTTATTTTTAATTCAGCAATCAACCGGAACAACTCTTGCAGTTAGAATGATGCATTTTAAAAATGCATCAAAACGTTACGCGAGAGGAGAATTTTGTTATGAGTTTATTGCGCGGGGCAATCGCCGGAGCAGGCGCTTGGAAACTTGGCGGCGGCATTATCAGCACAATTCTAATATTCTTGCTGTTGTATTGGTTACTTGGATTTTTTATGAGCTAAGAAACTACAACCTGAAAAGCCGGGAAATAAGAAAGATAAAAAAGGACGATTTAAACGTCCTTTTTTATCTGCGGCTGAATTTTTTCATTCTTTTATTTTTGTCTTTCCGCCAATTCGCGCAAATATTTAAAGCTGTAAATGCCGGTTTCGTGACCGTCGCTGAATTTAAAATTTAAAGCGTAACGACCGACGAGATTGGCGTTTTCGATTTTAAGGTCATCGGGGACGGATTCCGGTTTGACCATTTGCTCGCCCGTCCATTCGTTGACGCAGCCCGCGCAGGCGCAAGCGCGACGCAGAGCGGGCGCGTCGAATCGGCTGACCGCATCGTCAGCCCAGCGAATCGAAAACGAAGAGCCTTCGTCAATAATTTCGCGCGGCTCAAATTTCATAATTCTAACTTTTCAATTCTTCCAGCGCTCGCCTGACCGAAGATTTTGTGATGTCGTAATGCGAAGCGTGCCAGACGGATTTGCCCGATTGCAAAATTATTGTTTGCGGCGATTCGTGCCGTACGCCCGTCCGTGCGGCGATTTCGTTTGAAAGGGCGCGGGCGTCCTGAACGATAACCAGCGCGATTGGTTCGTCTTTCATCAAGGACATTTCCTCGTATGCCGCGCGGCTAATCGGGCAGGTCAAGCTGTGTTTATATAAAATGACGGGCTTTTGGCTCGATTCGGCAAAAAGCGCGTCTAAGTCGTTCGCGTCGGTAATTTCATTAAAAGCCATAGTAATTAGCTTACCGTCAGAAACCGCGATTGGCAAAGTCCGGCGGCTGGTTGAAATTCGGCGGAGGCGGCGGTGACGTAAAAGGTGCTTCAACAGGCGGAAAAACTTTTCGATACGCCACAAAAACCCCTGCGAACATAATCGGAAAGACAAGATAAAGCCCGACGCAAAAAATCAAATAACCGATCAGCCCAAGCGCAAACTCGCATAAAATCAAACCGACCACGCCGCCCAAATTAGCGAAAACCGCCCGAGCGCTCAATTTGAAAGCCGCGATACCGCTCAAGCGCCGTTCGACAATCAAAGGATAAGCAAACATTATCAGCGCGTGAATGCAGGCGAGAATAATTCCGATGACAAAAACGCCGATTCCCGTCCCGATCAACATCGGAAATAAAATGTCCGGGTCAACTCCTCCGCGCTGGTTTGTGGCGGAAATTTGGATGATGAGTATCGGAATATAAACCAGCGTCCACAGAATGACTGCCGGAACCATCAAAAACAGCGTCACAATCAAGCTCGGACCGAAATATTCAAAGCCTTTAAAAAGCCCATCGAAAGAGACGCGCTGACCGGCGGCTTTTTGAAAAAGGCAGTAATAAACGCCGCAAATCATCGCGCCGAGAATAATACCGAACGGTACGAGTCCGCCGATCAACATCCCGACAATCGTAATGCCGAAAAACAACCAATACTGGTCTTTGATCAGCTCCCAGCCTTCCTGAAAGCATTCTATGGGGCGAATAACTCCGACTCGAAAATCTGTGTTTGCCATAAAAACCTCGCTTTGCTCGGTTTTGTTCGTAGTTCGTGGTTCGTTGTTCGTTGATTTTCTTTGCAACGAACCACGAACCACGAACTACGAACAAATTAATTATAGATTTGATTGATATAATCGCGCACCATTCGGTCGCTCGAAAATTGCGGCGTCAAGGTAGCAAGAGCGCGTCGCATTCTCTTGATCCATTGGCGCGGCAAATCGTTTTCATCTTTCGCGTAAAATTCAGGCACGATTTCGGTTTCGAGCGTCGTGTAAAGCGCGTTTGCGTCGCGCGCGTCAACATCCGTTTCGTCATCAATAACGTGTTCGTCGCCGATTGCCCAGCCGTTTATGCCGTCGTAGCCTTCGATCCACCAGCCGTCTAAAATAGAAAAATTCAAACCGCCGTTCATCGCTACCTTTTCGCCGCTCGTGCCTGAGGCTTCGAGCGGGCGGCGCGGCACGTTGAGCCAAACGTCAACGCCCTGAACGAGATAACGCGCGACTTCCTGATCGTAATCCTGAATAAAGACGGCGCGCCGCGCCCACGTCGAATTCGCGCGCGAAGCGACGACTTGCTGCAAAATCGCCTTTGCCTGCCGGTCTTGCGGATGCGCTTTTCCGGCGAAAACGAACTGCACCGGGCGATTTTCGTCGTCAATCAATCTCAACAATCTCTCGGCATCCGCCAGCAAAAGATTCCACCTCTTGTAACCGGCGACGCGGCGGGCGAAACCGATGGTTAAAACTTTCGGTTCAAATAAATTTTCCGCGACGCCGGGTTTTTGCGATTCACGCTGGCGGACAAAGGCGATGAGCTGATTTTTGAGCAAATTATGAGTCTGCCAGATTTCTTCGTCCGGGATACGCTCGATTTTTTCAGCCCAATCATCTCCATTTTCGAGACTCGCCGCCCAATTTGCGCCGATATGTTTTTCGTAAAGAGCTTTGAGCGCGGGCGCAATCCAGGTCGGCGCGTGGACGCCGTTCGTCACGTAAGAAATCGGGACTTCGTCAACGTGCGCCGGAGCATACATTTTTTGCCAGAGAGAGCGCGAGACTTCGCCGTGTTTGCGGCTGACGCCGTTTGACGAGCGGCACATTTTTAGAGCGAGCGGCGTCATACCGAACCATTCCTTTGCGTCCGACGGATTTGTTTTTCCGAGCGCGAGAAAATCTTCGTGCGTCAAACCGAGCGCCGCTGTCAGATCGCCGTTAAAACATTTTTCCAAAATATCGGCTGGAAACTCGTCGTTTCCGGCGGCAATCGGCGTGTGCGTGGTGAAGACGCATTTTTCGCGCACCTTGGCGGCTGCTTCGTTAAAACCTAATTTTTGTTCCGATTCAGTCAGTTCGCGCGCCAATTCCAGAGTCAAAAACGCCGAATGTCCTTCGTTTAAATGAAAAACCGAAGGCTCGATTTTGAGCGCGCGCAAAAGCCGAACGCCGCCGATTCCCAAAAGCATTTCCTGCACGACGCGCGTTTCTTTATCGCCGCCGTAAAGATGTCCGGTGATCAAGCGGTCAATTTCGTTGTTTTCCGCAATGTTTGTATCGAGCAGATAAAGCTTGATTCGCCCGACCGATGCCAGCCAAGCCTGCGCCCAAACTTCACGCCCGCGCATTTTTAATGAAATTTTAAGCCGCTCGCCCGCGTCCGTTAAAACTGGCGTCAACGAAAGATTCGCCGGAACCGATTCCTGATAATCTTCCATTTGATAGCCGTCCGGCGTCAGCCGCTGGCGGAAATAACCGAAACGATAAAAAAGCCCGATTGCGACGAGCGGAAACTGCAAATCACTGGCGGATTTTAAATGATCGCCAGCTAAAATTCCGAGACCGCCCGAATAAAGCGGCAAGGAATTGTGAACGCCGTATTCGGCGCAAAAATAAGCGACCGGATTTTCGGGCGTAATGCTTCCGAAAGATTTTTGTCCGGCATTGACATATTCGTCGAACTGACGCTCAACACGCTGGACGCGAGCTGTATAAAACGGATCGCAGGCGCGCTGCCAGAGATGCAAATCGGAAATTTGCTGCAATAAAAGGCGCGGATTTTGTTCGACTTTTTCCCACAGATGCGAATCCAAACCCCGCAAAAGATACGCGCCTTCCCCAGACCAGCTCCACCAATAATTTTGTGAAATTTTTTCCAGCGCCCGCAAATTGGCGGGCAATTTATGTGTATTAAAATCGTTTTGAATCATTGTTTAAATTAGTAATCCGACCAAAAGCGATGATAAAAAAAAGTAACTATCAACTATAAATTATTCACTATCAACTGATTTTCAATAACAAACAGTTGATAGTTTAAAGTTGATAGTTGATAGTTTTAATCATCTTTTATTCGGTTGGATATTTAAAAACTCCCCATATCTCGCTCAAGTTAAAATTTTTGATGTTTGATAAAAGTTTTGGCATCACTGATGCCAAAAAACACGAAACGAACTTCTTCGAGCCTATCATATTGTAACAAAAAGTTTTGAACGGCTTCTGACGCTACTGCGGCGGCTTCGTGTTTGGGATAACCGTAAACTCCGGTTGAAATTGCCGGAAATGCAATCGTTTTCAAGTTGTTCTCGTCTGCCAGCCGCAGCGAATTTCGATAACAATCTGCCAGCAATTCCGCCTCGTGCCCGTCGTGTCGTCCATAAATCGGACCGACCGTGTGAATCACAAATCGCGCAGCGAGCCGTCCGCCGATAGTAATCACAGCTTTGCCCGTCGGTAAACCGTCGGGAAATTGCGCGCGGCGAATCTCCCGGCACGCCTGTAAAATCTCGTCTCCGCCCGCGCGGTGAATCGCTCCGTCAACGCCTCCGCCGCCGAGCAGAGTCGAGTTAGCCGCGTTGACAATCGCATCAACGTTTTGTTTTGTAATATCGCCGACGTGAACTGTAACTCGCCCATTCAAAAAAGCAGTTTTTTCATTTTCCGAGTGCATTTTTAATTATTTTACGAGCTTTATTATCATTGCTCTTACAGCGTGAAACAAAGATTATTTCACGCTGGGGCGCGAAGAGAAAACAAAAGCGGCAAAAATTTCCGGTCAATCTGCGCGCTGTTCGACCGCGATTTCGTCAAACATATCTTGGCGGCGCAGAGCTTCGGCAATTAATTTGGCTTTGTGTTCCGTAAGCGGTTTGTCGGGGCGGTTGCAAGTGATCTCAAAAATTTCGTCGTCAACCATTTTAACTTCGAGCCAGCCGAGCGCAATTCCGGCGGCGACTTCTATATCGTCAAAATTATGGATGCGAAAACTGCCGGTTTGCTCGACCCATTCTTCAATAAACGGATCGCGCAGCGCGTGTTCGGCTTCGGATTCGTCAAAATAGTTTCCTTCAACAATCAAACAATATTCGCGTGGCGTCGGCTCGTTCTTCATCTCGCACTGAATCTGTGTAAGTTCTTTTTCATTTGGAATTTGTGGAAAAGGAAATCTTCCGACGCAAAATTTACCACCAACCGCGAAAAACGCCAACAATTTTTAGTTAAGAAAGTGTAAAAATTTATGTTACGGCAAAAGCGGCGCGTCTGTGCCAGACAGAATACAAGCCAAAAAGAAGCCCGCCGGTAAACGCCGCAACTGCGCCCGCATAACCGAGCTTATGAATATTGCCAATTCCGATGTACGTGAAAACTGCGTAACTGGCGACGCCCAAAATCGCCCAAAACAAGCCTTCAAAAACAAAATCATTGCGCCGCAGGGCGGAGCATTTCTTTTTACGCCGTTTGAAAATCGGTTTGAGCTTGTCGTAATCCCAGCAGAGAAGATAAGTCGCGGCGAGAGCCATAAAAATCGTGATCACTCTCGTTCCACTAAAATTCATTGAATTGGTTAAAACCGCGATATTGATGATAATCGGAAAGAAAATCAAAGCGCCGAGCGTCGCCGTGCGCGGAATCAAAAGCAAAATCGCCGCCATGACCTGCGCCCAGCCGATAAATTCATACCAGCCGCCGGTTTTATAAAGCGCGTCGAAAAAGTAACCGACGGGCGTTTCAACGCCAAGCTGCGTAAACGGCAATCCGAGAACCTTTTTCATTCCCGAAGGAATAAACCCGACCGCAATCATCACGCGCGTAAAAATCGTGAATCGTTGCAGCCAGATGTTTTGAATTGCCCATTCGTGAATTTTGTCGAGCGTTCCTTCGATTTTCATTATCTTGTTCTCCTGCCTGAAAGTGATTCGGATACGATTGCGCTTAGCGAAAAGTTGTCCTCAACTAATAACGCGCAAATAAAGGCGAAGCGGAATCGAAATAATCTTGTAAATCTTTAATTTTTCTGATTAAAATCAATTATGCGACAAAAAATAACTTTTCTTCTTTTATCCGTTTTTACGCTTTCTTTGCTTTTCATAGTGGCTTGTTCCGGTTCTTCAACCGGAAACCAGACGCAAACCAACGGTAGAGCTAACGCGGGCGGCTCGCCTTCGATGGTGTCGAATCAGACCGCTAATTCTCCGACGGCGGTCGGCAGCAATGCGAATAATATGGCGAACGCCTCGCACGCAAATCATTAAATTTTGCTGCGAAAAACAACCTGAAATAAAAATTATTCGTTTCCGCCGCTGGTCTGTGGGCGAATTAATATTGAGGCGCACTTTTCCTGCGCCTCAATCTCGTTTATATTTGCGTACAAATTATTTAGAGGGAATTAATAAAATTATGATAAAACCCGTCGAATGGAGCGATGAAGGCGTGCGGATGCTCGATCAGCGTTTGCTGCCGAACGAAGAAAAATGGCTCGTTTTAAAAAGCTACAACGAAGTCGCCGACGCGATTCGTGATATGGTCGTGCGCGGCGCGCCCGCCATCGGGATTTCCGCCGCTTACGGCGTCGCGGTCGGCGCGCGCGAGTTTGTCGGAACTTCGATGCTCGATTTTGAGGACGATTTTGATTACATCTGCGAGACTCTCGCCGCGACGCGCCCGACCGCAGTCAATCTTTTCTGGGCGATTGAGCGAATGCGAAATGTTTTCAAACAAGCGAAAAGCGAAGGCAAATCAATTTCGGAAATCAAACAAATTTTAATTTCCGACGCCAAAGCGATTCACGAAGAAGACATCGCCGCGCAAGCCGAAATCGCGCGTTTCGGCGGCGAATTGCTCAACGACAATTCCACAGTTTTAACGCACTGCAATGCGGGCGCGCTGGCGACCGGCGGCGTTTGGGGAACGGCGCTTGGAGTTATTCGCGGTGCGGTAAACGCGGGAAAAGCAATTGCCGTCATCGCCGACGAAACTCGCCCATATTTGCAGGGCGCGCGTCTGACGGCTTGGGAATTGATGAAAGACCATATTCCCGTGACCTTAATCACCGATAATATGGCGGGTTATATGATGCAGCAGGGCAAAGTTCAGGCGGTCGTTGTCGGCGCAGATCGGATTGCCGCCAACGGAGACGCCGCCAACAAAATCGGAACTTACATGGTCGCGGTTCTTGCGCGCCAGCACAACATACCGTTTTACGTCGCCGCGCCGCTTTCGACGATTGATCTAAACACACCGACCGGCGCACAGATTCCGATTGAAGAGCGCAACGAAAGAGAAGTCACGCACATCCGGGAAAATCAGCTTGCGCCGACGGGCGTCGGCGTTTCAAATCCGGCGTTTGACGTGACGCCTGCGGAATTTATCGCCGGAATCATCACGGAAAAAGGAGTCGCCCGCGCCCCCTACGCGGAAAGTTTGCGAAAGCAGTTTGCAGACGAGTGAAACGGAAAAAATGAGGGAAATCGAAACCGAGCGCGTTCGATTGCGGCAATTTACGATGGACGATTTGGACGAGCTTGCGCGCGTTTTCGCCAGCGCGCAGGTTATGAGATTTCTCGGCTTAAATTGCGAGCCGATGACACGCGAGGAAACCGAAACGGCGCTCGTCAGCATAATCAAACATTGGGAGCGCAACAATTTCGGGCGCTGGGCGGTCGTCTCAAAAGCGAACGGCGAATTTATCGGCTGCGCCGGACTGCGTTCGTTTGAAGGCACGGCGGAATTGGTTTATCTGCTCGACGAGCCGTATTGGGGCAAAGGATTGGCGACGGAAATCGCCCGCGCGTGTTTGCGCTATGGTTTCGAGCAGCACAATTTTCCGTGCATTATTGCGATGACGCGCCACGGCAATGTGCGCTCGCAAAACGTCCTCCAAAAAATCGGAATGCGCTTTGAAAAGGAAGACACGGCGTTCGGCGTCTTCGTTCTTTTATATTCGATTTCGCGCGAAGATTATTTCGCGTCGAATCCGAAAAGCGACTTGAATTCGGAACAAAAATAACATCTTAAATTAACTGCTTTTTTGCCTTTTGTTTGAATCAGTACGGAAAAATTATGAACAATAATTTTAAAGTTTATGCATTAAATCAATTTGGGAAGAAATGTGTTGATTTCAATTAAGTTGCACACAGTTCTTTCAGACATGATATTAAATAAATGCCGAAACAGAGGACGACAAAAAACGCGCTCAAGCAATTTACACAAATCTCACAATCCGTTTTGCTTCTCCTGATTTTGACAATCGCCGCAAGCTCGCAGCAATCTCAGAGCGAAGAGGAAGACTATATCAAACCGGCGCGCCCGACGATTGCAAATCCGGCGGAAATACAAAAACCGGGCGTGCTGCAAGTCGAATTCGGCTACGATTCCAATTTCCGCAGCTCGGAATTTCGCTGGCAGCAAACGGCTCCGCTCAACATTCGCTTTGCGGCTAGCTCCCGGCTTCTGCTCGAAGCCGAAGTAGATGCGGTTTTATCCCAAAAACAGGAAGAAGGCGGCGAAATTCAAACCGGAGTCGGCGACACGCGGCTCGGTTTCCAAATCGTTGCACTTAAAGATACTGAACGGCATCCAGCTCTCGCTTTCGCTTATTCGTTGAAAATACCGACCGCCAGCGAATCGAAAATGCTCGGCACTGGACGCTTTGACCATCGCTTAACAGTTCTTTTCAGTAAAAAATTAGGCGAAAACACCGATATAGACATCAACGCGGCTTATCTGAATGTCGGGCGCGAAGACAGCGAGCGGCGCGCCGACGGCGGATTGGCTGCCGTGACGGTTTCACACGAATTTGAAAATAAATTCGGCTTTGAAACCGAACTGGCTGGTTTAAGTCTGGACGACGAGCAGCCAAAAGGCGTTTACGCGCTCGGCGCGCTTACTTATAAATTCAATAAACGCTTGCGGTTTGACACCGGAATGCGTTTTGGTCTAACGAATGATGCTCCGCGCGTTGGCTTCTTCGCCGGATTTACTGTCGGTGTTGCGAATCTATTTAAAAAATAAGCGTTTCCGCCAAACTCATTTTTCGATAATTTGTTTAGGCTCTAGCTTCTGAAATGCTGCATATAATCAATAAAATCTTTTTTTATTGATTGTTGTTTTGCGTCTTTTTGAATCAATTTTCCCGAAACAAAAGTCCCGTAAATCTGCGAAGCGTCGGTTGAATAAACCAACGTTGAAGCTAAGTTTTCCGGTCTGACATTTGCCAGCAGCGGTTCATCGGCTTCGACGACGCAGGCATCGAACGGCGAACCGATGGCGAAGAATTCAGTTTCAAAATTATTCATCGCCCGGCGCCCGGCGACGGTCGCTTTGGTAATTGCAGATAATCCGCTATCCGCCGTGTTTTCGCCGGTAAAAGTGTTGCGTTTGTGGCTGATTAGACGTTGCCCGTAATCCAGGATTCGCAATTCTTCAAAGAAATTTAAACCGATGTGGCTGTCCGTTCCGATGCTCCAATTTCCGCCGCCGGATTGAAATCGGCGCAAAGGGAAAATACCGTCACCCAAATTGCCTTCGGTGCTCGGACAAAGCACTACGTTTGCGCTGGTTTTTGCGAGTCTTTCGGTTTCGTCGTCAGTTAAATGAGTCGCGTGGACGAGGTGAAATCTTTCGTTTAATTCAATGTTATCGAGCAGCCATTCGACAGGTCTTTTTCCGAGAAAGGCAGCCGCGTCTTCAACTTCCTTTAACTGTTCGGAAACGTGAATGTGAAATGGAACATTTTGCGGCGCTTCTTTGGCGGTTCTTAAAACGTCTTTGGCGCTGACGCCGCGCAGCGAATGAACTCCGACCGCAACATTTGCGCCTTCATATTGTTTGCATATTTGCGAAGCGGCTTCAAAAAGTTTCAGATAGTCTTCAAAAGTTTCCGAGATAAATCTTTTTTGCCTGTCATTTGGGGGCAATCCGAAACCGCCTTTTTGATAAAAAATCGGGATTAAAGTGATTTTGATTCCGGTTTCTTTTGCGGCTTCAACCAGAGCTTCGCTCATCGCTGCTAAATTTTCGTAAGGCGCGCCATTTTTATCGTGATGGACGTAATGAAATTCGGCAACGTTTGTATAACCGTGCCGGAGCAGCTCGCTGTAAAGCATCGCTGCGATAATTTTCAACTGTTCGGGATTGATGTTCAAAGCCAACTTGTACATTGCTTCGCGCCACGACCAAAAATCATCTGCTTCAGCGCCCACAGAATGGCGCTCCGCCAATCCAGCCATCGCGTATTGAAAAGCGTGTGAATGAGCATTCTGGAAACCGGGCAAGGCGTAGCCGTTAATGTAGATTGAATCCGGTTTTTGCTCTTGAGATATAGCCGCGATTTCGCCCGATTCATTTAAAGAAACCGTCGGGTTTTCCAGCCAGCCGTGCCTTTGCAGTAATGCTTTGAAGCGATAGGATTTCATTTCGTTAAATGCGAGATTAGTTGTTCAAAAACGGGACGCAGCACTTTTCTGACTTTTTCCGCTCTGTTTTCGTCGAATGTCAGCTCATCGTCGTTCATATAATTGATTTTCGCCATTTCGAGCTGCAAAGCGTGAACGCCGATTTCGGGTTTTCCAAAATGTCTTGTAATATGTCCGCCTTTAAACGGCGTGTTGTGGTTTACTTCGTATTCGCCTGCACGCAAATTGTTTAAAGCAATTTCGATTATCTCTTTATCGGCGGATTGCTCGTCGTTGTCGCCTAAAATCAAATCGGGAAAAGGCTCTTTTCTAATTGTCGGAACGAACTGCCGGATCGAGTGCGCGTCCCACAATAAAACTCTGCCGAATTCTTCGATTCTTTCTGCCAGAAGGCGTTCGATTTTTTGATAATAAGGGCGATAATAATTTGCCAGCCGCCTTTCGGTTTCTTCATCGTCGGGGACAAATCTTTTTTCAAGATAAATCTCATTCCCCAAAAAATCCGTCGAAGGCGTTAATCCGGTAATGATTCTGCCGTCGTCGTACAACGGCTTGCTTTCCGTGTCGCGGTTTAAATCAATCACCCAACGGCTGTACCGGGCGTGAATAACGGCGATTCCGAGTTCAGCGACGAAATCATACAACTTGTGAACAAACCAATCGGTATCATCCGGCTGCGCCGCCATTTCCGGGCGATATTGCTGTTTCAACTCTTCGGGAAACTCAACGCCCGAATGCGGAACGCTGAGGATTACGGGGACTTTTTTCCCTTTCGGTTCTACCAGAAAATAAGGAGTATTCATTTCTTGTTGCTTGAGCTTTAACGGAAAAGCGTTTCCGCGCACGGAAATCTTATCATCAGAATTTGCTCATAGATTCGTTTTATAAGTTGATGATAATCGCCTGAGAGGCTGTTTGACAATTTAAAAATAAATTATGGCGGCTTCTTTTTGCCGGATACATCGCTTTGAAAAGCCATCTTTTTTCTTTTTTTTGTTTCATCTGTATCTTTAACTAAAGCACAATGCGCAAACTTTTTATTTATCGAAAATAGCTATAAGACTTGTATTTTCTTATCAAAAATAATCCCCAAATTTCATTTCCCAAAAATATTCGCATACGCATCTGCAAAACGAACCTGACTTTGTTTGCTTTAAAAACAAAGTTTCAATTAATATTTCTATCGCTCAAGAGGTTTGACCAATCTTGCTCGTTTGATTTTTATGCGGAGAATTTACTTACAAAAAGCTAAAACCGAAGTCGCTCGTTCGAATACTATCCGCAATATCAACCGGCAAATCGTTCTGAATTACGTGCGCGAGCGCGAGCCGATCTCGCGGGCGGAGATTGCCAAGCAAACAGAGTTGCAGCGCTCGACGGTTTCCGCGATTGTTGACTCGCTGGTAACGGAAGGCTTTATCAAAGAAATCGGCGTCGGGGAATCAAGCGGCGGACGAAAACCGACTCTTTTGCAGCTCAGAAAAGATCAGCCGGTCGCCATCGGTGTTGATATAACTCCGACTACGACAAGTATCGCGCTGGCAAATCTAGCCGGAGAGATTCTCGAACAGCAATCTTTTCAAACCTCGCCGGACAGCGAAAAAACGTTCGAGCAAATCATCAAGCGTCTTTTAAAAATTAAATCGAAGCTGAAAAGCGATTCGGTTGAAATCGGCGTCAGCGTTCCGGGATTGGTTGACGCGGCGACCGGGATTGTTTCGTATGTTCCTTATTTTCAATGGAAACACTGGAATTTGAAGCAAAAAATCGAAAGAGCGGCGGAACTGCCCGTTGTCATTGATAACGACGCCAATGCCATTGCTCTCGCCGAATTATGGTTCGGCGGTCTGGAGCATACGGTCAAAAACTTTGTCAGCGTTTTGGTGGCGGAAGGCATCGGGACGGGAATCATTTTTGACGGGCAAATTTATCGCGGCAACCAAGGGGCAGCCGGAGAGTTCGGGCATATGGTCGTCGGGAGTAAAAATAAAGTAGTCTGCTCGTGCGGCAGCACTCAATGCTGGGAGGCGTTTGCTTCTAACAAAGCCACGCTTGCGCGCTTTAACGATTTAACCGACCACAAAGCGGAAAACATCGAAGAAGTTTTTTCGCTCGCTCTCGAACAAAACGCCGAAGCGCTCAAAATTGTTAACGAAACGACGCGCTACCTGGCTCTCGGAATCGTCAATTTAATTGTCGGACTAAGCCCGGAGATAATCGTTATCAGTGGAAAGATTACTCGCATTTGGTCGCTGATTGAACGGCAATTGCTTGAAACTGTCGAAACAAATATCCGCCAAAAATTGCCCGAAATTCAGATCAAAGCCTCAACTCTCGGCGAACAGCCGACTTTGCAGGGAGCAATCAGTTTAAGTTTAATTCACAAATTTGCGTCGGCAACCTAGACTTTTTGTGACAGAGGTGCTATGTTAGCGAAAAATTGCAGGTTTGTTGTTTAAAAACTTTGTTTGTCTATCCAACAAACTTTCATTTTTGCCCCATTTTTTTATTAATTTTAGTTTTTTCACGTCGATTAATTAATCGTAAATTTAGCGATTGAAAACGAATCGGCAAATTATTTACCGCAATAGAAATTTAAAATCAGTTTTCCCGAAAGGGCGCAAAAGGAGGAACTTTTATGTTTGGCTTTGGAAAAAGAGTGTCGTTCTCATTGATTGTTCTGGCAACTCTCTTATTTTCAACCGTTGAAATTTACGCGCAAACGGAAACGGCGCGCGTGCAAGGAACCGTGACCGACGCTGCCGGTGCGGCTGTGCCGGGCGCGACCGTCAAAGCGACGGCTCTGGCTACAAATCGCACCGTCGAAGCTCAAACCAACGAAGACGGCGCATATTCGATCTTGACGCTCCAACCCGGTCAATATCGGCTTGAAGTAACACAGGCAAATTTTAAAACCACACGACAAGACGTAACGCTCGAAGTTGCGCAAAACGCGAATCTCGATTTTGCGCTCGAACCGGGCGACGTTTCGGCGGTCGTCGAAATCACGACCGACGCCCCGATTGTTGACACCGGCAGCTCGGCTATCGGCGAAGTGATTCAGGGGCGCGAAGCCGTCGAATTGCCGCTCAACGGACGCAACGTTTTGGAATTGGCGCGCTTGACGCCGGGCGTCACGCAAGGCGTTCCGGGCGGTTTCGCTTCGGGCGCGGGCGGCAACGCCGAAACCTATCGCGGCGGCAACACCGGCGGGGCGGCTTTGTCAGTCAACGGTCAGCGCACGCAGGCGAATAACTTTTTGCTCGACGGCGTTGACAACAACGAATCGCTCGTCAACACGATCAATATTTTCCCGTCGGCGGAAGCAATTCAGGAATTTCGCGTTCAAACGAGTATGGCTCCGGCTGAATTCGGGCGCGGCGGCGGCGCGATTATCAACTCGGTTATCAAATCGGGAAGAAACGATGTTTTCGGCAGCGTTTACGGTTTCTTTCGCAACGATAACCTCGACGCCCGCCCGACTTTTAGCGATACGAAAAACGAATTTCGACGCGGACAATTCGGCGCGACCGTCGGAGGTCCGGTAATTCTTCCGAGCTTCGGCGAAGGCAGTCCGACGGTTTTTAACGGCAGAGACAGATTGTTCTTCTTTTTCGATTATGAAGGTTTGCGTCAATTCCTGCCGCTCAGTCAGGAAACGGCGACCGTTCCGACCGCCGAATTTCGCAACGGAAACTTTTCCGCGTTATCAACACAGCTTAAAGACCCGTTGACCGGATTGAACGTCTGCAACACTCCGGGCGTAGCGACCTGTAACGGAACTCCTTACAATCGTCTCGATTTGCTGCCCGGAAATCGTTTGAATTCGGTTGCGTTAAATTATTTGAGAGCCTTTCCGCTCCCGAATCGCGCCGGAACCACGAACAATTACGTGGTTACGAGAAATCAAACTCAACAGGGCGATACATTCGATTTAAGACTTGACGGCACAATCAACGACCGAAATCAGATGTTCGGACGCGGCAGTTTAGGCAGTTTTGACCAAACGACTTCTTCGCGCTTACCTGATCTTCCGGCGGGTTTCGGTTCGGGAACAAATCCGATTCGGACGCGCGCTCTCGTCGTCGGATTGAACAGTTCTTTGACGAGTTCTCTGTTTAACGAGCTGCGTGTTCAAGCCAACCGCATTAAATACGGCTATACGCCGCCATTCTTTGAGACAGCGGTTTCATCCGCTCTTGGTATTCCGAACGCCAACCGCGATGCCAGCTTAGGCGGCGGCGCGCTGATCGGCGGATATAACGGTCAGCTCGAATACACGGGCGATTTCGGTCCCTACCTCGTTCCGCAAAACACTTATCAACTCGTTGACAGCGTGAGCTTCACGACCGGCGATCACACGATTAAATTTGGCGGGACAATCTTGCGGCGCGACGTTTCGCTGTATCGCCCGAATCGCGGCAAAGGCTATTTCTTCCTGATCGGAAACGGCGACCCGTCGCAGTGCGGCAACGCGGCATCTACCGGGTTTGAGCAATCGGATTTATTGATCGGCTTTGTTTGCAACTATCAAATCGGACCGCCGTTCGGCACGGTCGGCACGCGCAACTGGGAAAATGGCGTGTTTGCGCAGGACGATTGGAGAATCACGCAGAAGCTGACTTTAAATTACGGTTTGCGTTACGACTATTTCACCAATCCATCTGAAATGTACGGTCGTCAGGCAAATTTTGACGTAACAACCGGGCGTTTGATTACAGCCCGCGACGGCAGTGATTCGCTGACTAATACAGACAAAAACAATTTTGGTCCGCGCGTCGGTTTGGCTTATGATCTGCGCGGCGATGGACGGACGGTAATTCGCGGCGGTTACGGGCTTTTCTACTTTTTGGATCGCGGCGGCATTGACAATCAATTGGCGCAAAACCCGCCGTACAGCGGATTTTCTCAATTCAATTACACGGACGGTTTTCGCATCACGCTATCGGGACGCGCACCGAACGGCAGTCTCGATTCTCGTCAGGCAACCGGCGCTTTGCCGCTCGGCAGCGTTGACAGCGTTAATCTAAACAATCCGCAAAACGTCACCGTTTTGGCGGTTCTGCCCGACAACAAAACTTCGATGGTTCACCAGTTTAATGTCCAATTTCAGCAGCAACTGACGAACGACACCGCCCTCAGTGTCGGTTATGTCGGAACTCGCGGGCGGAATCTGGTGCTTTATTACAACTTGAACGGACGCATTATTGAGCCGGGCGCGTCAATTTCTTGCCCGCGCAGCGGCGGCGCGGCTCCCGGAACAAACTGTTTTGCCAACGGCGGGAACGCCAATGTCCGCGACGATAACGGCAGATCGCAGTACGATTCTCTGCAAGTTCAGCTTGAGCGCCGTTTCTCGCAAGGCTGGCAATATCGCGCGGCATACACTTTCTCGAAAACCAAAGACAATGGCGAAGGAGCGTTTGATGCGCTCGGTTCCACCGCTGAAAACAACCTCAATCTTGTAGAGCCGTTTACGACTTCGCGGATTGATTTCCCGCACGTCTTTTCGTTCGAATCGGTTCTCGATATTCCGTTCGGTCGCGGACGGCGATTCGGTTCAAACATTCCGCGTATCGCGGACGTGATTATAGGCGGCTGGCAATTAAACGCCATTTTCCGCGCGCAAAGCGGTCAGACGTTTGATGTCAGACGCAACGGCATCCGCGTTGATTTGGTCGGCGATCCGTACACCGGCAATGACACCCCGTATCTCAATTTTGCGGCGTTTAAAGATGCGCCCGCCGGACGATTCGGCAACTTGCAGCGAAACAGCCTGCGTTCACCTTCGACCAGACAGTTGAACTTAGGCTTGACGAAAAATTTCGGTAACGAGCGCGTCAAAGCTCAGTTCCGCACCGAAATTTTCAACGTCTTCAACACGCCGCAGCTCGGCGTTCCGAACACCAATTTGAACGATGTGCCGCCAACGACTCCGAACGGGAATTTCAACTATTTCGGCGCGATTCGTTCGACTCAGCCGTTTTCCAATCGTCAAATCCAACTTGGTTTGCGATTGCAGTTTTAATTTATAATCAAAGCCGTTCACGAAAAGCGGACGGCTTTGATCTTCGGGCGGAAAGTGAAAATTGAATTTATGAATGACCGGGAACATTTTTCGTATTTTCAGTTGGCGCTTTCCGCTCTTCTCGTTTTCGTTGTGGTTTCGCTTGCGTCAGCGCAGCCGAAAATCTCCAAAATCGAGCCGCCTTCGTGGTGGGCTGAACACACAATCAATCCGGTTCGGCTTTTAATCCGGGGCGAAAATCTCAAAAACGCAACTGTTAAATCGGCAAATAAATCTTTAAAAACTTCAAGCGTTCGCGTTAATGAACGCGGCGATTATTTGTTTGTTGATTTAACAATTGATAAAAACTCGAAACCGGGAAAATATCCGCTTGCAATCGAATCGCCAAACGGCAAATCTGTTTTTGATTTTGAAATAAATTCCCCGCTCGATTCGCGCACGAACTTTCAAGGCATAACGAACGACGACATTATTTATTTGATAATGCCCGACCGTTTTGCCAACGGCGACACTTCAAACGACGCGCCCACAGACGCTCCGGCTTCGGCAAACGGCAGACAAAATCCGCGAGCGTGGCACGGCGGTGATTTTCGCGGCATTAAAAACAATCTTCCGTATTTAAAAGAACTCGGCGTCACCGCGATTTGGCTGACGCCCTGGTACGACAATCCAAACCGGGCAAACGAATGCGACAAACCCTGGTGTCCGTACACGAATTATCACGGTTATCACGCCGTTGATTATTACGGAGTTGAAGACCGTTTCGGGACGATAGCTGATTTGCGCGCGTTTATAGAAACCGCTCACCGCAGCGGCGTTAAAGTTATTCAAGATCAGGTTGCAAATCACGCCGCCGCCCAGCACGTCTGGATGAAAAATCCGCCTCTGCCGAACTGGTTTAGTCCATTTGAGCAAAATTCATTTAACAACTCCGTTTTGCTTTCTCCGAACGGTTCCGTCACTGAAAGAAACAATCTGCTCAACGGCTGGTTTAACGAGCTGCTGCCGGATTTAAATCAAAACGAACCGGAAGTTGCGCGTTACGAGATTCAAAACGCTCTCTGGTGGATCGGAACGACCGGCATTGACGGGATTCGGCAGGACACAATTCAGTATATGCCGCGCCCGTTTATCCGCGATTGGTCGGCGGCGATAAAAAAACAGTACCCGAAGTTTTGGATGGTCGGCGAAGTGATGGTCAATGATTCCGCCCAAACAGCCTTTTTTCAAGGCGGAAAAACGGGTTGGGACGGCATTGATACGAATCTGCCGTCTGTTTTCGATTTTAATTTGTGGCGCGCATCGTTCGACGTTTTCACGAACAAAAAACCGATGAGCGCGCTACGCGACGTTTTGAAATACGACGGGCTTTATCCGAACGTAAACAACGTCACGACAATTTCCGGCAATCACGACACAGACCGTTTTATGTCGCTTGAAGGCGCGACAACGGAAGGCGCGATGCTGCATCTCGCGTTTTTGCTCTCGACGCGCGGCATACCGCAAATTTATTACGGCGAAGAAATCGGAATGCGCGGCGGTCACGATCCCGATAATCGCCGAGATTTTCCCGGCGGCTTTCCTGGCGACTCGCGCAACGCATTTATGCGCGCAAGCAGAACGGTGGAAGAACAGAAAATGTTTGACCACGTGCAAAAATGGCTCGAAATCAGACGAAAAAGCACAGCGTTGAAACTCGGAAAGACAATTGATTTGCAGTATAACGACGACATTTATTCTTTTGCCCGACAGAGTAATCAAGAAATCGTTGTCGTAGGATTTAACCGTTCAAATGAAGATAAATATATCGAATTTGATGAAAGCGCAATCGGCGTAAGTAATGTAATTTACAGCCCAAGCGGGAGCGGCATCGTCGTTAACATTAGCAACCAAAGCGCAATAAACGGAAAAGCAAAGCTCCCGCTGCCGCCGAAAACAGCTATCATTTATAAAGTTATTAAAAGGCAATAAATTGTTAATCTAAATTATGAATTTTCCGAGAGCAAGCGGCATTTTACTTCACCCGACATCATTGCCGGGCGGTTTCGGTATCGGCGATTTCGGCGACGAAGCATATCAATTTGTTGATTTTCTCGAAAAAAGCGGGCAGACGTATTGGCAAGTTTTGCCGCTCGGTCCGACCGGATACGGCGATTCGCCGTATCAATGTTTTTCCGCGTTTGCCGGAAACGCTCTGCTGATTTCGCCCGAAAAGGTTGTTGCGGACGGTTTTCTCAGTATGGAAGATTTGCAAGATGTGCCGAATTTTCCCGCTCGCAAAGTTGACTTCGGCGCGGTGCTCGATTACAAAAACGCGCTCTTAAAAAAGGCGTTTGAGAATTTTCGGAAAACCGATGATCGGGAAATCGCGGAGTTGTTTCATCAATTCTGCGATTCAAACGGCTTCTGGCTCGAAGATTACGCCTTGTTTCGCGCGATTAAATTGTCGCAGGACCAAAAATCCTGGCAAGAATGGGATGAAGATTTGAAATTGCGCCGTCCGCAGGCTCTCGAAACTGCTCGGCGTGAGTTTGACGATGACGTTTTCGCTCAAAAATTTTATCAGTTTCTGTTTTTCAAACAATGGGACGCTTTGAAAACTTACGCGAACGAAAAAGGCATTAAAATCGTCGGCGACGTGCCGATTTTCGTCGCGCTCGATTCGGCTGATGTGTGGTGCAATCCGCAGGAATTTAAATTAAATGCGGACGGCTCGCCGCAGGTCGTCGCCGGTGTTCCGCCGGATTATTTTTCGGCGACCGGGCAGCTTTGGGGAAATCCGATTTACAACTGGGACGAGATGCGGCGCGACAATTTTCGCTGGTGGATTTCGCGCGTCCGGTTTACTTTGCAAACGGTTGACATCGTGCGCGTTGACCATTTTCGCGGCTTTGCGGCGGCGTGGGAAGTTCCGGGCGGCGACGCGACCGCAGTCAACGGGCAATGGGTTAATGTTCCGGGCAAAGAATTGTTTAACGCGCTCGAAAACGCCATCGGCGATTTGCCGTTTTGGGCGGAAGATTTGGGCGTGATTACGCCGGATGTCGAAGAATTGCGTGACGGATTCGGTTTTCCGGGAATGCGGATTTTGCAATTCGCTTTCGGCGGCGACGCGAAAAATCTGGATTTGCCGCACAACTATATTAAAAATTCAATCGTTTACACCGGGACTCACGACAACGATACGACCGTCGGCTGGTTTCACTCGCACGCGGGCGCAGGCTCGACGCGCAACGCCGGGCAAATCGGCAAAGAACACGATTTTTGTCTTCGATATTTAAATTCGGACGGCAAAGAAATTCACTGGGATTTTATCCGCGCGGTCTGGGCTTCGGTCGCAAACACGGCGATTGTGCCGATGCAGGATTTGCTCGGTTTAGGAACCGAAGCGCGGATGAATTTGCCGGCTTCGAGTTCCGGCAATTGGTTCTGGCGTTGTCGGGAAGGCGATTTCGGCGAAAAGATTTCTCAGAGACTGCGCGAGTTGACTGAAATTTATGGGCGTATTTGATATGAAAGCGGATTTTTCAACGCAGAGACGCAGAGACGCAGAGGTTTTTATAAAAGAGAAAGGGTTTTTATCTTTCTTTTTCTCTGCGTCTCTGCGTCTCTGCGTTTCAATTTTATTTCTGGCGGTTGCGATTTTCGCGCAATCTCCAAAAGTTGAAAAAGTCGAGCCGTCGAATTGGTGGGCGAATCATTCGATAAATCCGGTGCGGCTGCTGATTCGCGGCGAAAATTTGACGGGCGCGCGGGTTGTTTCAAATTCGAGAGATTTGCGCGTCGGAAATTTTAGAACCAGCGCAAACGGGCATTATCTGTTTGTTGACGTGACAATTGACCGCAGCACGCGGGTTGGGAAACACGATTTACGCATCACGACGCCAAACGGAAACACCGATTTCCAGTTTGAGATTTCCCAAAAAATGCCGCGCGAAAATCGTTTTCGCGGTTTTACGCCGGACGATGTGATTTATTTTCTGATTCCAGACCGTTTTGCCGACGGCGACCAAACCAACAATAATCCTGCGAAATCGCCCGGTCTGCTCGACCGTTCTAAGGGGAGACATTATCACGGCGGCGATTTGCAGGGCGTTATCAATCATCTCGATTACATTAAATCTTTGGGCGTGACGGCGATTTGGACGACGCCGGTTTACGATAACAACGACCGTCTCGACACCAAAGAAGTTTACGAAAATGTGCCGGAAACGACGGGTTATCACGGTTACGGCGCGGTTGATTTTTACGGAGTTGAAGAGCGTTTGGGCGATATGGCGAAGCTGCGCGAGTTTATCCGCGTCGCGCAAAGTAAAGGCTTTAAAGTTATTCAAGACCAAATCGCTAATCACACCGGTCCGTATCACATCTGGGCAAACGATCCGCCGACGCCGACCTGGTGGAACGGGACGGTGAAAAATCATCTCTCAAACAACTGGCAAAAATGGACGACGATGAATCCGCGCGCGACGTTTCAAACGCAACAGAAAAATCTCGACGGCTGGTTTATAGACATTTTGCCCGACTTTAATCAAAACGACCCGGAAGTCGAAAAATATCTTATTCAAAACACGCTCTGGTGGGTTGAAATGGCGGGTTTCGACTCGATTCGAATGGACACTTTGCCGCACGTTCCGCGTTCGTTTTGGTCAAAATGGATGGCGGCGATCAAACGCGAATATCCGAATCTGAACGTGATGGGCGAGCTTTATGACGGCGACCCGGCGCTGCTCTCGTATTTTCAAAAGGGCAAACGCGGACACGACGGAATTGATACCGGGATTGACACGCTCTACGATTTCGCGCTTTTTTATGCGATTCGCAACGCTTTCGGGCAAGGCAAAAACATTCGTGAAGTTTCGCAAATATTTTCAAAAGATTGGCTTTATCCGAACCCGGATGTTTTGGTGACGTTTTTGGGCGTTCACGATATGCCGCGTTTTATGAACGAGCCGGGCGCTGGCATAGAAGGTTTAAAGCTCGCGCAAACGCTGATTATGACTTCGCGCGGCACGCCGCTTCTGTATTACGGCGACGAATTGGCGATGCCGGGCGGCAATGATCCAGACAACCGCCGAGATTTTCCCGGCGGTTTCGCGGGCGATCCGCGCAGCGCTTTTTCGCCGCAGGGCAGAACGATTCAGGAAAACGAAGTCTGGAATCATCTGGCGAAATTGGGCGCGCTGCGACGCGAACAGGAACCGCTGCGACGAGGCAAAACGCTCGATTTATACGACGCCGACCAGCAAATAGCTTACGCGCGCGTGAAGGAAAAAGAAGCCGTGATTGTCGTTTTTAATAACGATTCCAAAAAGGCTGAGGTGCGGTTCGATTTAACGGATGTAAAGCCGATTCCGGCAAACACGATTTTGATTGATCAGCTAGGCAGAGTTGCTGATGTCAGAATCGAAAACCGCACAATGAAAATTAATATGCCCGCGCGAACGGCGAGCATTTTTACGGTGAAACGATGAAACCGCTTTCTTTGATCGCGCTGTTTATGGCGGCTGGGCTGTTGATTATGGGCTTTGTAGGGCGAAGCGGCTCTGGGAGGATTTTGTCAAATGCAGTAATCGTAGCCGCTTCATTCATTATTGTTATGGTTGCTGCGGTCTGGATCATCGCATTTCTAAAAAACAGGAAGTGATTTCAAATTGGTTTATGTCAGTCAAGAATTAATTTCTTTGCGTCCTTTGCGAAAACCTTAGCGTTCTTTGCGGTTTAATTCTATAGAAAACTTAACCGCAAAGAACGCTAAGGTCTCGCAAAGGGCGCGAAGAAAAATTCAATTTTTAGGTTCTACTTCTGATTTGCAGGATTTCAGAAAAACTATGGAAAACAAACCGCGACTTAGTTTTTGGCAAATCTGGAACATGAGTTTCGGATTTTTGGGAATTCAATTCGGCTGGGGCTTGCAGATGGCGAATATGTCGCCGATTTACAAATATCTCGGCGCGGACGAAGCCTCGCTGCCGTATTTGTGGCTCGCCGGACCGCTGACCGGATTGCTCGTCCAGCCGATTGTCGGCGCGATGTCGGATCGAACCTGGACGCGGCTCGGTCGGCGTCGCCCGTATTTTCTGGTCGGCGCGATTTTGGCGAGCATTTGTTTGATTTTGATGCCGAATTCGTCGGCGGTTTGGATGGCTGCCGGGCTGCTCTGGATTATGGATGCTTCGATCAACATCACAATGGAGCCGTTTCGCGCTTTTGTCGCCGATAAATTGCCGGAAGAGCAGCGCACGCTTGGTTTTGTGATGCAGTCGTTTTTTATCGGTTTCGGCTCGACCTTAGCAAACGCTTTGCCCTGGCTTTTGGGAACTTTGGGCGTCGTCGGAACTTTGGCGAGCGGGATTCCTTATTCGACTTACATCGCTTTTATCGTCGGCGCGGTTTTCTTTCTGGTCGCGGTTTTATGGACGGTTTTTTCCACTGGCGAATATCCGCCGGAAAATATGGAAGAATTTCGCCGCAAGCAGCAGGAAGGCGGAATTGTCGGAAATATTTTCAAAGAAATCGGCGAAGCCCTGCGCGAAATGCCGACGACGATGAAACAACTCGCCGTCGTGCAGTTTTTTACGTGGTTTGCATTGCCGTTTATGTGGCAATTTTACGGCATCACGGTCGCGCGCCACGTTTTCGGCGCGCCGGACGAAAAATCGCCGCTCTTCGCGCAGGGAACGGAATGGGGCGGACTGTGTTTCGCAGTTTACAATTTCGTCTGTTTTCTCGTCGCATTCGCCATTCCGCCACTCGCCAAAGCAACGAGCCGCAAAGGCGTACACATTATTTGCTTGACTCTCGGCGGACTCGGCTTGCTTTCGACTTATTTTGCGACAAGCCCTTATTTTCTTTTTATCGGAATGATCGGCGTCGGTATCGCCTGGGCTTCGATTCTCTCGATGCCGTATGTGATTTTAGCGGGCGCGATTCCCGCCCAACGCATCGGCGTTTATATGGGCGTTTTCAATCTTTTCATCGTCATTCCGCAGATTATTCAATCGTTTCTCACGCCGCAAATTTACAAATCGCTGCTCGGCGACAACCCGCTCAACGCGGTGATGCTCGGCGGTTTGAGCATGATCGTCGCGGCGGCAAGCGTATTGATTGTGAAGGACATCGGACAGGAAAAACTCGCGGGCGACGCAATTACTGTCGGCGCGGGACATTAAAGAACAAACGAAACGTTTAGCGGCAAGTTCGCCCGCCGCCAAATAATTCGAGATTTTAACTTAATTATGAAAAATAAAAATCGCATTGTTGCCTGGCTTTCGTTATTTGCCATCGGCGCGGCGGCATTTGCGCTAATCGCCGTTCCGGTATTTTTGATTAAGCCTTTTTCGCCGCAAACCGAAAGAGACTTGGCGATTTCGTTCGCGCTCAAAAGCTGGTCGCCGGTTGCGACAATTATTTTGGCGATTTTGGCGCTGTTTGTTGCCGCTTATATTTGGAGAAATTCGTGGCGCTGGTATGGCAGAGCGTTTTTGATTGTGCCGCTTTTCGTTTTGGCGATTTCGGTTTGGTTCGCGCGCCAAAATCATTTTGAATGGATGTTTAACCCGCTCGCAAATTCGAGTTATGCCAAAACGAATGAAGCCGATTTTGTTGCCGATGACGAGATGGTTCTGGCGATTGAATTAAACGGCGAAGCCGCTGCTTATCCGGTTCGGCAGATGGCTTATCACCATCTCGTTCACGACACGGTGGGCGGCGTTCCGATTGTGGCGACGTATTGAACGCTCTGTCACACCGGTCTGGTGTGGGACACGCGAGTGAACGGGCGGCAGTTGAATTTTCGGCTTGCCGGAATTAACAATCAGAATTTTATTATGCGCGACGAAGAAACCGGCTCTTGGTGGCAACAGGTTTCGGGCGCTTGCATTCAGGGCGA
>DASWLV010000117.1:0-6677 GCA_036400075.1 Pyrinomonadaceae bacterium
GATGTTTTTTGAAGGTTTTGTCGCCGAAATGTACGACCGGCTCGGCGGTTATATCGAACAGCGGCAGCAGGACGGCGCTTTTCGACTTGATGTTCAGCCGCGCGTCGTCGTTCGCGCGTTTGTCGGAATGCTGATTCATCACTCGCTCAACAATATTTTGTGGGACAAAAAACGGCGACTTTTAGATATTTCCGATGAAGAAGCCGCGCGCCAGTTTACCGAGATTTTACTTGGCGGCATCAAAATCGAGGATCAGGGTTAAAGGCGGAACGATGAAGTTTTCTTTTTATAAAATAACGCTATTTATTTTTACACTAGTTTTCGCAGCCGCGCTTGCAGCTTGCAGCGGTTCGCGGGCGGAATCGAACAAAACCGCTAATGCGAACGCAGCGCAGCCGACTGTTGTCAACGTCACGACTGCACCGGCTGTCTTGCGCGAGCTGCCGCAGTTTTTTGAAGCGACCGGAAATCTAGGGAGCGATCAACAGACGGACGTAGCGCCGACAGTCGGCGGGAAAGTCGTGGCGGTTAATTTCGATGTCGGCGGTTACGTCAATCGCGGCGATGTTTTAGTCAAACTTGACGACCGCGATGCGCGGATTCGGCTCGAACAAGCTCAAGCGCAGTACGCGCAAGCTCAATCGCAAGTCAATTCCGCTCGTGCCGGAGTCGAACAGGCTCAAGCAAACGTCCGCCAAGTCCGCGCCCAATTGGGACTTGGCGAGAACCAAACTTTTAACGTCAATAACGTCGCCGAAGTCGGTGCGGCGCGCGCGGCGCTCGATTTGGCGGAAAAACAGCTTGTTCGTTTTGAACGCCTGATCGAAACCGGCGACGTTTCGCGCTCGCAGTATGACCAGCAAAAAGCGCAGCGCGACACGGCTCGCTCGCAATACGAAGCGGCTTTGAACGGCGCAAATCAGCGTTTCGCCGCGATTCGCACCGCGCAGGCGCAAGTAGAAACGGCACAAGCGCAAGTCGGCGCCGCACAGCGAGCTGCCGAAGCCTCGCAAACGCAAATTGCTTCGGCGCAAAAAGCGATTACCGACACGACGATTTATTCTCCGATTAGCGGAACAATTCAGGAGCGCAACGCCGACGCGGGCGAATTTATCGCCACGAGCGGCAAAATTGCAACGATTGTCCGCACTAATCCTTTACGGATGAGAATTGACGTTCCCGAACAATCAATCGGACAGGCTCGCGTCGGGCAATCAATTTCGTTGACGACGAGCGCGTACCCGGATCGGCAGTTTGCGGGAACGATTGTCAGAATTGTTCCGGGCTTAAATACCACTTCGCGGACGATGACCGCCGAAGCGGAAGTCAACAATATTGACGGGCTGTTGAAACCCGGACAGTTTGCGAGCGTAAAAATCCTGCTGCCCGAAGCGCGCCGCGCCGTGATGGTTCCGACTTCAGCCGTGCGTCAGGAAGGCACGACCGCTCGCGTTTATGTCATCAAAGACGGACGCGCGCAGGAAAGAATCGTCACACTCGGCGAAGTCGAAAGCGAAATGGTCGAAGTCAAAAACGGCGTTGCGCCGGACGAAAGAGTTGCGACAAACAATCTCGAACAAATTTACGACGGAGTACAAGTCAATCAATAGTTTTGTTCGTTGTTCGTCGTTTGTTGTTCGTTGCAAAAAGCAATTTACAACGAACAATGAACAACGAACAACGAACCAATTTTTATGCAGTGGTTAGCAGAAATTTGTGTTAAGCGCCCGGTTTTCGCCACGATGCTGGTTTTATCGCTCGTGACGGTCGGGACATTTTCGTTTTTCTCTCTCGGCGTTGATCTTTTTCCGAAGATTGACTTTCCGACGATTACCGTAACGGTCATTAATCCGGGCGCGTCGCCGCAGGAAATCGAAACCGAAATTACCGAGAAAGTCGAAGAAGCCGTGAACACGGTGAGCGGAATTGACGAATTGCGCTCGACCTCGATTGAAGGTATCTCGCAGGTTTTCGTCCAGTTTGTGCTGGAAAAAGACGTAAACGTCGCCGCGCAGGAAGTCGAAAACCGCGTGCAGACCGTGATTCCCAACTTGCCGGAAACCGCCGAGCAGCCGACCGTGCAAAAGCTCGACACGGATGCCGCGCCGGTTTTGAGAATCGTCGTTTCTGCGCCGACTTCTTTGCGGGATGTCACGCAAGTCGCCGAAAATAAAATTAAAGAGCGGATCGAATCAATCGCCGGAGTCGGACAGATAACGATTATCGGCGGGCGCGAGCGGCAAATCAACGTCTGGGTTGACCCCGATAAAATGCGCTCGTACAGCATCACGCCGGGGGAAGTCACTAATGCGTTAAAAATCCAAAACGCAGAATTTCCGAGCGGTCGTCTTGATGAAGGCGCGAAAGAAACCGCCGTTCGCACAGTCGGCAAAATCAAAAACCCGGAAGAATTTGCGAATGTCGTCGTCGCCACGCGCGGCAATTATCAAGTCAAAGTTAAGGATTTGGGCTATGTCGAAGATGGCGCGGAAGAAGTCCGTACCGAAGCTCGTTTGAACGGTCAGCCTGCCGTAACGTTGATCGTCTCGAAACAATCGGGACAAAACACGGTCGCCGTCGCGCACGGAATCAAGGAAAGATTAAAGGAAATCGAGCCCACGCTGCCGAAAAACTATCAAATGCGGATTGTGGGCGACAACTCGATTTTTATCGAAGCCAGCTTGCACGCTATCGAAGAACACTTGGTCGTCGGCGGCTTTTTGGCGGCAATTGTCGTGTTTCTGTTTTTGTGGAGCATCCGCCCGACGTTTATTGCCGCTCTGGCAATTCCGACTTCGATCATCTCGACTTTTGCGTTGATGAAAGTGATGGGCTATACGCTCAACTCGATCACAATGCTTTCGTTGACTTTGATGGTCGGAATCGTGATTGACGATGCGATTGTCGTGCTGGAAAACATCTTTCGATATATCGAAGAAAAAGGAATGTCGCCGTTTCAGGCGGCAATCGAAGGCACGCGCGAAATCGGTCTCGCCGTTCTGGCAACGACGCTTTCGTTGATGGCGGTTTTCATCCCAATCGGATTTATGAGCGGCATCGTCGGGCGCTTTATGTCGTCGTTCGGTTTGACGGCGGCGTTTGCCGTCGGCGTTTCGCTGATCGTTTCGTTTACTTTAACTCCGATGCTCGCCGCGCGTTTGCTCAAACCACACAAAATAAAAGCCAAGCCGGAGATTTTGCCGAACGAAGAAATTAGCGATGGCGAAATGCTCGCAACGAACAACGAACAACGAACGACGAACAACGAACACGATTCAAAAGAAACCGGTTTTTACCGCTATATTGATAACACTTACACCTGGCTTTTGAGATTTTCGATGTCACATCGCTGGGTAATCATCGGGCTGTGCGTACTGGTTTTCTTGAGCATCATTCCGCTGTTTATGTTCGTCGGCAAAAACTTTTTGCCTTCTGACGATCAATCGCAGTTTGAAATTTCGATTCGCGCGCCCGAAGGCAATAGCTTATCGGCAACTAGCGCGTTGTTTGAACGTATCGCGGCGGACGTTCGCAAAATGGAAGGTGTAACCGACACTTTGGTGACGGTCGGCGGCGGACAGCAGCAAATCGTCAATAGCGGCTCGATTTACGTCAAGCTGTCGGACATCGGCGAACGCTCTTTGTCGCAGGAAGGGATAATGGTCAAAGCGCGCGAGCTTTTAAAAAATTATCCTTCCGAGCTGCGAACCAGCGTCCAGCCGGTAGCGGCGTTTTCGGGCGGCGGTTTTCGCAACGCGAACGTGCAGTATTTGATTGCCGGACCGGACTTGAAACAGCTCGAAATATATTCGGCGAAGCTGCTCGAAAAGATGAAAACTATTCCCGACGCGGTTGACGTTGACTCGACGTTGATTAGCGGCAAACCGGAGCTTCAATTGACGGTTGACCGCGACACGGCGGCTGATTTGGGCGTCCGCGTCGGCGATGTTTCGCAGGCTTTGAACACGCTTGTTGCCGGACAGGAAGCCACAAATTTTAACGAAGGAACCGATCAATACGAGGTGCGCGTCCGCGCTCTTAATAATTATCGCGCGGATGTCGAAGGCTTAAAACGGATGATTGTGCCTTCGACCAAAGTCGGCTGGGTGACGCTTGACCGCGTGGTAAAAGTGTCGGAAGGAACGGGACCGAGCGCGGTTGATCGTCTCAATCGCCAGCGGCAAGTGACGCTTTTAGCAAACACCAAACCGGGCGGCTCGGCGGCAAATATTCAAACGGCAATTAATCAGGCTGTTAAAGAATTGAGCCTGCCCGCCGGTTATACGACGGGCTACGTTGGGCAATCGAAGGAAATGAGCAAAGCGGGATTTTATTTTCTCG
Source organism: Pyrinomonadaceae bacterium (assembly GCA_036400075.1). Classification (GTDB taxonomy): domain Bacteria; phylum Acidobacteriota; class Blastocatellia; order Pyrinomonadales; family Pyrinomonadaceae; genus JALZCH01. The sequence continues at coordinate 4,342 of DASWLV010000117.1, forward strand.
TCGCCATCGTTCTTTCGTTCGTCTTTATGTACATCGTGCTGGCGGCTCAGTTTGAATCGTTTATTCACCCGATTACCATTTTGCTGACGCTGCCGCTTTCGATTCCGTTCGGAATCTTGAGCTTGCTGATTGCCGGACAGACCGTCAATATCTTTTCCGGTCTCGGATTGCTGCTCTTGTTCGGCGTGGTCAAGAAAAATGCGATTTTGCAGATTGACCACACAAACGGCTTGCGGCAAAAAGGAATGGAACGCTACGATGCGATTATTCAGGCAAACCGCGACCGACTCAGACCGATTTTGATGACGACGATTGCTCTCGTCGCCGGAATGATTCCGCTTGTCGTTTCAACCGGCGCAGGTGCGGGGACAAACCGTTCAATCGGCGTTCTCGTCGTCGGCGGTCAATCGCTCTGTTTGCTTTTAACATTGCTGGCTGTTCCGGTTTTCTATTCGATTTTCGACGATCTCGCAACCAGCCCGGTTTACGGTCGTGTTTCCCGATTTTTCGGCGGAATGTTCGGCGGTTTGCGGCGGCGTGTTGCGGGTGCGACAAGCGCGTTTTTCAGTACGAAATAAATCGGTTTTAAAACCGATTTTGACCGTTTAGAGGCGGTCTTCGACCGCCATTGCCATTCAACACGGCGGTTGAAGACCGCCTCTAAACGCTTTTGGAGGAAATTATGGAAACGGATGTGATTATCGTCGGCGCGGGACCAACCGGACTTTCTTTGGCTTGTCAGCTTTTCAGATACGGAATTGATTTCGTTATTCTCGATAAAAACGACGGAATTTCACGATATTCCAAAGCAATCGGCGTGCAGGCGCGGACGCTTGAGATTTATGAGCAAATCGGCTTGGCTCAGGATTTAGTTGCTCTCGGTGCCAAAGCCGAAAAAGCGCAGCTTGTCGAAGGCGGTGAAGTGCGCGGGAAAATCGAATTATCGGAAATCGGACAAGGTTTAAGCCCGTATCCTTTTCTGCTTCTGGTCGAGCAAAACAAACACGAAGAGTTTCTCTTAAATTACTTAAAAACCAACGGAAAAGACGTTCTCTGGCAAACCGAACTGTTAAGCTTTTCGCAAGATGAAAACGGCGTTACGGCAAATATAAAGACCGGCAACGGTGAGATAAAAACAATTCGCGCGAAATATCTTGTCGGCTGCGACGGCGCAAAAAGTCCGGTGCGTCACGGTTTGGATTTAACATTTGAAGGCAGCACTTTCGAGCGGCTTTTCTACGTCGCCGATGTCGAGATCAATTGGAATTTCAGCCACGATTCGCTTTACGTTTGTCTGGCGCAAAGCACGATCACCGCGTTTTTTCCGCTGCCCGGCGAAAACCGTTTTCGCATCGTCGGCACGTTTCCCGAAAACGAAGAGAGGCGGGAAGGCGAGATTTTATACGAAGAAATCGAGCGCCAAATTGCCGCCGACACAAAATTAAATCTCGACATTCACGATGTAAATTGGTTTTCGGTTTATCGCGTCCACTCGCGCCGTGTTAATAAATTTTCCGAAGGCAGATGCTTTCTCGCCGGAGACTCCGCTCACATTCACACGCCGGCAGGTGCGCAGGGAATGAATACCGGAATTCAGGACGGCTACAATCTCGCCTGGAAAATAGCGCATGTTCTGCGGGGCAAAGCCGATCCGAAAATTTTGGATTCTTATAATGAAGAACGGCTCGAAAACGCCAAAAATCTGCTCGAAACCACCGACCGCATTTTTGAATTCGGTGCCAGTCCCGAAACATTTACATCATATATTCGCACGCATATTTTTCCATACCTCGCCAATTTCGCGTTGAATTTCGGTCCCGTGAAAAATTTCATTTTCCCGCTCATTTCGCAAATCGGAATCAATTATCGCAACAGTTCTTTGAGCGATCATTTTGAAGACTCGAATTTTAAAATTAAATCAGGCGACCGAATGCCTTATTTTTTGATTGAAGGCACGAGCATTTACGAACGCCTGAAAGCTCCGAAATTTCACTTGCTCACGTTTTCAGACGGGGAAATTGATTCCAATGCTTTACGCGAACAAATCGGTGGTGAATTCGCTGATTTATTCGATTACAATGTTTTTCCGCTCTATCCGCGCGTCGCCGAAATTTTCGATGCAAACAAAACTTTTACGGTTCTGCTTCGCCCGGACAATTACATCGCAACAGTTTTTGCAGGTATGGAAGACGACCGGATAAAAGCGTATTTTAATTCGCTTTCGAGAGCAAAGATTTTTGGATAAAAGCAGCTCCATAATCGGGAGCGCGTTCTGGACACATCCACATTGAGCGCGAAGCGCGAATAAATTTACACTCAATTTCCGTTTGCCGGCG
>DASWLV010000118.1:0-12817 GCA_036400075.1 Pyrinomonadaceae bacterium
GTCATCGGCAGCACGCGCCCGATTTCGTTGTCTTCTTTGGCTTCTTTCCCGCGCGCCGCAATCTGGTCGGCGATAACGACGGATTTGCCCGATTCAATACAGAGCTTTCGCAAAACCGATTGCAAAATCATCTGGTCGGCGGCGAGCTGTTCGGCTGATGGCTGTGCGAGCGGGTCGCCGGTTTCGGCGCGCACGGCTTCGAGCATTTCCGAATGTTTCGCACCGAAATACGCCGCCCAACTGTCCAGTGCGAAACAGCCGTAATTTTGCTCGCGTCCTTCGCCGTTCAAAGCCCAATCAATAAATTCGGGCAATTCATCGGGCGATTCGATTTCCAGCGCGTCAAACGTTACGCCGACGCCTTTCAGCAGACGCGATTTGCGTTCGGTGTCGAAAATGCAGAGCTTTCCGAGTCCGGCTTCCGACAAAGAGCGGATAAAATGGCTTTTGCCAACTCCGGCTCCGCCGCGCACTGCAATCACGAGGCGCTGCTGACGCGGAACGCGGCTCAATGGATTAATTTTCGGTTTCGCAGTTGTTTTCATTTACTAAATTCTCCTTAAAGCAGTTCTTTTAATAATCGGTTTTAAATCAAACTGCGAAAAGCAGTTCGTTTCATTTGTGAAACAAGATAGCATTAAACAGATTCTGTTTCAAGTGTGAAACAAAACTTTTTCAAAAAATGTTTCTCAAAATTGAAAAGGGCATCGTTTCTTTTTTATCCTGTTATCATCAAATCGGTCGCCTGAAAGGAATTTTCAAAAGTTGTTACGCAAAAATCTTTTTCTCACTGTTTTCGCCGCGTTATTGTTGCTCGTTCCGCTTTCTACTTCGAGTTGCGCTTATATTTGGCGCGCCGCCGAACCGCCGCAATCGAGTGAGGCGCAGGCGCTTGATAATTTACGCCGTTTGTCGAAAAACGGCTTGCCGCCCGAATCGGTCGTCGCGCAGCTTGAGACAAGTTATCCGAACACCAAAACCGCAGCTCTCGCCAGACTGCTCCGCGCTCAGATTCGTTTGCAAAATAATGATCCGGCGGGCGCGGCGTCCTTGCTTGATAATCTGAATTTAATTCGGCAAAAGATCGAGGTCGGCGATTACGCTTTATGGCTGCGCGGACAAGCCTCGTCGAAATCCGGTAGAAACGCTGAAGCGCAAGCGGCTTTCGAGCAATTAATTCGTGATTTTCCAAATTCTTTGCGCGTGCGCGACGCTAAATTAGGGTTGGCGGAACTCAGAAAACAAACGGGCGAAACGGAAAGGGTTGTCAGCGTCGTACAGGATTTGCTTGATAAAAACGATGCCTCGGCGTGGCTCATAGTCGCACAGGCTTATGAGCAAAAGGGCGACGCGGCAAACGCCATCGCCGCTTATCGCAAAATCTATTTCTTCGCGCCCGCCTCTTCACAAGCGACTGACGCTTCTGCGTCTTTAACGCGTTTGGGCACAACTACAAACACCTCTAATGCCGAAGAGATTTTAGCTCGCGCTGAAGGACTGTTTGCTGCAAAAAAATACGCGGATGCGGCAAACGCTTATCAAATGACGGCGACCGCTTTTCCCGCCGCGATGACGCCGAAACATCAACTCAATCGCGGAATTGCACTGGCAAATTTAAAGCGCGCGGGTGAAGCGGCTTCGGCTTTTAATTCGATTCCGGCTTCAGCCGGAGAAATCAAAGCGCAGGCGCTTTCGGAAACGGCAAAAGCGTATGCAAATGCACGTTTGTGGCAACAGGCGCGCGCGACAACCGACGAATTGCGCCGCCAGTTTCCGAACAGCAATTTAACTCCGAAAACTTTTATCGCCGTCGGACTAGAAGCGCGCGACGCGAAAAACACCGCCGAAGAAAGTTATTATTTGCGAACTGCAATCTCCGCTTATCCGAATTTTGTCGAAGTCGGGCAGGCGCAGTTTGAGCTGGCTTGGCTCGAACATCAAACGAAAAATTTCGCCGTTTCTTCGCAAATGCTGACCGAGCATCTGGCGCGTTATGCCGATAAAGACACGACTTATCGCGGGCGCGCGGGTTATTGGGCGGCTCGCGACTCGGAGCGTACCGGAAAAATCGCCGAAGCGTGTTTTTTGTACGATGCGGTGCTTTATCGCTACGACGCGAACTGGTACGGCTATCTGGCGAAACAGCGGCTGGACAATTTAAAAGCTAATCGTCAATGTCCGGCAAATGCCAATTTTCAACCTGATTCTGTGGTCGGACGCGCGGCGGCGAATTTGAAAACCGTGACCGTCGCGCCGGAAACCGCCGGAACGCGCGAAGCGGATAAAATCAAAAAAGCCGACGAATTAGCTACAATAGCCCTTTTTGATTGGGCGCTCGCAGAATTAAATGAAGCCGGAAAAACCGCGCCGAACAGTCCGAAAGTAAATTTAGGTTTGGCGCGTCTTTATCGTCTGCGCGATGACAACGTATCGGCGCTGCTCGCGCTGGCGAAAAGCTACCCGGATTATTCGCAGATGAAACCGGAAGAAATGACGCGCGAGGAATGGGATATTTTTTATCCTTTGAATCATTGGGATTCAATCAAACGCTGGGCGGCGGCGCGAAATCTGGACGCTTATACGGTCGCGGGCTTGATTCGTCAGGAATCGGTTTTCAACCCGCGCGCTAAATCGCACGCGAACGCTTTCGGGTTGATGCAGCTTATTATGCCGACGGCGCGTTCGATGGCGCGAAAATACGGTTCAGCGCCCGTCAATTCTGCGGAAGATTTGTACAATCCGCCTTTAAACATCGAGCTTGGCACGGCTTATATGCGCGAGCAGTTGGACAAATACGGGCGCATCGAATATTTGGCGGTCGCTTATAACGCCGGACCGGGCAGAGTTGTGTCGTGGCGACAGAGTTTGCCGCTCGAAATTGACGAGTTTGCCGAAGCGATTCCGTTTCGAGAAACGCGCGGCTATGTTCAAGGCGTGGTTCGCAACTCCGCCCAATATCGTCGGCTTTATGATGCTAACGGACAGTTTAAACCAAACGTCGGAACCAAAGCGGTGCGCGCTGTTGTTGACACGCAGCCCGCCGCCGAAATCGCCAAAGAATTCCCGGATTTGGTGATTTCTGAAGATAAAACGAACGAGTAAATCTTTACCACAGAGACACAGGGAGGCACAGAGAATAAGTAAAAATCTCTGTGCCTCTCTGTTTGTCTTTGTGCTGAAAAACTTTAAGTAACTTCAGCGGCGCGGTTGCTTGTTCCCGCTCTGCCCATCAGAGAATCCAAGCTCCAAATGCCCGAACCGCGGGCTGCGATGTAGAGAAAGACGAAACAATAAGCGACCGCTAATTCTCCGCGATTTTGGAGCGGTAATAAGGCTTGCATACTGTGATGCGACATAAAATATGCAACCGCCATTGTGCCGCTCGCAATAAACGCGGCTATTCCGGCAAACAAACCGAGCATAATCATCAATCCGCCGACTAATTCAATAACTCCGGCGACAGCCATCAATGGACTCAAACCTTGTCCGCCTCCACCTTGGCTTGGCGGAAAACTCAATAGTTTCTGTGTACCGTGCCAGAGAAATAAAAAACCTACAATAATCCGCATCAGCGCATAAATCTGCGGCTCGAATCTTCCCAAAAATCCCATTACTTTTTAACCCTTTCCTTGAATTTTGATTAAGACGTTTCAAATTAGACGTCGGATGCTTTTTTATAATTAACACAATACAAACGATGGTTGGAAAATACGAGTGAAATAAATATTTGTTTCTCGATGGAGCGGTAATGGAATCAATGTACGGCAATTGAGCGAAATAATCAGTACCGCGAACAGTAGTGAGCGAGTAATAAAGCAAACCCGTTCACTACCGTTCGGGGTACTGACACGTACATCCAAACCTGAATCGCTCTAAAAACAAAAAGGGAAAGATTTCTCTTCCCCTTTTCTCAGATAAAGCTGTGCGTTTTTACTAAACTAAACGGCAGCACCCGGATAATCTGTGCCGAGTCTGGTTTCATCGCCTTCCGCCAGAGTGTTGACCAATTCGTAATGAAAATAATCGAATTTTGAGGCGACTTGAGGCGAAACTCGTTTATCGTACATTTCGCGCGAGCGGTCAACGGCTTCGCGCAGCCGGTCGTATAAATCTCCGGCTTGTCTGCCTTCTTTGACCTTTTGCTCATTGTAGAGCTTGATTTCGGAAACGAGCAGACGAGCAAAACGGCGCGCGTCGTTGTGAAGCCGTCGTTCTTCCTCCGGCACGTTAATCGGTAATTCGACGTTGCGGTCGCCGAAACGCGGCGTCGGCGCGGGCTGCTGCGGTTGATAAGTTTCGACGGCGGGTTGCGATTGATAAGTTTCAAAAGCTTTCGGCTGCTCGATTTCCGGTTGATACGGTTGATAAGACGAAGCGTATTCGTTAATGGTTTCGACTTCGCGCGGTGATTCAACTGTCGAATATTGCTCGGAAACCGGCTCTTCGACCGGAGCCGGAGCTTCGTTGACCGAAGGCGCGATTGAAGGCGCGGGCATTTGCGAAAAATTCTCGTATGTTTCCTGATAATCGGTTTCCGCAGGCTGAGATTGATTCGTTTCGACTTCCGATTCAGACGCAGCCGGAGCTTGATAATTATAATTTCCGTTGCGCACGCTGGAAGGCGACGGAGCAGTGGTTTCGATTGCCGGCGTCGAAGAAACAAAGGAGCTTTCGGTTTGACGAGCCGGCTGCGACGCGGGCATTGGCGGCGCGGTAAAACTCGACAACGGACGGGGCGGAGGCGTTTTCGCGGCTGCCAGTAATTCGACCGTCAAGCTTGCCACTCGGACGAGCATTTCGAGAGCTTCCGTCTGCACGGTTTTCCCATCTGTCCCTTCGTCGGCATATAACGCAGCGACACCGCGTCCGCGCACGATAAGCGGAATCGCCAGAGCGTTTTGCGATGAGCCGAAATGTAACTTCTCCAAAAACTGTTGGTCGTCGCGATGAGCGTTTACCGCCCCGCTTTCGATGCTTTGATTTTTAATTGCCGCGCCCAAAATCGAATCGTTGGCGATTGGCAAAAACACTTCACGAACGGATTCTTCGGCTTCGGCGGCAGCTTCGTCGCCGAAAACTTTCCAGCCGATCAAATGGTCGCTTTTGACGATAAACAGCGCGCCGCGCGGAGCGAAATCTCCGGCGTGTCGGACGAGGGCTTTTAAAATCTCGGCTTGTGACGCCTGACTGCTGATGTCGTTGACGGCATCGCGCAGAGAGGAATAATTTGCAGGCTCGACGACGGGCGCGGGCTGCTCAAGTGCGGCAAATTTTTCCGACGCTTCGTTCGAACCTTCTTCGCGCGCGATGCGAATGTGTTCTCCGACGATTGTCGTGAACGAATCGTCAATTTTTACATCCTGAAGATCGCGCGACAAAAGAGAGCGAAACTGTTCTTCGATGTGTCTGCGATGGCGTTCAAATTCCGATTCGAGCGAATCGTGCAGTTTTTCGACTTCCTGCCGGACATCGGCAAAAGCGGATTTAAAATAATTATCAACTTCAGTCCGCAGACTGTTTTCCAATTCTTCGTTAGTCACTGTTTTGATTCTACCTCCGGTTATTCAAGGCACTGCTTTGGAGTTTATTTCGATGCAGGCTGGAAAGCAATTAAAAAGGTTAAAAAGGCGTGTAAAAATTTGCGGCGTCGAAACGCGCCAAAAAAATTATGTACGCCGCGCGCCAAAACTGTCAAGGAAATCTTTTGAAAGCGGTAAGATGAAGTCACAAAGACAGCCACAAACGAACGGCATTTTCAACCGAAGCTAATTCGTTCGGCTGAAGCGTCCCTAATTTGCGAATTAATTTTGCGTGCGGAATCGTCACTAAATTTTGCGCGTCAAATGCTCCGGCTTTCAAATAACGAACTTTAATGACAACTTCAAATCTCGAACCGCGAACGCTTGTCGTATGCGGAATCAAAGTCGCAAGCGCGCGATCCGCATCATCCGCCGGAATGCTCAAAACCAAACACGGGCGAGTCTTGGCGACATAGCCCAAATCAACCAGCCAAACTTCGCCTCGATTAGGATTTGGCATTTTCTTCTTCGCGGTCGAGTTCGAGAAACAATTGCTCGGCGTTCAACACAAGCTCTTCGTCGGAAAACGGTGGCAAATCAAGTTCTAAGGTGCGGTGCAGAATGACAGTCGCGACTTCGCGCTTTTCTCGTTCGGACAAAGAGTCAAAAATAGAAATTATGTTTTCGGCTGTGGCGGTCATCTTCAAATCTCCAATATCGTTTATTGTTTGCTGCAAATACCAAATGTCCTTTTAACACCACAATCCGTTCACGGCTTAATACATTAATGTGGCGATAAACTAAGTTCCGCCGATTAAGGAAAAATCAATTCTAGAATTGATTCAAGCTCATCAAGTCTGGATTCTGGAAAGGCTTGCCGAATTGGATCAAGCACTATCCAGAATTGTTCATTAACGAGTTCAGCCGTTTCTTCCGCATTACGCTCAATTTCAAAAATATCAGGTGAAGAATCCGATTTATGTTTCAAATGAGCCAGAATTTCAGACTGTTGTGCCAACACAGCTTTTAGAAGAACAGCTAAAATAACTGCTTCATCACTTAATTTAGCAAAGGCTTTGTTTTCTTCCATATGCAAAATGTGAATTTACAAAGAAACAGGTAGCTTGAATTAAACAGCTACAACTTCAATTTCCGGGTCAATTTCCTCTTTAATCATATTTTCAATCGCCATCAGCGTTCCGGTCAGAGATGACGGACACGAACCGCATGCGCCTTGATAACGTATTTTTAATGTGTGGTCGTCGAGACTCAAAACTTCGAGCCAGCCGCCGTCGCTCGCCAGATACGGGCGGATTCGGTCGTCGAGCATTTCGTTGATTTGCATAAGGCGCGGATCGTCGCTCGTCACGGCGGCAATCGCGCCGCCGACTGATGCAGCCGCAGCAGTTTGAGATTTGACGCTCTCGGCGGCGCGAATCGGCACGGCTAGCGCAGGCAAAACGTCGTCCCAATCGGTTTCATCGGTTTTTTCGACGGTAATCATTTTGTCCATATAAAAAACCGAAACAATGTCGCCGACTTCAAACAGAGCTTTGGCGAGCGTGTCCGATTTGGCGTCTTCCGCCGATTGAAACGAATGCGAAGTGCCGTAACTGACGGGTTCGCGCAAAATAAATTTAACTGCGTTCGGGTTCGGTGTTTCCTGTATATCTGCAATTTTTGGCATTATTTTATTAAAACTTTCTCTAATTCTTTTCCATTATAAATCTTTACAAAAATTTCTGCATTTAAGATTAGCAATAAAACGCTGGCGTTTGCTAACATCCTTAGCGTTAACGAAAAATTGGAATGAACATCGGAATTACAGTTTATCCGAGCTTTGGCGGCAGCGGAATTGTCGGTTCGGAATTGGGAAAAGAATTGGCGGCGCGCGGTCACACGGTTCATTTTATCGCTTCGGCTGTTCCGTCGCGCGGGCTTGAATTGAGCGAGCGCATCCGGTTTCACGAAGTCGAAATGATGTCGTATCCGCTGTTCGAGCATCAGCCGTACACGCTGGCTCTGGCGACGAAAATGGCGACCGTCGCGCGTTCGGAAAACCTCGATTTATTGCACGTTCATTACGCGATTCCGCATTCGATCAGCGCGATTCTCGCCCGCGAATCAATCAAACAGCGGCGTTATCTGCCCGTGATTACGACTTTGCACGGAACGGACATCACGCTCGTCGGTTCAGACCGCTCGTATTTGCCGATTACGCGCTATGCGATTTCCGAGTCTGACGGCGTAACGAGCGTGTCACGTTTTTTGAAAGAAGCGACGATTCAGATGTTCGATTACGACGAAATCGAAGTGATTCCGAATTTCATCTGCGCCGAAGCGTATTCGCGCCACGAAGATTCGCCGATTCACAGGCAGTTTGCGCCGAACGGCGAAAAATTGCTGACGCACGTTTCAAACTTTCGCCCGGTTAAACGCCCGCTCGATTGCGTCGAGATTTTCGCCCGCATTTTAAACAAAGGAATAAAGGCGCGTCTTTTAATGGTCGGCGACGGACCGGAGCGTTCCGCAACGCAGCATCGGGCAGAAAAATTAGGAATCGCCGCGCATTGCTCGTTTGTCGGCAAACAGGGACAGATTAACGATTATCTCGGCATTTCCGACGTTTTGCTGCTGCCTTCCGAACAGGAATCTTTCGGTCTTGTGGCTCTGGAAGCGATGGCTTGCGAAGTTCCGGTTGTGGCGTCGCGCGTCGGAGGAATTCCGGAAGTCGTGACCGACGGCGAAACCGGATTTTTGAGCGAAATCGGCAACGTCGAAAAAATGAGCGAAGACGCCGCACGGATTTTGAGCGAAGACGATTTGCGCCGCGAAATGGGCGCAAAAGCTCGTCAATCAGCCATCGCGCGTTATTCGACCGAATTGGTGATTCCGAAATACATAGAATTTTATGAGCGAGTCCTCCAGCGCAGCCAGAGCGAGCGAAATTCAGCCGCAAACGGAAACAATTTTTGAAGAAAAGCCGCTCCGCTACATCATCCAAAACCTTGAAGCGACATTCGGCGAGCCGCAATTAAAACAAAAAAGCGCGCCGCTCGATATGCTCGTGAAAATTATCTTGTCACAGGCGACAACCGACGTTTTGAGCGCGCAAACCTTCGCGGCTTTGAAAAAGCGTTTTAAGACGTGGGAAAAAGTTTCGGCGGCGGACGAATCGGAAATCGCCGAAACAATAAAGCTTGGCGGGCTGGCAAATCAAAAATCGAAAGTCATTAAAGATTTGCTGAGTCAAATCAAAGAGCAGCACGGTTCGCTGGATTTAAATTTTTTGCACGATTTACCGCACGGCGAAGCAGTCGAATATCTCCAAAAATTTCGCGGAATCGGACCGAAAACCGTTGCTTGCACGCTGTTGTTCGCCTGCCACAAAGACGTTTTCCCGCTTGACACTCATATTTTCCGCGTTTTGCGCCGCGTCGGATTAGTGCCGAACAAATGTTCGGATGCTAAAGCGCATGAAATTCTGGACAAAATTGTTCCGACAGGGAAATTTTATTCACTGCACGTTAATTTGATTCGTCTGGGCAGAAAAATCTGTCGCCCGAAAGAACCGCTTTGCGAACGCTGCCCGATTGTTGAATACTGTGATTACGGCGGCAGCCGAATCTAAATTGAGAGAGAAAATTAATGCCGATAAATCCAGAGCTGTTGGAAATTCTCGTGTGTCCGGCTTGCAAAAACAAAGTCGAGTTAAAGCCGGACGAAAGCGGTTTAAAATGTGTTTCCTGCAAGCGCGTTTATCCGATTGTTGACGATATTCCGGTGATGCTCGTTGACGAAGCGAAAATCGAAGAATCCGCTTGAATATGAACTCAGAATGCGGAGCCAAGTTTTGATTGACAAAACTCAAACAACGAACAACGAACAACGAACAACGAACCAAAGCGCATTCCGCATTCCGCACTGGGAAACAGTCCGCCGTGTGCTTGTCGTCCGGCTGCGGTCAATCGGCGACACGGTTTTGACGACTCCGGCGCTCATCGCTTTGCGGCGTTTTTTGCCGGATGCGCGGATTGACGTTCTGCTTGAAGATTGGGTAGCGCCGGTTTTAGAAGGCTTTGACGCGGTTGACAACATTTTGACCGTCAAACGCGGCGATACGAAAGACCGTTTGCGAGCGATGTACGATTTGCGGCGGCGCGGTTACGATGTCGCTTTTAACCTTCACGGCGGCGCGACCGCTGGTTTTTTTACGTTCGCCTCGCGCGCTAAATATCGAGTCGGTTTCGACAATTACCGCAATCGTTTTTTTTACAATATTCTCGCGCCTTCGGCTTCGGAATTTTGGCGGCAGGAAAAAACGCATTCCGCCGAACAACAATTAGCTTTGCTGGGCTGGACGGGCGTTCCGGTCGCCGACAGACCGAAAACTCGTTTGACGGTGAAACCTGAGTTGGAAGATTTCGCCGCCCGCATTTTTCGTCAGTACGAAATTGATGAGGATTATCCGTTCGCGCTGATTCATCCGGCATCGGTTTTTGCGACTAAACAATGGGCGGTGGAGAATTTTGCCGCTGTTGTTCAGCATTTGTATGATCGCGGAATTATTTCGGTCGCAGTCGGGACGAAAGACGATCTGCCGACGTTGATGGATTTATTCAACACTTCGCCGCTCGCGGTTTTGCTGCACGACAAAACTTTGCCGGAAATTACGGCAATGGCGGCGAAAGCGAAAGTTTTCGTCGGCAACGACAGCGGCATCGCGCATATTGCGGTTGCCGTCAAAACGCCTTCGGTCGTCATTTTCGGCTCGTCAAACGTCGAGCATTGGCGTCCGTGGAGTGACGCGCCGCACGAAGTCGTCACGGAAAATCTGCCGTGCGCGCCGTGCGCCGGTTATAAATGCGCGGAGTTTGACGAGCCGCAGTGTATTCGACGAATAACGGTCGAGCGCGTTACTGCGGCTGTCGAGAGAGTTTTAACTAAAAGCGGTCTCGGTTAGCGTGAAGCGTCCGCCGGCAAGCCGTCAGTGTTTCTCGCTACAAAGCCGAAATAAGCTGCAATCAATGCACTTCCGGCGTGTAGAATAATATCGAAGCCGTGAATCGGGACTAAACCGAAAAGCGTTTTAGTCGCTGGAATCAATCCGAGAATCGTTAGCAGACCATAAACAACCGCCAAGCCTTGCGCGTAAAGACGCGAACCGCCGATGCTTCTCGAAGCCAGCAAACCCCAGATTCCGATTAAGATATGAACGATGTTGTGCAGCACGTTGATCGGAAACAGCCCCAACAATAAACCGTGCGACGTATCAACGCTGACCGGACGCGCCGCGTGCAGCGCGTCATGACCCCAAGACGCGCCGGGAATAAATCCCAAAATGCCGACCAGCAAATAAATCACGCCAAAAATTAACGCAAATTTTCGTATCATTTGTTTTGCCTCCTAAGATTTTGCACTCTTTATAGCACTATTTGTCAGCTTTTCAAACAATTTTTTGCATTTACCGTTTCTTTCGGAAGTCGGCTTGTTTCTTGACACTTTGCGTTCAGGAATTTATCATCAAAGTTTCGCCTCTATTGGCTGAACTGTATTGTTATGTTCGAGTCGCTGTCAGACAAATTAAAACGAACTCTGAAAAACCTGCGCGGTGAAGGCAAGCTTACGCCCGCGCACGTTGACGCCGCTTTGCGCGAAATTCGGATGGCTTTGCTCGAAGCCGACGTGAATTACAAAGTCGCCAAAGATTTTATCCAGCGCGTCAAGGAAAAAGCTGAAGGACAGGACGTTTGGCAGGATTTAAAACCGCACGAGCAGGTTGTCAAAATCGTTTATGACGAACTGGTCGAGATTTTAGGCGGAACTTCGTCGCGTCTGGTTTTTACGAAAACTATTCCGAACGTAGTGATGGTTGTCGGTTTGCAGGGTTCAGGTAAAACTACCTCGACCGGCAAAATCGCAATGTGGCTGCGGAAAAATCAGGAACGCAAAACGATGGTCGTTTCGGTTGACGTTTATCGCCCTGCCGCGCGCGAGCAATTGAAAGTTGTGGCGAACGCGACCGGAACGGCGGTTTTTGACGACCGCTCGATAACAGAGCCGCTCGAAATCGTCCAGAGAGCGATTCAGCAGGCGCAGCAAACCGGATACGACACGCTGTTGATTGACACTGCCGGGCGTCTTGCGATTGACGATGTTTTGATGACCGAGCTTGAGGAAATCAAGCGTGTCTCGCGTCCGGTCGAAGTTTTGTTTGTCGCCGACGCAATGATCGGGCAGGACGCCGTTAAAACTGCCGAAGAATTTCATCGCCGAGTCGGAATTTCCGGCGTCGTGCTGACAAAAATGGACGGTGACGCTCGCGGCGGCGCTGCGCTTTCGATTAATGAAGTTACGGGACAGCCCGTAAAATTTGTCGGCGTCGGCGAAAAATACGACGCGATTGAGCCGTTTTATCCAGATCGAATCGCCCAGAGAATTCTCGGAATGGGCGACGTTTTGACGCTGATCGAGCAAGTCCAGGACAAAATGGACGAGGACGAAGCGCAGCGGCAAATCGAGAAAATGTCGAAAAACGAGTTTACGCTCGAAGATTTTCGCGCACAGCTCGGACAATTTAAAAAGCTCGGCTCAATGTCGAAATTGATGAAAATGCTTCCCGAACAGCTTCTCGGCGGAATGGGAATGCCGGAATTGACCGACGAGCAGACCGAACAAATCGAAGCGCAGATGAAGCGCACCGAAGCAATCATTGATTCGATGACGCGCACCGAGCGCAACAATTACAAAATCATTGACGCCAGTCGCAAAACGCGAATTGCCAAAGGTTCGGGAACAACGATTCACGACGTGAATATGCTTTTAAAGCAATATACCGAGATGCGCCAGATGATGACGCAAATGAATCGTTCCGGTTTGTTCAAACAAGCGCTCGGCGGAATGGGCGGCGGAATGATGAATAAATTAGGCGGAATGTTCGGCGGCGGAGGCGGAATGCCTTCGATGCCGGGAATGGGCGGCGGACTCGGCGGTTTGCTCGGAGGCGGGATGCCCGACGGAAATGGAAACGGCGAGCCGCAAAATCGAGTTAAAAAGAAGAAAAGACACAAGAAAAAACGGTAATAAGTAATTAGTAATAAGTAATTAGTTAAATTAGCTGCTTATTACTAATTACTTATTACTAATTACTTATTACCAGAAAAATATGTTAGGAATCAGCTTGATGCGCATGGGCGCGAAGAAAAAACCGTTTTACCGTATTGTGGTGAAAGAAAAACGCTCAAAGCGCGACGGCGCATATTTGGAAAACGTCGGCACTTATAATCCGATGACCAATC
>DASWLV010000119.1:0-30935 GCA_036400075.1 Pyrinomonadaceae bacterium
CTCCTGTCATCTCCACATTGGCAAACGGTCGCTTTGCCGAGCTTAATCCGAGCAGCAAAGGAACCGGAGCAGATGATTATCCAAACCGTTATGCGCAGGTTCGAGTCGTGAACGACACTAATACAGCAGCAGGCAAATTAAAATTTGAAATCGGCTGGTACACTTTTGCCGATCAAACTTTTATGGTTAGCACAGTTGCAGAAAATCTGAATTGGGGAGAATGGTACCGGCTCGATTACGACATTACTTTTTACCCCGGATTAAACGGCACAAGCCCTAATGATATTTTCAGGCTCTCGATTTATGATCTCAACAACAATTTGCTTGGCAGTGCTACGGGATCAACATGGGAAACGGCATATAAAACAGGTAATTTCGGTGGCGGAAATACTGCACGAGCAGTAAACGGATTCGACTTTTGGACAAGAACAGGACCTAATAACGCTCTTGTCGGATATTTAGACAACTTTTCCGGGTCTGTCAACAATACAGCGCCGACTGCCAGCTCAGTCACAGTTGCAGGGCGTGTGATAAAAGGAAAAAGGGGAATTTCTCAGGCGAGAGTTTCTCTGACAGATCAAAATGGAGAAACCAGAACAGTTCTGACCAACTCATTAGGTTATTACAGATTTGTAGATACGCCCGCTGGTCAAAGTTATACAATCAGCGTTTCAGCTAAGAAATATACATTTACTCAATCTGCGCAAGTCCTTTCGCTTGTTGGCGAAACGGATGATATAAACTTTGTCGCTGATAATTAATGGATTCGGTTGGAATTCGATCACCCAAAAGAGTCGCCGGAAACGCGCGGCTCTTTTTTTGTCTTTCTTATACGAAAATAAAGCACACTCCCCGACGGAAAGTGTTTCTGCCTCCAACTGCGTTACTTCTACTTAAGTAATCGGGCAAATTAAATCGGTAGAAATAATCACAGATAAACATGGATTTAAAAACGGATAAATCAAAGATGAAGAAATCAAATCTGTTTTATCAAAAAACATCCGTCTTTTATCGGTGTCCATCTGCGGTAAAAATTCTTATCATTTTATTCTGCCTGACTACTTAATATCCTGCCTAATATTAAGTTCAATAAATTTTGATTTGCCTTCGCCCGCATTCAGGAATGAAAATCATTTCAGTAACAAAAAAAGGCGCTCGAAAGGGCGTTTTTTATTTAGTGCCGCCCTTAAAAAGTGCTGATTTTACATATTTTAATTCAGTCTGTGTAAACGTTCCCCCTAACATACTCATCTCCATCAAGCATCAAAAGCGCTCCTATTTTTGTCTGTTACCGCACAAACAAGAAAAATGTGGTCGTTTAAAATTCATTTAATGACAAATGCGCACAGGCGATAGCTAAAAGCGCGTTTTGAGTCAGAATTTTATTTTTGTAAAAGGCGGGGAAGAAAAATGAGCAAACACAAAATGACTACAAGCGATCACTGGGATGTCGGCGGGTCGGGGCATAATGGCGAGAACATTTTGCACGAAATCAACAAACAACAATTCACGCAAGCGGCAAAAGCAAAGGAAGAAAACGCGTCCTTGATACCGAACCAACACGAACACAACGAGACGCCCGCACCAAGGGGCGACCAGGATCGCAGCGGCAGTGCGACGCCTTCGTCAAACTCATCGAGCAACGATTACTAAGTTGAGCGACGGCATTAGCATTTGTCGTTTTAAGAAATTTGGCTTCCTGACGAAATTGATAATTGTAGAGTTCAAATCTCTACCAGTAAATCTAAGATAAAATAAAAACCGCTCGAAAGGGCGGTTTTTCACTTGGGAATTTGGAAATCAAACCCGGATTTCTCCTTCCATTTTGCCGAACTGAATTTTCGTTCCGACCGCGAGCGTCACGCTGCGAGTCGGTTCGACATCCTTGATAGAGCCGTCGGCTGCTCCAATTACCCATTTGTTTTGAGAAACATTTTTCAGCCCCCAAACGTTGGGATTCGTCGGATGAACAGCGACGGCGGCAACCGGCGCAGAAAAATCATAAAGCCGCGTATCGTCAACGTGATGCGGAAAAAGCTGCGAGTCGTGGTTGAGCATCACAACAGATTTTCCGATGCGGATTCGCGGCGGCAAACGCAATGCGGCGGCGCACGCCCAGCACAAACCCGGATTTCCGCCCGCCGCTTTTAACGCTTCTCCGTCATAAAAATTTTCGAGCGAGCAATGCGGGCAATAAAAAATCGTGTCGCGCAGACGCACCATCGTCCCGCGCCATTCGCTTTCGCGCACTCTCGCGTGCGGGTCATTTAAGCCTGCGGTAAACGTCCGTATAAAAATATCGCGTAAAAATTGCGGGTAAATTCGCCAGAACGCGAGCGCGTTGTCGTGGATTCCCGCGACCGGGCGATTCGATTCGTCATTCGGGTCATAGATAAAAACCGGCTCTTTTCCGTAAAGTTTCGTCATCGCCGGTAAATCGAGAGCTTTGATGGCGGCTTCTTTTTTGCCTTCGAGCGGGTGCGCGACCATCAGCATATAAAAAATTAAAACCGACAGCGAAAACAAATCGGTCTGCGTGCTGGGCATCGCTTCGCCCCTGACGACTTCCGGTGCCATAAAACGCGGCGTTCCCAAAACGCCCAAAACCGGCGCGCCGTCAACCGAAACGTTGTCGTTATCGGCAATCAAAATGTCACCATTATCGGGATCGAAAAAAGCGTTGCCGAACGAAATATCTCGATAACACAAACCTTGCGCATGGAGCAGCAAATAATTGTGCGCGAGATTAAACGAAGCGGTCGCCAGAGCGCGAAAACTAGGCTCAATCCGCCGCGTCATCAAATCCACAATGTTTTTAAAACGCTTCGGTCTGAGCGGCATCACGTAACCGAAGCCGGGAACGCCCGGCGCGGTCGTGATTTCGAGCGGGTAAAGAAAATGCTCGCTCGGCGCGCCTTTTCTGATTAGAAGCTCCATCGAAGCGCGCTGTTCGGGCGTCGCCATTTGCGGGAAAAACCATTTCACGGCGACCTTTTCGCCGCCAAGCTCTGCTTTATAAACTTCGCCCTGTCCGCCCGCCCCGAGCAATTCTTCAATCGTGCAATTCATTCCCGAAGGCTCGCAGCGGATAACTTGACCGGGTTTTAAAATTTCATCCATTCGTCGCTTTTTCTCTTTCGCTTTAATATTCTCGATTATTCTTGTTCTCGACAAAAACTCCGATTTCGGTTTCCCAGGTAGCCAATTCGTTGCCGGTCAAATCCGAGTTTTCAACGCGAACGGAACTGTCGCCTTTGACTCTAATGGCGACGCTTCCATTCCGATTGATTTGGCAGTTGCTAGCGGAGGCTATGCTCCTGCCGTCAACGCTGATTCCGGCGTCCGCGTTTTCATAAACGCTGCAATTTTCGAGCAAAGCGCTGCCGTTATTTTGGACAAAAACGCCCGATTCATTTGAGTTATGAATCTTGCAGCCGCGCAAAACCGGACTGCCGCCCGACGCTAAGATTTCACCCGCGCGATGTCCGAAAATGTCCGAATTGTCAATTGTTCCCAAACCGTTTTCGTAAACCCAAAAGCCTGAGTTTTCTCCCTCGCTAACGCGGCATTTTTTAAAATGCGGATTTGCGTTTTGCGCGATGACGACGCTCGCATTTCGATTTCGAAGAATCTCGCATTCTTCAACCGTACCGCCCGCCGAGTCGAAAAAATAAATTCCGCCGTCCGCGCCGTCTGCGATGCGACAGTTTTGAATTAAAGGATTTGTATCCGCCCCGCGAACGGCAATACAGGCGAGCGAATCGGAAGTCACGTCGCAGTTTTCCAGAAGCAGCTCGCCGTTTTGAATGTCAATTCCGAAAACCTGTTCGCCTGATTTCCCCGCCGCGCACTGCAAAGTCAGATTTCTCACCGCAGCCTTTTCCGCCTGCATCGAAACGCAACTGGAATCGGGGCTTCTGACAACAATGTCTTTCACCGCGCCGCCGTCGCCGATGATTTCGATTTGTTTGCTGATCGTCAAACTTTCCTCGTACAAACCCGGACGAACTAATATTTGCGCGCCATCCGGGGCAGCTTTGATCGCTTCGCTAATCGAAACAAAATCGCCGGACTTATCCGCTGAAACGATGAAAGCGCCGTTTGAAATTCCCTGCTTTTGCCCTGTTTGATTTTGAACGACAGACGAATTTGGAACAGGAACAATATTCGTCTGCGATTTTTCCGCGTTTTGCGTTTCGGTCGGTTTCAAATCGTTGTTTGAAACCACGCCCAAAGCCAGCGCCCACGAATCAACCGCCCATTTTGCCGCGTCTTCGGACAATGCGAGATTGTCAACCAGCCTTTGCGTCAGACGCGCCAGCAAACTTGCGGACGGCGCATTTTGCTGTGCGGCAGCCAAATCACGCGCCACGCCTTCTTCGAGCGCCATTGTCAAGACCGCAATTTCACGGTTGAAACCGCCGAAATTATCGCGGAAAAGTCCTTCGGCGCGGCGCGTGTCATCAACAATTGATTTCCCGTGTCGCCCGACGGTTTCGATTAGTTTTTGGCGCGCTAAATCGTTCATTTGGTTTTCTGATTATCGGTATTGCCGCCCGCGTTTTTTGTTTTTTCCTGCTCGTTTTTTTTGACCGTCACAACCGGCTTATTTGTAGATTTATTTTTATCTTTTTTAATCGTGATTGTGACCGTCACATCATCCGGGTCTTCCGGTTGATTTTCAGTTAATGAAGGCAAAAGAGCTTCGGGAATTTCCACCGTTTTCTCTCCGGTCTGCGGGTTGGTCGAAATTAATTCGGCGCTGACGGTTTCCGATTTTGCGGCGTTTTCCGGTTTTTTCAGCGCGTCGGGACGATAAATAATTCCGACCGTGCAATCATCGCCGCTGCCCATCTGCGTCGCTTCTTCGAGCCACGCTTTGAGATTGTCGTTTACCGCTTCAAAGCCTTTTTCCTCCGCGAGCATTTGCAGAATATCGGTTCCTGCCTGGAAAAATCCGGC
Organism: Pyrinomonadaceae bacterium; assembly: GCA_036400075.1. GTDB lineage: Bacteria > Acidobacteriota > Blastocatellia > Pyrinomonadales > Pyrinomonadaceae > JALZCH01. The sequence continues at coordinate 4,963 of DASWLV010000119.1, forward strand.
TTCGCTCGAAAACGAATTGAGATAACCGTCGGTCGAAAGCAAAATCATCGCCGGAATTTCTTTTTCGCCGAATTTCTGCACCAGAAATCGCATATCTTTTTCCGCTTTCGGCAAACACAGCGAAGTCGTTTCGTTTGCCAAAAGCCGGTCGTCTTCTGGCAAAGGTTTCATCACTTCGCCGGAAGAGGAAACGTTCAAAATATCGCCGTCGCCGAGCTGCATATAAATCGCAAAATCTTCTTCGAGCGCAATGGTTAAAGACGTTGCGCCGTAAGCGAGCAGCGGATTTTCTTCGACCAGTTTTCTGGCTTTCGCATCCGCTTTTTTTTCGAGATTTTTAAATTCTTCTTCCGAAAACGGCTCTTTTTTCAAATCGGCTTCGACCGCTTCGCGCCAGCGTTTGAGAAATTCGCTTGCCAGATAATCTTTGTTTGATTCGATTTCCGACAAATCGAATTTGCCGCGTCGTTCGCCAAGAAATTCCCCGAACAAAACGGCGGCTTTTTTGACTGCGTAATTGGAGCCGCGATGGCTGCGAAAACATTTCGGGCTGCCGTGACCGTCAGACATTGACATTATAATCGGCAGGCTGCGGCTTGATTCGCGCAGAAAAAGAATCGCATCCTGATTCGGAATCCCGGCGCGCAAATGCGTCGCGCCGGGAACGGTTTCGCCGATTACACGCCATTCGGCGCTTAATTTATCATTCGCCATAAATGCTTTTTACCAAACGTCGTCAATCTCGTCCTGGCTGTCGGCAGGTAAAGCCATGTTTGGCGTCCCGGTTTGCGGCGCGGCGCCTCCGGCGGTTTGCGCGTTTGTCGCAGCGGGTGCGGCGGTCGGAATCGGGACGCTTGCCACTGGTTCGTCAGATTTCGGCGCGTCGGCAGCGGCGGCAGGCGACGAAGCTGCTTTCAAAACTGCGGTCGAAGCCCATTTGATATGTTTGACGAGAGCTTCGGGGCTGTTCGCGTTGAGCGGCTTTAATTCGGAATGCCCGATATATTTTTGCAGCACGTCATTGTCCGCGTCGCGTCCGATTGAAATCGCAATCCGCACGGCTTTTTTGCCCCAGGGTTCATTCATCAAAGCCTTTAAACCGGCTTCGAAATCGTCAGTCGGCTGACCGTCGGAAACCAAAACCAGAACCGGCGGCAAAGCGCGATCCGACATAGGCGGCATTTTCAGTTGTTCGGCGACAAGCTGCAAAGCCTTGCCCATATCGGTCTCGCCGTCTGCGGTCAAATCCGTCCATGCGAAATCAGCAACGGGCGTCGGCTGCGAAATATGCCATTGCGCGCCGTTTGAAAATTTGACTGCGCGCACTAAAACCTGCGCGTTCGGGTTATCTTCGGCGACTTTTTTCATATGCGGAATCGCTTCGCGGATTGCAGTGTTGAGCGATTGAATTTTTCCGTCCTGTTCCATCGAACCCGACGAGTCGGCAATCCAGATAAAATGCAGCGGTCTCGAAGCAAGCTCGCCGCCCGGTCTTTTAATCATAAAAATCTCTCCTTTTGAAACAAAAATTTAATCGAAGCTTGTAATCAAGCAATAGCTTTGCCAGATGCGTTTTTTCGATAAAATAAGGGTTAAAAAAAACAAGCCTTGCGCGCCGTGTATGAATTCGATATGAAAACTGTTCTTTTAAAAAGCAGTTTTTTATTGCTGCGGCACGCGCGACGGCGGAATTGATTCCTGAGCTTCGCGCATAACTCTGAAAGTATATGGAACGCCGACCGTCAAAATGCCTAACAGAACGAGCAGCAAAAAACATCCGATAAAACATCCGCGAAGTTTTCGCCCGCGCTTTTTCGGGAAAGTTTGTGCGGTCGGCGTTGGAGCCTGATTCTGTTGCGGCGATGTTTGCCCCCTCGGTGCTGGGTGTGTCGGCACTTGCGCGGGCTGAGTCTGGTTTGGAATGTTTATTCGCGGCGACGGATTCGGAGGCGGCGCGAATGGCGGCGGTTGATGCTGTTTTGGCGGCGGCTGTTTCTGCGGCGCTGGTTTGGGAGGAAAGTTTTTCTCGTCGTTTTCCCGGATTCGGATTTCAGAATCGAAATCCGAATCTTTCGTCTGATTTTTTGCTCGTTCGTTTTCTCTTTCGGCGACTTCGCGTTCGGTAATCAGATTGAGCGCCAAAGCCCACGATTCGACCGCCCAGACAGCGGCGTTTTGGGTTAAAGCCAGATTATCTTCCAGACGTTTTGCCAGACGTGTTAAAAGCAGCTCGCGCGGCAGCGAGTTTCCGCCAGCCAATAAATCCAAAGGGATGCGCTCATCGAGCGCATTGATTAAAATGCTGATTTCCCGGCGATATGAACCGCAGTTATCCTTTAGCAATCCTTCGCAGCGCCTGCTGTCGCTGCAAATTTCCTTGCCGTATTTGGCGACGATTTCCCGGAGAGCTTGACGAGGTTCGTTATTCATAAAAGGCGCTCGGTTTTAAAAGCATATCTTAAACATCCGTTGAAGAATATGAATATTTTAACTTGAAACTTTGCCAATATGCTTGTATTCAATAAGCTTGTTTGAAGCCTTTTAGTAATAACTATTATTCAAACCGTCTTTTCGAGCCGAACAATTCGATTGATAACGCAACAATTTCCGAGCATTTTTCAATGGCGTTAATAAATGTTTCGCCGTCTCTCATTTTCATCGGAACTTTTATTTTGCTTCGGCGTGTTAGGGAAAGTTAGCCGCTCGCATTTAATCAAAAGGATTTTTATGCCCTATTTAAAAAACGCCCTGCTTCTTTCCGCTTTTATCTGTGCTTTGATTGTAGCTTCTCCCGGTCAGACCGGAAACGCCGGAATTGTTGCGACCGTCAAAGACCAGTTTGAAGGTGCGATTTCCGATGCCGAAGTTACGCTCGGCAAATCCGATGAAAAAGAAAAACAGATGAAGACAAACCTTTCGGGCATCGCTCAATTTTTAAAGTTGTCGCCCGGAAAATATCATATAAAGGTGTCCGCCGCAGGTTTTAAGGAATACACAGGTGACGAGATCATAGTTAATAATAATGAAACTCAAAAAGTTGAAATCGTTCTCGAAGTAGCGCCGGTCGAATCAAAAGTCGAGATCGGAGAAAGTGATGCGACCGAAGCGGAAAAGACCGGAGTAACTACGGTTTTAAACGAGAGGGAAATCGAAAACTTGTCGGACGATCAGGAAGAGCTGGAAAGAACTATCAGGCGTATCGGCGAAGTGGTGGCTGGCGAAGAATTGCCGGTCAGCGTCAACGGTGTTCAAGGCGGGAAAATCCCGCCGAAGCAGGCAATCCAGCAGATCAGGGTTAATCAAAATGTATTTTCCGCTCAATACGACGGTCCGTTCGGCGGCGGAATCGAGATATTTACGCGCGCCAATGTAGATAAATTCAAAGGATATGTGAGCTTCAGCTTTGCCGATTCGCGCCTTAATGCGGCTGATCCTTTTTTGGGGAGGCGCGTGCCATATCAATCGAGAAATTACTTTTTTAATTTCTCAGGTCCGCTCTTCGGCAAAAAAGCCAATTTCTTCGCTTATGGAAGTCACACTGAAAGCGATGTGAGCGCGGTGATTAACGCGGTCGTTTTAGATGCGAATCTGCAGCCCGTCGAATTCAAACAATCTTTTGCCGCGCCGAGTCGTTCGGAAAATATCAACCTGACAATCAATGCCGACCCAAACAAAAAGCATAAACTTTACCTTAATTATTATTTCGCTACCAGTCGCGCGAAAGGACAAAACGTCGGCGGATTTTCGCTGCCGACACGCGCCAACGAGAGTAAATCTCAAAACCATTATTTACAGTTTTCCGATACTAATTTGATAAACGAAAACATCGTCAATCAAACGCGCTTGTTAGTTTCTTATTCAACAAACAACAGTTTCGGCGGAAGCAACGAAGCGGCGATCAATGTTCTGGACGCTTTTTTTGGCGGCGGTTCGCAACAGAACGTTTCAAACAAAAACCTTCGCTTCGACGCGACAAATGAAACAACCTGGCAAATGGGCAAATACGCTTTGGGTTTCGGCTGGAGATTGCGCGGCGAACGAATAAATCAAAATTCAACGGCAAATTTCGGCGGCACTTATACTTTCAGCGGTAGACTCGCTCCCGTCCTGGACGCAAATAACAATCCGGTCACTGACGGCGCGGGAAATGTTTTGACGACGCAAATCAACAGTTTGGAAAATTATCGTCGAACATTACTTTTCCGGCAGTTGGGTTTTTCAAATCAAAGAATCAGAGAACTCGGCGGCGGCGCAAGCCAGTTTACGATTTCCGGCGGCGATCCCGAAATCAAAGTTTCGCAGTATGATGTCGGATTTTATGTGCAGAACAGTTACAAATTAACCGAAACGATTGCCGCCAGTTTCGGCGTCCGCTACGAAAATCAGACAAACATCGGTAGCCGTTTAAACCTCGCGCCGCGCTTCGGATTAATCTGGTCGCCGAAAGCAAAGGAAAAACAAAATCCGCTTTACACTCTGCCGAGAATCAGCGTCGGCTACGGACTGTTTTATAACAGATTTGCGCTTAATAATACGCTCGCCATCGAGCAGGCAAACGATTCGGATAGATTGCAGTATTTGGCGACCGAAACTAACGTTCTGGATTTTTATCCGAATGTCCCGTCGGTTGATCTGCTTCAGCAATTTGCTCTGCCGCGCACTCAAAGATTTCTCGATGACGAATTTGAAACGCCGTATCAATCGCTGCTTAACATTACCGCTACAAAGAAAATGCCGAAAGGCTTCACTTTGAATTTTACATTTTCGCGCGGCGCGTTTTTCAGACAGGCTTTGATTAAAAACATCAACGCGCCGCTCGCCGGAACTTTCAACCCGCTGAATCCGTCAACGGCGGTTCGACCGCTCGGAAACGTCGGAAACGTATACGAAACGCAGTCAATCGGAAAAACCGAAACCGACCGCTTTTCGATTAATCTAAGTTTTCCGCAATCGCAAAAATTATTCGGCAACATCCGTTATGCTTATCTTAAATCAAAAAGCAACATCGTCAGCGGCAGCGGATCGGCTTTTGACCCGTATGATTTTAGTCAGGAATCCGCGCCGACTCCTTACAGCGGCGTTCACAGCATCAGCGGATATTTTTTCTACAACTTAACCGCTCAAAAAATTTCTATCAGCAGTGATTTTTACGTCAGTTCCGGCACTAGATTTAATATTTACACCGGACGCGACACTAACGGCGACGGTTTTTTCAACGAACGACCTTCGTTTGCAACCGATTTAAGCAAACCGAATCTGATCAGAACGCCTTACGGCATTCTCGACCCGAATCCTTCGCCGAACGACGAGCTGATTCCGCGAAATCTCGGCAGAGGATCGAAAAACGTTGTGTTTAATTCTTCCATCTCAAAGAGCTTCGGTTTTAATGAAGATAAAAAGAATAAAAAACCGCCGAAACAAACTCTCAATTTCGGTCTTCACGTCAATAATGTTTTCAATATCATTAGCAAAGGAAATCCAATCGGAAATATGTCGTCGCCAAATTTTCTACGCACGTTATCAGGGTCTTCGGATGGCGGATTTTCCTTTATCAATGGAGCGCAGCAAATTAATTTTCCCGGAAGAAGTATGTCTTTCAATATCGGTTTCGCATTTTGACCGCTGTTCTCAAGAAATTAAGAAGCTTTCCAATTGTTTGATTCTTCAGGTAAAAGTCGGAATCGGGGGTTTAACTACAGGATTACATTTAATGCACTTACAGCCTTTCGGTTTGATGAATTGGTTAAAATAGCTTTTTCCGTAATTGATTGTAACCTCTTCGGAAGCCTTTATTTTGCGTTTAGCGACGATCCAGATTTCTTTGCCTATGACATCCGAATCGGCGTTCGGGCGGCAGGAATGATTGATGTATCGCGCCAGATTTTCGCGGCTGCTGCCGTCAATTGTCTGCTCGGAATCAAGCGTAAATAAATATTTTCCGCGATGTCGGTCGGCTTCTTCATTCGAGATTAATTTTCCGGTGTATTGAATGATTCTCGCACCTTTGGGAATGTCTGCGGCGGCGAACAAACCGAGACCGGTTTTAGAACGTTTTACTATTGTTATTCCGCTTGTTTTGCCCATTTAAATATTTCAATGAGAAGATATTGCTATTGAGCGTAATACCCTTTTCGCGTGCGAATCGCTAGATTCGGATATTTTTTTATATTAACTTTGACGGTGCGCCAACCGCCGTCGCGCTCGGCATTCGACGGCGAATAACCGATGCTGTAAACCTTGCTTAAATCATTGACGACTTGCGGGTAAATGCCCTCAAGGTCGTCAATGTCTTCGGCTTCGTAAAACAAACCGCCGCTTTCGTCAGCCAGCAGGTTCAAAGCTCGTCTCGTCCCTCTATAAAGCTTTTCGCTGAGTCCGTAGCTTTCGCGCGTGTCGAGGTGAATCGGGACAATCAATGCAGAGCTGTGCCGGACTTTCTCAAGCAAATCGGCGAAAATAATGTTGGAAAATTCAATATTGTTTTGTTCGATAAACGTATTGTCTTCGCCGTCGGTCATAAAAACAATCGCGCTTCGCCGCTCGCGGTTTTGTTGATTCGCATTTTGATTTTCAGTGCTTTGATTGAGCGCAAAAGCAAGAGCGTCCCAGACTTTTGAGCCGCCTCTGCTTTTGATTTTGTCAACGCTGTCGAGCAGCTTATTCCGATCTTGCGTGAGCGGCGAGATAACGGTGACTTCTTCATCAAAAACAATGATTGAAATACGATCCGAAGGTCGCGCGGCTTTGATAAAATTTCGCGTCGTTTTCCGAATCAATTTGATTTTGTTTGAAGTCGAGCCGGAAATATCAACCAATAGAGTAATATCAAAAGGAACTTGCGTTGCCGCAAACCAATCAATGGCTTGCTCGCGTCCGTTTTCAACAACCGTAAAATCATCTTTATTGAGAGACGGCAAGATCGCACCCGGTTTTTCGGGCATCACGGTCACATTTAAATTGACCAAATTGGTTTCGACGCGCAAAACATCATCTTTTTCTCCCTCTGAGTTTTTCGGGGCAGTTTTGATTTCTGCTTGATTTTGCTGAGCCGCAAGCTGCGGTGAAGACGGCGACTTAATAACCACGGCTTTATATTTTTGTTCGAGCCTGCGGATTTGATCAGCCAGCGGCGGCAATTCATATTCACGACGAAGCTCTTCGAGCTTTGCTTCGTTTTCAATCGGGTACAAAACAAGCAAATCCTTCGATATTCCGACCATAGTGCCGAATACCTGTTTTTTACCCGAACGAACGCGAATCTGATCCACGATTTTCGCATAATTGCCTTTCGAGATTTCGCCAGCCTCGAAAGCCGCCTGCATAATGGGAATTAACTGCTGCTGAAATTCCAAAGAAAGACCGTCTGTAAAGATTACGGGCGCGATTTCAGCCGCTTCTGCGCCGACCAGAGCTTTGCTCGTCCAACCGTGTTCTTTTAGGATTTGGCAGAATTGAGCGGCATTCGCAGCATGTTGTCGTTTCAAACGCTCGTCAAATGATTTTGATTCGGACGCGGACCTAGATAACTCTTCATAAATCTGCGCTGTGCTCTGCTTGATTTGTAACAGCTCAAGCTGCAATTTCTTGTTAAATGAGGCGCTTTGTTGAGAGCTTATCCCGCTGATAATCTTTTTAACTTCTTCCTCCGACAGACACTTCGATTGACCGTAACTATCTAAAACAGTTACTAAAAATATAAAGGTCACGAATAGAAATTTAAAAACAATTTTGTTTCTGCAAACAGCCATAAATTCAAGACGATTCTCTTAATCAGGATAATTATTTACCTTTAGTTTCGATAATTACCCAAAATGCTGCAAGGAAAAACAAAAAAGCGGATTTCGCACCCGCTTTTTTGTTTTAACTTTGAATTCAAAACCTTTGAGCCGTTCCGGCAAAATTATCAATCTCTGGACGAAGTAAAAATTCGCAAAATATACCAGAACAGCAATGCCACGCTGGCAAACAGAGAAAGCGATGCCGCGACGTGCTGATCGGTGCGATAATGATGCAGAATGTTGGACGTATCGTACAAAATCGCGCCTGCCGCAAAAGCCACCATCACCAATGCGAATACAGAACCCAGACTAAATCCGAAAAGCAGGCTGGTTGCGATAAAACCAAGCGCCAGAAATCCGCCGATCATCAAAATCGGACCTAAAAACGAAAAATCTTTCCGCGAGAGAAACACAATTGCAGTCAAAGCGGCAAAAAGCGCCATCGTGTAGATTCCCGCTTCCAAAATCACGCCGCCTCCCGCTGTATAATTGGCGACATAAAGCAGCGGCAAAAAGATGACTGCATTGGCAACAATGTAAAGCCCCAATCCGAGATACTGCATCGGACGCGAAGCCGATGAATTTGCCCACCAGTTTGCCAGAAATGAAATGCCCATAAATGCGCCCAACACCAGAAGCCAGGAGACGCTCAGCATTGTTTGGGCGATTACGGCTCCGACGCCCGAAGCAATCAAGAAGAATTCCAGCGCGACGAATGCCAGAATTGCTCCTGCCAGATGAATGTAAGTGCGACGAATAAATGCCGCGCGGTCTGCCGGAGCAGATTCGGCAACTGTTAATCCGTTTGCGTTTTCGTAATATGTGTTCATTTTCTTTTTTTTATCTCTTTTCTCTCAAGAGTAATTATTTGATGTAGCAATCCGAATTATCGTTGAATAAGTTTACTTAAACAAGTCATCACATGATCTGATCAGCAGTAGGCTTGCAAAGCAAAATAAAGCGGCTGAGGTTGAATTCAACCTCAGCCGCTTTATTTTTAAATTCACTTTCCTTCAACTTTTTCTAAGTTCCGTCAAAACTTGTTTTGCAACCGCCTTCAAAGTGTCGAAAACTCCGTCGCCTTTGGCAGCGACAGCTTCAAAAACCGGCTCGCCTTTGCGCTGCAATTCGTAAGTTAATTCTTCGACCGGCGTCACGTTCGGCAAATCGCGTTTGTTAAGCTGTAAAACGTAAGGAATCTGCATCAAGTCATAGCCCTGCGCCTGCAAATTTTCTTCGAGATTGTAAAGCGATTCGATGTTGGCGTCCATTCGCTCGTCCTGCGAATCCGCGACAAACACAACGCCGTCAACGCCTTTTAAAATCAGCTTGCGCGAGGCGTCGTAAAAAACCTGTCCCGGAACGGTATAAAGGTGAAAACGCGTTTTAAAACCGCGCACCGTACCGAGTTCGAGCGGCATAAAATCGAAAAACAGAGTACGTTCGGTTTCGGTCGCCAGTGAGATAAGCTTGCCTTTTGATTGCGGTGCGGTCGTATCGTAAATATATTGCAAATTCGTCGTCTTGCCGCACAAGCCAGGACCGTAATAAACGATTTTGCAGTTGATTTCGCGCGATGCGTAATTAATGAAAGTCATAATTTCAGTTATCAGTTATCAGTTATCAGTTATCAGTCTTTTTGTTCACTGTTGACTGATAACTGTTAACTGAAAAGGCTGTCAATGTCTTCGTCGGTGATTTCGGCGAACAGAGCGACTTCCTGCGCGCGCTGTTCTTCGGTGTGTTTCTTAACTTCTTCGAGAATCAAACCGATTTCCTGCGTGGCGCGTTTGACGCGCAATTTGACTAAGCCGAGCGTCGAGCGTTCGTCGAAAACGACGACCAGCAGCGTTTGTCCGACAACGGAAATATAAATGCTTTCGCGCTCGCCTTCGTGCGACAGAGCCGGAAAAGCGTTTTCGCCGATCAGCCGCGCCATACTCGATGTAGCTGCCACGTTTCCCGCCGCCAGCGAAGAAAAGCTCGTCGTGTCAACCGTCTGAAAGTCGCCGTGAAAAGCAATCGGCTGTCCGTCGCGGTGAATCAGCAAAACCATTCTGGCAGCGGTTTCAAGGCTCAATCGCGCGATCACAGTTTTCAGCCGTTGAAACTGCTGTTCGTGTAAGATAATTTGAGTTTCCTTCATCGGAAAAAGCTCTCTTTTTTGATAGAAATGCGAAAAATGCTTGCTTTATGCAGTGTAGCGTGCGGGGCGCGTCGGAAGCAAAAATATTCGCTGGGATTTTTGCAGCCGTCCTCAAAGAAGAGTAACGGCGGTGCGGAACTCCGCCCACGTTCAAATCTAGCACATTATAAATTTTGACTTCAAGTGTTTTATGAAATTTAACATTTTTTACCAATATTAGATTAATAATGCTATCAACCGACCGCTGGTTGATAAATTTTTCTTGTAGCTCACACGAATAATGTTTATAAAAAACGACAGCACAAAAGAATTTTGGTATTATTTGCCCATTGCGCTGTCGCTCTCCCGCGCCTTTTAATGCAGCAATGATTTACCGAAATTTCCCAACCACTAACAATCGCTTAAACGTCGTTTCCATCGGCGGCGGAACAGGTTTAGCAACGCTCTTGAGCGGCTTAAAACACTTTGTCGGAGATCCTCACGACGATTTCCCTGAGATTCAATCGCTGTCGGCAATCGTCGCCGTGACGGACGACGGCGGAAGCTCCGGGCGTCTGCGCGACGAATTACAAATGTTGCCGCCGGGCGACGTTCGCAACTGTATGGTCGCGCTGTCGGAAGATTCGACGCTGCTTTCCAGACTTTTCAAATATCGTTTTCGCGGCGAAGGCGAGCTTGGCGGACACAGTTTCGGTAATCTTTTCCTCGCTGCTTTAACCGAAATTTCGGGCGGCGATTTTGCCGAAGCCGTGCGTCACGCTTCGGAAGTTCTGGCAATCAAAGGCGAGATTTTTCCCGCCACAGACTGCGATGTGCGGCTCGTGGCGGAAATGGTTGACGGCTCGCTGGTGCGCGGCGAATCGAACATTACTGCGGCAAATTCAATCGTCAAAAATATGTGGCTCGAACCCGAACGCTGCTCGCCGCTGCCCGAAGCTCTCGAAGCAATCGCTTCGGCTGATGTGATTACACTCGGACCGGGTTCGCTTTTTACGAGCCTGCTGCCGCCGCTGCTGGTTGAGGGAATGGCGGAAGCGATTGCCGATTCGTCTGCTACGAAAATTTTTATCTGCAATTTAATGACTCAGCCGGGCGAAACCGACAATTTTACTTCGGCGCAGCACCTTGAAAAAGTCAAAGAATATGCTCCGGTAATTGATTTTGATTACGTCTTGGTCAACAACCGCGAGATTTCCGCAGAACAAACCGCCGCTTACGCCGCCGAAGGCGCGCATCAAATCGGGCTGGGCGATTCGCTTTCGCCCGTTTTGCGCGGGCGTTCGGTCGAATTGATTCGCGCCGATTTATTGGACGCAGGTGAAAAAGTGCGTCACAATCCTGAAAAGCTGGCGCAAGTTGTCTTAGATTGTGCCGTAAAGGCACAGTTTGAACAGCTTGCGGCATTTTAATTTTCACCAAGAACGAGCAAATGGAAGGTTCAACACAAGAAACGACGCAGCCGCAGTTAGACATTCTCATTCTCGCCGCCGGATTGGGAACGAGAATGAAATCGGAAACGGCGAAGGTTTTACACAAATTGGGCGGCAGACCCGTAATAGCGCACGTTGTTCGCACGGCGGCTGCGCTCGACCCGCGCAGAATAGTCGTCGTCGTCGGACATCAGGCGGAAGCAGTCGAACAATCGGTCAAAACCGAAATCAACGACGACCGCGTTTCTTTTGCTCTACAGGAGGAACAACTCGGAACGGGACACGCCGTTTTGTCCGCCCGCCGGTTTTTTGAAAATGAAAACTCGACGCTGCTGATTTTATCGGGCGACGTGCCGATGATTCGAGTCGAAACGCTCGCCAAGCTCGTCCAGCAGCATCGCACGCATCGCGGACGCGGCGCGGCTTGCACGATTTTAACTGTTAAGCTCGATGAACCGGCGGGTTACGGGCGTGTTGTGCGCGATCAATTCGGGCTTTTCCAAAAAATTGTCGAACAAAAAGACGCTTCGGAAGAAGAAAGAAAAATACGTGAAATCAACTCGGGAATTTATTGTTTTAATTCACGGTTGCTTTTCGATTCTCTCGCCAGAGTGCGAAACGACAATAAACAAAACGAATATTATTTAACCGACGCGCCGCTAATTTTATCCGAAGCGGGCGAGCCGGTTTCGCTTTATTCGCACAATGATTTCCGCGAAGTTTCGGGCATCAACAACCGCGAAGAGCTTGCCGAAATGGAAAAAATCCTGCGCCGCCGAATCAATTCGCGTTTAATGCGCGATTACGGCGTGACTTTGATTGACCCGAAACACACCTACGTTTCCGAAGATGCGGAAATCGGGCGCGACACCATAATTCATCCGAACGTCACAATCGAAGGCAAAACGCACATCGGCGACGGCTGCGAGATTCGTTCCGGCTCGCGCCTGACAAACGCTTACGTCGGAAAATCGGTCACGATTTTGGAAAACTGCGTCGTTGACACTTCTTCAATCGGCGAAAACTGCACAATCGGACCTTTCGCGCACATTCGCAACAACGCGCAAATCGAACAGGACGCGAAAATCGGCAATTTCGTCGAAGTCAAAAAATCAATCGTCGGCAGAAAAACCAAAGCGAGCCATTTAACTTATCTCGGCGACGCGCAAATCGGTGAAAACACCAACATCGGCGCAGGAACAATCACCTGCAATTACGACGGCAAAAACAAAAATCGAACGACAATCGGCTCAAACGTCAAAATCGGTTCGGATACAATGCTCGTCGCGCCCATTAATGTCGGCGACGGCGCTGTAACCGGCGCCGGTTCGGTCGTCACAAAAGACATCCCGCCAAACAAACTGGCGGTCGGCGCACCCGCGCGAGTCATCAAATCTCTAGACATTGAAGAAGAAAAGAAAGAAACCGGAGCGTGATTTGATAAGGATTTTTCATCCTTCATCCTTCATCCTTCATCCTTTACCAAATGTGCGGAATAGTTGGTTACGTTGGAAATAAACAAGTCGTGCCGGTCATTATTGACGGGCTGCGAAAGCTGGAATATCGCGGTTACGATTCGGCTGGAATCGCTGTCGTTGACGACCATCACAAATTGGAGATTCGCCGCGCCGAAGGCAAATTGCGCAATCTCGAAGAATGTATCCGCTTAAGTCCTTTGGACGGAAATTACGGAATTGGTCACACGCGCTGGGCGACGCACGGACGCCCGACCGAAGAAAACGCGCATCCGCATCGCGACTGCACCGGGCGCATTGTCGTCGTGCATAACGGAATTATCGAAAATTATTCGCAGTTAAAAGATCGCCTGCGCGCCTCTGACCATCGTTTCGTGACCGAAACAGACACGGAAGTCGTAGCGCATTTAATTGAAGAAAAAATGCGCGATGGCGCAGCAAATCTCGAACTTGCGGTTCGTCAAACCGTCAAAGAACTGCGCGGAATTTTCGCGCTTTCGATTATTTCTTCGGATGAACCCGACACGATTATCGCCGTCCGCGAAGGTCCGCCGGTTGTTATCGGCTTAGGCGACGGCGAATTTTTCGTCGCGTCGGATGTTCCGCCGATTCTGCAGCACACGCGCGACGTTTTCTTTTTGGGAGATCGCGAGATTGCGGTTTTAACTCGTGATTCTGTTCGCGTCACCGATTTTGACGGAAACATTGTCGAACCCGTACAGCAGCGAATCACCTGGGACCCGATTGCGGCTGAAAAAGGCGGCTTCAAGCATTTTATGCTCAAGGAAATCTACGAGCAGCCGCGCGCCGTCCGCGATACGGTTCAGGGCAGAATTTCTTTGGACACCGGGCGGGTTTATCTCGATCCGATGCAGATTACGGACGAAGATTTTCGGCAGGTTACTTCAATCAAAATCGCCGCTTGCGGAACAAGCTGGCACGCCGGACTTGCCGGAAAATATATGATTGAACAGCTTGCGCGCGTTCCCGTCGAAGTTGATTACGCTTCGGAATTTCGCTATCGTTCGCCGGTTCTGGACGAAAACACTTTGCTGATTGTCATTTCGCAATCCGGGGAAACCGCAGATACGATTGCCGCTTTGCGAGAAGCCAAACAGCAAGGCTGTAAAATTCTGGCAATTTGCAACGTGCAAGGCTCGATGATTACGCGCGAATCTGACGGCACGATTCTGACGCACGCCGGACCGGAAATCGGTGTCGCTTCAACCAAAGCGTTCACCTCGCAAATGGTCGCCCTTTATTTGTTCGCGCTTTATCTCGGTCAACTGCGCGGCAAGCTCGATGGCGAAAAAGCGAAATACCACGCGCAGCAATTAGCTGAACTGCCTGTCAAAATCGAAAATCTCTTAAACGATTCGGACGACATCGAAGAACTTTCAAAAGAGTTTTTCCGCTGCACCGATTTTCTTTATCTGGGACGCGGAATTAATTTCCCGGTCGCGCTCGAAGGCGCTTTGAAATTAAAAGAAATCTCCTACATCCACGCCGAAGGCTATCCGGCGGGTGAAATGAAACACGGTCCGAATGCGTTGATTGACGAACGCCTGCCGGTCGTCATCGTCAATCCGCGCGAAACCGGCAACGCACAGAGCGAGCTGCGTTATGAAAAAACGCATTCAAACATTGTCGAAGTCAAGGCGAGAGACGGAATCGTAATTTCAATTTTGACCGAAGGCGATGAAATGTCTTCAAAAGTTTCGGATCACGTCGTTTCGATACCGGAAGCGTCGGATTTGCTGATGCCGATTCTGGCGGTTGTTCCGTTGCAGCTTCTGTCGTATCACATTGCAGTCAGACGAGGGTGTGATGTTGATCAGCCGCGAAATCTGGCAAAATCAGTGACGGTTGAGTAATTTCACGAAATAAAAAAGGCGCTCAACCGCGCCTTTTTTATTTCGTAATTATGCAGTCTTTTTTGCTTTTTAACTTGAGTATTCGACTCGCGTCGGAACGGCTCGCAGCCCGCTCGCTGAAGACTGGTCGCCCGCATTTCCTTCTTCGTGATACTCGGCATCTTGATTAACCTGCCACACATCGTAAAGCCGTTTTTCCGCTAAAATATTCTCTGCGCAAAGCATCGCCGTCATCATCGCGTGATCCTGGTTGTTATATTTATGCATTCCGTTGCGACCGACGACGTGCAGAGTCGGAAAGTTTGCTTCGATTTCGGTTTTAAGAGTCTCGACGTGCGCCGCATATTCATCGTCGTAAATCGGATAGGCTTTCGGCTGCCGGACGACGCAGCCGTCCACGACATCGCCCGCTTTAACCAAACCGATCTTTTCGATTTCGGTTTTGGCTAATTCAATCAGATTTTCGTCCGAAGAAGTCCATAATCCGTCGCCTTCAAAACAAAAATATTCCAGACCGTAGCAACACATCTCCGGGTCGGGAACCATTTCGGGCGACCAGGATTTGAAGTTCTGAATTCTGCCGACTTTTACTTTCGGGTCGTGAATATAAATCCAGTTATCGGAAAATTGCTCGCGGTCTTTGACGATCAGCGCAACGGTTATAAAATCACGATATTTTAAAGAATTGGCGGCATTTATTGCCGAGTCCGAAAGTTTTGGCGCGAGCGACAAACCCAACTGTCTCATCGGAGCCGAAGAAACGACGTGTTCGGCTTGAATTTGGCTTTCTTCCCCGTTTGCATCTCGAACCTTGATCGCCCAGAGATTGCGGTTTTCGTCCCAGTCGCAGCCGATGACTCTGCGTCCCATCAAAACGTTTCCGCCCATTTCCTTGATTTTTTCGGCGCAGGCTTCCCACATCATTCCCGGTCCGAGTCGCGGGTAACGGAAAGTATCAATTAATGTTTTGATAACTTCTTTGCGGTTTTTCGGCTTTCTTTTTGGTAGGAGAGCGTTTTTAACGGCTGAAGCCAGCGAAAGACCTTTGATTCGCTGCGCCGCCCAATCTGCTGAAATGTCTTTGCAGTTCATTCCCCAGACTTTTTCCGTATAAGTTTTGAAAAAGATCGAGAACAGCCGTTTTCCGAATTTATTGCTCACCCAATCTTCAAAATTTTTCGGATTATCAATTGGCGCAACCTGAGCTTTAAAGTAAGAAAGCAAGCAAGCCGTAGATTCAAACACGCCGAGCTTGAACAGAGCTTCAAACGCTTTGAGCGGATAGGAAAAGAATTTGCCGCGATAGAAAATGCGCGAAGAACGCGGTCGGTCGAGCATATCGTGGGGAAGAATCTCCGTCCAAAAATCTTCGACTTCTTTCGATTTTGAGAAAAAGCGGTGACCGCCGATGTCGAAGCGGAAATCTTTATATTTAACGGTTCTCGAAATGCCGCCGACATATTCCGGGTCGGCTTCAAAAATCGTTACGTCAATCTCTTTATCTTTTTTGAGCAGAGTATAAGCTGCCGTTAGTCCCGCGGGACCGGCTCCGATAATTGCAACCCTTCGAGGGCGCAGTTCAATTTTATTCATTCGTATATAATTCTCAGATGCCAATTTTTTCGTTGATTTAAAAAGGTATTGAATATTTTATCGGTTAATAACGACTTTTACCGTAGTCTTTCAAACATAATACCGCCAAATTACACTATTTGCCGTAATTAACAACGAAACGACAACCGTTAGATAAACAATTTTGTGCGCGTAATTGTCAAAAAGATTCCATTCTACTTTCTTGTTATAAAAAAGCAAGAAAAAGAGCGGTGCAATCGGTATAAAATATCTGCCTTGAATGCCTTCGATGCCGCTTCCGCGAATCGGCGACCACGTCATATACAACAGCGCAGCGACGATAAACGCCGTGCCGATAAATATCAACGAGAAAATCGCTTTGCTCCAACGCGGCAAAACATAATTGGAATCTTTATCAAGCAAGGCAAAAGCGATCAGAACGGCAAATATGACGACCGGAAGAAAACCCGGAACGTATAAATCCCACCAGGTTAATTGCCCGGAAAATGATTTAAAATAAAACCAGAAATTAAAGGTATATTCTCTAATCACCATCCAGACGAAATAAAACGGCGCGCTCATAATAAAGCGCAACTGTTCTTCGGGACTTATCGGCTGGTCAATTCTGTACGGCAGAAAAATCGGTTTAACAGCCGCCGACCAGGCAGCCACGCTCCCGACACAAACCGCTATCAGCGCGAGAAATGTAATCAAACGGTTTCGGATTGATGTAAATTTCCAACCGGGAATTATCAGAAAAAGCAGCGGAAGCAAAACATAAGCCTGCTTGCTCAAAACCGCCGGTACAGAAAGAACAAAGATTTTGACAACGTCAACGGCTTTTAATTTTCGCTCTTCGTCCAAAGCGTATGATAAAAAACAAGCAATCGTCAGAAAACAAATGCCGTATGTAAAAGCGTCAGCCGAGGCGGAAGCGACCTGAAAGACGTTTGTCGGCGTCAGGCAAAGCAGGCAAAAAACCCACTTGTGAACCGGAGTCGTCGTGATTGCCAGATAAGCCAAAATTAAGAAAAAAAGTAAATTTACGATTCTCGCCAGATAAATCAAAACAAGCGGTGAGGCATTAAAAAATTTTCCGATTAAAATCCCGACGACCTGCGGAGCGTAAGGAATCGGGTTGTAAATAACCGTATTCGGGAAACGCTCGAAAACCTTATCTTCGTCATTGAGCGGAAGATAGAGGAATTCGGAAATGAGCCGGGTGTCGAATTTGACCTCCCGTTTCATCTCAATATCGCCCACCAATTTGCGGTTGACCAGCAGAACGCTTTTCGGAATCCAGCCGCCGCTCAAATGCTCTCGTTTTTCGCCGATAATTACGCCTTCGGAAATTTGGTAAGCGCGAAAAAAATGATTCGGTTCATCCCCGACCAGAGCCGGAGGCGTTAAGAATACAAACAACAGCCCGAATATCCCGCCTAAAAGCAGCAGCACATTTTGAGGTTTGCGGAACGGGCGCGCTTTGCCCCGTATTTCTTTTTTCGCAATCATTTTTGATTAATAAAATAAGCCCGAACCGGACGATTAATTTGTTAGAACGCTCAAATCCTGAAACCTTACACAATCTCCGCGAATAATATGCATTTCGGAATCAATCTGTTTTCCCGAAAAGCGTGCCTGCAAACTTTCGCGGCGATGAAATGATGCGTATATTGATTAATTTATGCCGATCATCAATTCATTTTGGTCTAACTTTTATAAAACCGAAAGTCTCAAAAGTAAACTTTGGATATTGATTTTTGCCGCTTACATAATTTTGCTCGCAATCACGGTTTTTAATCACGAGCCGTGGATGGACGAAGCGCAGCCGTGGCTGCACGTTAACGATTTCAGCCTGGCGGAGATTTTAACCAGAAATCTTCGTTACGACGGGCATCCCGCACTTTGGTATTTGCTGGTGCTGATTCCGGCAAAGCTCGGTTTGCCGTATTTCTCGGTTAATGTTTTATCAGCGATTTTTGCGGCGGCGGGCGTCTTTTTGTTTTTGCGTTATTCGCCGTTTCCGTTAATAATCAAAACGCTTTTTCCTTTTACCTATTTCACTTTTTTCCAGTACGGCGTTGTATCGAGAAGTTATTGTTTAATTCCGTTTTTTTTGTTTTTGATTGCAATTAAATACGAGAAAAGAATTGAGAAGCCGCTTCTTTACGCCCTGCTGCTTTCGCTTTTCGCCAACGTCAGCGCTCATACATGGCTGGTCGCCTGCGCTCTTTTTGCGATTTATCTTTTCGATCTCGTAAAAGCGCGGAAGCAGCTCGACAGCGCCTTGAAAATTCGACATGCCGCCGCTGTTTTGATTTTCGCGCTGGGGGCTGGTTTTGTTGTTTTAACGCTGATGCCGCCGCCGGATCAGACTTTCGCGCGGGAGAATAATTACAGTTTGCTCAATTTCCTGAATTCCAGCAAATTGATGATTTCCGGCTCGCTCGTGATGGATGAAACGAGCAGGTTTATTGATTTACAAATTATCTGTTCGCTCCTGATTCTAGCCGCAACCTTTTTCTGGCTGCGCCGGAAAAAGTTAACGCTTCTCTACTTGCTTCCGCTGTCGCTAAACCTGATTTTTCTCGCCGTCAAATATCGCAATTTATGGCACGAAGGCATTTTGTTTTTTCTCTGGATTTTCGTTCTCTGGCTCAGTTTCGCTAAAGACGAAAGCGAGAATCGAACGATTTATGCGCGGGCTGTTCTGGCGATGATTACGATTGTTCTCGCGGTTCAAGTTTACTGGGCGGCTTACGCGACTCGTTATGATTTATTTCAACCTTATTCGGGCGGCTACGCGACGGCAAAGTTTATTAAAGAAAATGGTTTGGAAAATAAAAGAATATTCGTCAGCGGATGGAAATCAATCGCAATTTTGCCGTATTTTAATGAGAATATTTTTTATAATTTCAATAACGGCTCAAAAGAGCGAATCTGGTTCTGGTCACACTCCAATCGAACGCCGGTCGGCTTTTACCCGCAGCTTGTTGACACGATACAAACTGAGAAGCCGGATGCTGTTATTATCGCTTCCGATCATCTTAAGCCGAACACGAAAATCGAGCTTGAGGGTTATCGCCTGATAGTTTTTGCGGGAAATATTTGCTGGAAAACGGGAATTTTCGAACCGGATTCATTTTACGTTTTTCGCAAAGCGGATTAAATCACCTTGGCAATAATTCTGAAAGAATTTGCGATTAAACAAAAGGGGCGTGAAAAAGTTTGCACCACTGTTATCAGCACTTAAGCTGCAACTGCAATTTCGCAAGAATCTTCGCTAGCGGCATCGCATGAATCTAAAACTTCTATCTCAGTTTCAACCAACCCGTCACCGTAAATTTTTCCGCTTTGCAGAGTTTCGAAATAATTGCCAATGTTATCCAAAACTTCCCCGACCGAGTGCGAATGATAAAGCGTCTGGCGAAATTGTGCTCCTCCGACTAAACCTTTGGTAAACTGTCCGGCAAGCTGTTTCATTTTGCCCAGAGCCGGAATCTCCGGCATATCTTCGAGCAGCATCTCGAAATATTCGAGCAGACAATCCTGTTTATCCTGCAAAGTTGGCTGAAACGGTTCGCGCCCAGCCAAAACGCCTTCGATTTGGCGAAAAATCCAGGGGTTTTGCATCGCGCCGCGACCGATTAAAATTCCGTCGCAATTCGTTTCGCGCCATTTTTGCAGAGCGCCTTCGATTGAAACGACATCGCCGCTCCCCGATACCGGAATCGAAACGGCTTCCTTCACTTCGCGAACGTAATCCCAATTCGCCAAGCCTTTGTAGCCCTGCTCTTTCGTGCGCCCGTGTAACTGCAAATGCTCGATGCCGCAATCTTCGGCAAGGCGCGCGACTTCCAGATAATTTAAAGAAGCGTCCGAATAACCGGCGCGAAATTTGAGAGTCAGCGGAATCGAAATCGCTTTTTTGATTTCTTTCAAAATCGTTTCGAGTCGCGGCAAATCACGCAGCAAACCGCTTCCGCCGCCGTTTTTGACGACTTTCGGGGCGGGACAGCCGCAGTTTATATCCAAAATATCGGCGCCGACTTCTTCAGCCATTTGCGCCGCCATCATCATTCTTTCGGGCTGCCCGCCAAAAATCTGCACGGCAAACGGGCGTTCTTCCGCCCAAAAACGCATCTGCCGTTTCGATTTCGGGTTGTGGCGCGTCAAGCCTTCGACCGAAATAAACTCGGAAACGGTCAATCCAATTCCGCCGCGCCGCTTTGCCATCCGGCGAAAAGAATAATCCGTGACGCCAGCCATCGGGGAGAGGACAAGCGGCGGATTGATTTCGATATTGCGAATTTTGAAAGATTTCATTTCTAAAAAGCAAAAGACAAAAAAGATTGATGCAAATCACATAACCTATTCTGCCTTTTTACCCTTTTTACTTTTTCGTCAATTCAACGCCAGCGGCGACGAAAGTAATTTCGTTGGCGGTTCCGTCCGCGTTGCGCTCGATTTTCGCCCCGTCGTCGTTGACCATGTGATCAACTTTTTCTTTGCTCAAAACTTTAACTTCAAACACGCCTTCAGCCTTGGCGTTTAAACCGGCGGCGTTCAGCGGAATAAAAAAAGCGTGATCGCCAAATGTGACGCGCACCGGCTTGGCGTCTTTGTTCGCTGCAAGCTCCATCCAACAGCCTTCTTTTTTGCACGAGCGGACAATCACGCCTTCTACGGCAACGGTTTTTCCGGCGTATTTCTGCGGATTTTTCAACACATCGGCGAGCGCTGCCCGTTCCGCTTTCGCTGCGCCGAGCGCCGCGCCGCGTTTGATTGTTTCGCCCGCTTTTAATTCAACCGGCGCGTTATCGTTGCTTTTCACAACGGGCTGACCTTTGCTGTTCAATTCCTGCGCCGCGCCGGAAACGGCGAAGGTGGCAGTTAAAATTGCCAAACCAAGTATTTTTTTCATTTCAAATTTGTCTCCTTTTAATTTTATTTTACAGATTATCGCTTGTTATTGACTTTCTCAAAAGTCAAAGATGTGTTTATTTGCTTTGATAAACGATTTTGCCGTCCATCACGGTCGTCAAAACTTTTACCCGTTCGATTTCAACCGGATTAATCGTAAAAATATCATCCGACAAAACGATGAAATCGGCTAATTTGCCGACCGAGATTGTTCCTTTGCGGGATTCCTGAAATTCGGCGAAAGCCGAGCCGACGGTGTAAGCGCGGACGGCTTCTTCGACCGTGATTTTTTGTTCTGGAATCCAGCCGTTCGGATTTTTACCGTCCAAAGTGCGGCGCGTCGTCGCCGCGTAAATGCTCAGAATCGGATTAAGCGGCGCAACGTACCAATCCGTGCCAAAAGCCAGAGTCGCGCCCGCATCGAGCAGCGAGCGAAAAGCGTAAGTCCCGCGCAGACGTTTTTCGTCCAGCCGTTTGTGCGCCCAGCGCCCGTCGTCAATCGCGTGATACGGCTGCATCGAAGCGACGACTTTGTTGGAAGCGAAACGTTTGATCAAACCTTCATTTAAATGCTGCGCGTGTTCGATGCGGACGCGCCGATCTCGCGCGCCGTTTTCCTTTGCGACGCTCTCAAAAATTTTTAAGACTTCATCATTCCCGCGGTCGCCGATGGCGTGAATCATAATCTGCAAACCGGCTTTATCTGCGTCGCGCACGAATTGACGAGCCGTTGCGGTTTCTACGAGCGGCAATCCGGACGTGTTCGGCGCGTCCAGATAAGGCTCGTAAAACCAGGCGGTCGTCGAACCGAGCGAACCGTCAATAAAACCTTTCAAACCGCCGACGCGGAGCATCGGATCACCAAAGGCGTAGCGCACGCCGGCTTTTTGCCAGCGCTGCCAATCGGAAATCGGCGAAACGGCGTAAACGCGCGTTTTCAGTTTTCCCTGACGAATCATTTCCTGATAAATGCCGACATCCGTTCCGGCGGACATATCCTGCACGCTCGTGACGCCCAAAGAGGCGGCATAATCGGTCGCGGCTTGCAGGTATTCCATTTTTTGCTCAAAGCTCGCTTCGGGAATGACCTTATAAACATAATCCATCGCCGCGTCTTTCAAAACGCCGGTCGGATTGCCATTCGAATCGCGAACTATTTCACCGCCGGGAACGTCCTTTGTGCTTTTATCAACTCCGGCTAGCTTCAATGCGAGCGAATTTGCCAGCGACATATGCCCGTCGAGACGATTAATAAAAACCGGATTATTCGGTGTCACGGCGTCAATCATCGCAGCGGTCGGCAGATTGTTCGGCGTCCAGTTTTCGTGATCCCAGTTGCCGTTTAAAATCCAGCGACCTTTCGGCAACTTGGCGGCAAAATTT
This sequence comes from Pyrinomonadaceae bacterium, assembly GCA_036400075.1. GTDB lineage: Bacteria > Acidobacteriota > Blastocatellia > Pyrinomonadales > Pyrinomonadaceae > JALZCH01. The sequence continues at coordinate 27,544 of DASWLV010000119.1, forward strand.
TTGATGCGCTCGACAAATTCCTGCGGGGTTTTGGCGTCGCGCAAATCAACGCTCGAAAGCCCCGCGCCGCCGTCGAGAAAATGAACGTGCGAGTCGTTAAAACCAGGAATCACCAGTTTTCCGCCCGCGTCAATCGTTTTCGTCGCGCTTCCGGTAAACGCGCGAATTTCAGCGTTTGTGCCGACGGCGACGATTCTGTTTCCCAAAACTGCAAACGCTTGGGCGGTTGGTTTATTCGCTTCCATTGTGCGCACTTTAGCGTTGATGACGATTAAATCAGCCGCCATTTTTTGTGCGGAAATTTGCTGAAATGCGGACAAACAAAAAACACACAATATAAAAATTAAAACTACTCTTTTCATTGTTTTTTCTAAAAAATACTGAATCGAAACTCGACGACCTTGATTGTAGCCACCGGTTTTCCGTTTTTCTCCTGGGGCAGAAATTTGAATCGCAACGCGGCAAAAGCAGCCTGACGCAGCAACCCGTTCGGAAGCTCCCGCAGGATGACGACTCGGCTAATGTTGCCGCGCGGCGAAAAAGTTAAACGCAAATTGATGGTTCCTCTTATATTTGCGCGACGTGCTTCATCAACGTATGAGGGAAGAACGGAGCCGACGATAGCCAATTTAACCGTTTCCTCCGGCTGCGCCGAAGAATCTTTCGGCGTTTTGGTATCTGCAGGCTTTTTCGCGTCGGGTTTTTCAAAAGAGATTTCCGGCAGGCTGATTTTTAATGAGCCGAGCGGTGTCGCATTGTCTTCTCCCGCAGCGTTTTCACCGATTTTAAGCGAAGAGAGAAATCTTTGAAAAGTTAGATTATCGTTGTTGCGGGTCGCCGCCGTGACGATGTAAAGATGCGTTTTGGACGCAAGGTATTTTGTTGTTCGCGTCCAATCATTGTTTTTAATATTATATTCTCTGCCGACAAAACCGGCTGAATTTAGTTTTTTTCCGTCAGCTTCGCGGTTTTGATAATCAATCGTCGCTTCCAACGCATTTTTCGGATTTGAAGTGCGATAAACCTCAACGCTCATCAATGTTCGATTTTCATAACTGTTGACGATTTGCATTTCCCGCATTTCATACGAGCTTGAATTTTTCCCGGCAATGAATCCGTCTTTGTCATAAAAGTAAGAATAATCGGCGGGCATTTCGATTGAAAATTCGCCGTTATTGCTTTTTATCCTGTGCCATACTTGAATCTCCGACGAATTTGCATTCGCATCCTGAGCAAATGCGACAGAGTTTAAAACAACAAAACAAAAAATCAGCGAAGTTAGTAATCGCAGCATATTTTTATTTTTCTGAAAAGAGTTTGACTTTGCAGGAAACCTCTTTTAGTTTCGACTAGGATTATAAACGATGAACCTGAAACTAATCCAAACGGCGGGAATTTTATTATCAATCGTTTACGCATTCTTCATCGTCTGGCTTTACTGGACTGAGCCGAAAACGGTTGCCGAAATTTCGACCAAAGCGACCGTAACGGTTGGCGCTTACGAAATCAACCAGGCAAAATTCGACGAAGGCTTGCGGCTTTTCCGCGCGGAAAATTACCGCGCGGCACGCGAAAATTTTAATCAAGCCGATTCGGAAAAACGCGACGCCAAAACTCAGTTTTACACAGCTTACAGCTTTTATCGCGAAGGCTGGGGCAGAACCTGGAACGACGACAATCTTTTCCGGCAGGGTTTGGAAACGGCAAACCGCGTCGTTGCCCTCGACCCGAATTTTAAATCTGACGATGCCGATTTAAAACTAAAAACCGCCGTAGAGCTAAAAACCGAGCTTGAGCAAGGCATCGAACGAAGCTGGGACGATATAAATCCGCTCAAAGTTTTGCGGGAGAGAAAGTAAATGAACATCCGCGAAAGAAATCTGGCTGTCTGGCGTTTTTTGCTGCTGCCGCTCATTTTTTTGACGGTCGCGCTGCTCGGCGGTTTGCGCGTCGGAGCGGAACGGCAGAATTTTATTTTTATCCCGCCGCCGCTCGTTTGTTTGATTTTGGCGAGCTTGTTGATGCTGCTTTTTTTGCGTGGGCGGCTGGTTTTTTTCGCGGATTGGATTTCGCACGATTTTCCGCTGCTGACAAACGCGGCAAACGCCATTACGCTGCTGACGCTTTTTTTCGCTTCGGCTCAGGCTTTAAATTCCGTGCTGCCGGAAAGCGGTTTTTTGTTCTGGCTGTTTTCGTTCTTTTTTTTGTGGACGCTGTGGAACAATCTGTTTTCCGAGTTCGACGCCAAACGGCTGCTCAGAAGTCTGGCAGTGCTTTTCGGGACTGCTTTTTTGCTCAAGCATTTGATTCTCGCCGCTTTTGCCGCGCCCGAAGAAAGCGGCTGGTACAAATTGATAAACTACATTTTTGAAGGCATTCCGCGCACGGTTTTAGGCATTCCGAATTTCGCGCCCGCGACCGGCTACATTTCGTTTTTCGCGCTCGCGCTTTACGTTTTAGGTCTCGTCAGCCTTCCGTTTGCGGCAACAGAACCAATTCAGGAAAACGAAAAAGTGCGGCGCATCGAAGGCGAACTTATCAACCTTCCCGCGCCGCATGAACAACTCAATAGCTTAGATTCCGGCGTCAAAAATCTGGAATCAAAAGAAACAAATTCAACTCTCGATTCAAGACTCAAGACTCAAGACTAGCTTTTCTTATCGTCTTTATAAAGAATCGGCATTATCGCCGTCTCATAGCTTTTGGCAATTTTAATGTAAGCATCCGTTCGCAGTTTTGCCATATATTTTTTGCGCTCCGCTTCCGAACGTTCCATTGTAATTGCCTGACGAACCTGATTTTCGTTAAAGACGGGTGTGGCGGAATCGTTGACGCGCTGGTCAACGCGCAAAATCATCGCGCCTTCGTCCGTTACAATCGGGTCTGAATAACCGCCTGCTTTGACATTTTTAATCGCGGTGCCGATTTCCGGGGCTAGCTGCGGAACTTCAAAGCTGCCGACTTTGCCTTTTTCTTTTTGCGAATCGGGGCGCTCGGAATGCTGCGCGACGAACGCTTCAAAATTGGCTCCGGCGCGAAGCTGTTTGACTAAATCAGCGGCTTTGGTTTTGACTTGATTTATGTCGCGTCCCGCAAAGCTCAGGAAAATCTCCGAAATCGTGACGGTTTCCGCTTTGCGGAATTTCTCCCGGTTTTTTTCAAAATAATCTTTCAACTCTTTCTGCGTTAAACCGTTATAAAGCTTGCCCTCAACTTCGTATCGAAAGACCAGAGCGGGAATCAGCTCGCGACGCCAGATAGCTTTCAAATCGTCCGGCTCGACGTTTTCAGCGCGAATTTGTTTATGAAGCTCTTCAATCGTTTTGATGTTGTAACGCTGCATTAACTGCACGAAACGCTGATTGATTTCCTGTTCGACTTCATTTTCAAGC
>DASWLV010000120.1:0-7747 GCA_036400075.1 Pyrinomonadaceae bacterium
AAACGAATTCGGCAGGCTCGATTTTCTAATTCACTCAATCGCTTTCGCGCCGCGCGAAGCTCTCGAAGGCGAGTTTGCCGCGACCAGCCGCGAAGCGTTTTTAAAAGCGATGGAAATCAGCGCGTTTTCTCTGCCGCAGCTCGCGCAAGCTGCGCGCCCGTTGATGAACGAAGGCGGGAGCATCGTCACGATGACTTATTACGGCGCGGAAAAAGTCGTCTCGAAATATAACGTGATGGGCGTCGCAAAAGCCGCTCTTGAGGCTTCGACTCGTTATCTCGCCGCCGATTTGGGAAAAGAAAACATTCGCGTTAACGCGATCAGCGCGGGACCAATCAAGACGCTTGCGGCAATGGGCGTGGGCAGCGGTATTACCGATATGCTCAAACACGTCCGCGAAAAAGCGCCTTTGAAACGCAGCGTCGAGCAGCGCGAAGTCGGCAACACCGCGCTCTTTTTAGTCAGCAATTTATCCAGCGCAATCACGGGCGAAACGATTTACGTTGATTGCGGCTACAACATTATGGGGATTTAAGAGTCCGGCAAGTCTAGCGAGTCCGGCAAGTCTGGCGAGTCAAATGAATTAAACTGACTCTTCCGACTCGCTAGACTCGCTAGACTCGCTAGACTCGCTAGACTTTTTTAGTGGCAAAAACAAAATCAGACTCACAATTAGAAGCCGAAGCGAAATACGAAGAGAAACCGGCGACTCAGGACGAAAAGCTGCTGCAAAGTCCGAAGGCGGACGATTTTAAGCCTTCGGCTTCGTGGCGCGTGTTTCGCATTATGGGCGAATTCGTTGACGGTTTCGACGAATTGGCTTATGTCAGCAACGGCGTTTCGATTTTCGGTTCGGCGCGCACCTCCGAAAAAGACCCGTTTTACGCGGCGGCGCGCGAAACCGGGGCGCTTCTTGCGCAAAAAGGTTTTACCGTGATCACGGGCGGCGGTCCGGGAATTATGGAAGCGGCAAATCGCGGCGCGTTTGAAGCGGGCGGGCAATCAATCGGCTGCAATATCGAATTACCGTTTGAACAAAGCCCGAATCTGTATCAAACGAAATCATTGTCGTTCAACTATTTCTTCGTCCGCAAGATGATGTTTATCAAATACAGCAACGCTTTCATCATTTTGCCCGGCGGTTTCGGGACTTTGGACGAACTGTTTGAGGCTTTGACGCTGATTCAAACGCACAAAATTCGTAACTTTCCGGTCGTGCTCTTCGGTTCGCAATACTGGCAGGGACTCGTCCAGTGGCTTTCAACGACAATGCTCAAAGCCGGAAATATTGACCAAAACGATTTAAGACTGCTGCATCTGACCGATTCGCCGCAGGACGCCGTAAATTTCATCGTCAAAAGTCAGGAAAATCTTCCCGAATTTAACGGTGACGATTACTGATTTGCGGTTTCGGCTTTCAGCCAGTTGAAATATGGCGCGGAAACCGCTTCTGATGGAACGGCGATGATTTCCGGCACCTCGTAGCTGTGATTTTCGCGCACCGTCTTTTCGAGTTCGGGGAATTTATCAATCGTCGTTTTGGCTAAAATCAGGACTTCCGAGTCCCGCTCGATTTTGCCTTGCCAATGATAAAAGCTCGTGATTTCGGGCAAAATCTGAACGCACGCGGCAAGGCGTTCGTTGATAATAATTTCTGCCAAGCGTTCGGCTTCTTCGCGTTTCGGGGCGGTCATAAAAACGATGACGGCTTTTGATTGATCCATAAAAATACCTGCAAAACGGTTGATAGTCGTCAGTTGATAGTTTCCGAAATTAAACCGTCAACTGTAAACTTGTTGTTATTAAAACGGAGTTTAAAATGAGCTTAAAAGAAAAGATTATTACTGATTTAACCGCTGCGATGAAGGCGAGAGATGCGGAAAAGACTTCGGCATTGAGAATGGTCAAAGCCGCGATTATGGTGCGCGAAAAGGAAAAAGAGCAGGGCGCATCAGTTTCCGATGAGGAAACGACGAAAATTCTGCAATCGCTCGTCAAACAGCGCCGCGATTCGATTGAGCAATACGAAAAAGCGGGGCGCGCCGAATTAGCCGAAAAGGAAAAAACCGAGCTTGTCGTCATTGAAGCATATTTGCCGCAAGCCGCTTCGCCGGAAGAAATCGAACGCGCCGTTGCCGAAGCGATTGGCGAAACCGGAGCCTCATCGCCGAAAGATATGGGCGCGGTGATGAAAGCCGTAATGGCGAAATTAGCCGGAAAAAATGCGGACGGACGCGCCGTCAGCGAAGCTGTCAAAGCTAAATTGTCCGGTTGAAGAAACAGAAATAAGAAAGTTGAAACCACAGATTTACACAGATAAACACGGATAAAATCAAAATAAAAATCAGTGTTTATCTGTGTAAATCTGTGGTTTCTTTACTTTTCAGCCCGATTTGGAAATTCAGTTCGATGAATATCGGCGGTAGATTGTCGAACGCGCTGGCGGGCGCGTTTTGCCCGGCGAGTTGTCGGCGAATCGTGACGGCGGATGGCGACATTGCGGGTCCAATCCGACACACGGCGCAGCGGATGCCATGAAAGCTCGCTGTGCGGTAAGACTTCGGATTTCGACTCTTTGAGCTTGAGCGTGAAAATGGCTAAGAAAAACAACAGTGCGTTAAAAAAGATTCCCGCCGTAAAGACAAACCAACCCGGCGCAAGTCCGACTTCGGCGCGTTTGACAAAAGTATCCAAATCCGGCGCGGGAAACGGGTGAATGTAAACTTTCAGATTGTAGCTCAACGCCAACAGGATAAAAATCCAGATGTAGTTGCTTCGCAAACGGCGTCCGATTGCTTCCCATTCGCTGATGTTAAAATGCGGCGACATCAAATCCGCCGAAAGATGTTCCGCCCATTCTTTGTCGGTCGGCGTGTGCATAGCGGAGAGCATCGGCGCAAAATAGCCGGTTTCAAGGACGCGGACTCGCCCAGCCCAGACTTCGTAATAACGATAACGTCTGGCTTCCATAAACATAAAAAACGCGACCAGAACCGAGTTAATCGGAATCACGAACGCCGGATTCGCCGGCGAGCTGAAAACGAAAGAAAGCGTTGCGCCGGTTGTTAAAACCGCCCAATTCGTCGTCGTGTCGAGCCGGTTGCGCCAGGTATTTGAACGCTGAATCTCGCCGCGATAAAAATGCACCATCGCCGTCGTAAACTCGGTCGAGGTCATATGCAGCGGAGCGGCGACCGGATTCGGCGTGATTTGCTCGTTATTTGACGGTTCGGGTTGCGGTGCAGCGGAGGGAGAAACTGGCATTCGACCGTTTTTTTTATTTGTTTCGCCGGAAAGTGTGGTGTTAATCCGACTTTCCGACACGATTTCTTTCATTACTTACAGCCCTAAAAAGTCTTTAAAAGACAAGTGAGCGTGCCGTTTTCCGAGCGACAAGCTCAAATTAAATTCTACACCTACAGCAACAGCCAAACAAGGCTTTGCCGCAAAAAACCGTTGCTTGACACTGTTTGCGGCGAAACCTATACTTGCAATTTGCGCCCTTCGGCGGGCATTGTCTTCTATTGTGAACGGCAATTTTGACAAAAAGTTTGATGCTGCGGATTGGATGCGCGAAGCTATAAACGCCGCGCTGTTTGCCGCCGCTGAGCTAGACGAAATCCCAATCGGCGCGTGCGTCGTTTCAAGCGAAGGCGAGCTTTTGGCGACAGCCGGAAACCGCACCCGAACGCATTGCGACCCGGCGGCGCACGCCGAAATCGTCGCTTTGCGCGATGCTGCCGCTGCGATTGGAAATTATCGTCTGACCGGCGCGACCATTTATTCGACGATTGAGCCGTGCGCGATGTGCGCGGGCGCGCTCATTCAAGCGCGCGTCAAACGCCTTGTTTACGGCGCACCGGACGAACGCTTCGGCGCAGTTCGCACGCATTTTCAAATTTGCGACAACAGTTCTTTGAATCACAAAATAGAAATCATTTCCGGCGTTTTGGAAAACGAATGCAGACAATTAATGCAGGAATTTTTTCAGCGCCGACGGTTAGAAGTAAAAAGTAAAAAGTAAAAAGGCAAAAGTTTGGAATTATTTATTTTTGCCTTTTGCCTTTTTACTTTTCATGCGGAGAGGTCGCATAGTGGATTAGTGCACCGGTCTCGAAAACCGGAGTACCCGAAAGGGTACCGTGGGTTCGAATCCCACCCTCTCCGCCATCTGCCTTCACGCAGCAGCCATCACAAAAGCGGTAAAACTCACTCTCGCGAGAAAGTTGAATTTTCAGGAGGAGTTTTCAATGTCTTTGGTCAAAAAATTATCGGCAGAGTTCATCGGAACTTTGTGGCTCGTGTTGGGAGGCTGCGGCAGCGCGGTTCTGGCGGCGGTTTTCGCTCCTAATCTGGGAATCGCTTTTGCGGGAGTTTCGCTCGCTTTCGGGCTGACGGTTTTAACGATGGCTTATGCCGTCGGACATATTTCCGGCGGGCATTTTAATCCGGCTGTGACGCTCGGATTATGGGCTGGCAAACGGTTTCCCGCGGCGGAGATTTTGCCGTACATCATCGCGCAGGTTTTAGGTGCGATTGTCGGGGCGGGCATTTTGTACGTTATTGCCAGCGGCAAAGCCGGTTTTGCGATTGACGCAACCAAAGCCGGAGCTTTTGCGACAAACGGTTACGACGCTTTTTCGCCCGGCGGTTATACGCTCGTTGCGGCTTTGGTTGCGGAAGTCGTTTTGACATTTGCGTTTTTAGTCATCATTTTGGGATCAACGCACACGCGCGCACCGCAAGGTTTTGCGCCGATTGCTATCGGATTAGGTTTGACTTTGATTCACCTGATTTCGATTCCGGTGACGAACACTTCGGTTAATCCGGCGCGCAGCACGGGCGTTGCGGTTTTTGTCGGCGGGACGCCGCTTATGCAGCTTTGGCTGTTTTGGATTGCGCCGATTGTAGGGGCGATTGCGGCGGGCGCGTTTTACGTTTGGTTGTCGAGCGACAAAGCAATTGAACCTGAAGTTGTGGGTGAGGAACCGCTCGTGCCGGCAATTTGACAATTTAATTTTTTAAATGCGGAAAGGTGCAAGAGTGGTTGAATTGGCAGCATTGGAAATGCTGTGAACTCGAAAGGGTTCCGTGGGTTCGAATCCCACCCTTTCCGTCAGAAAGATTTGAGATTTCAAATGTTCAATTTGAGATTTCTTTTATGGCTTCAGACTCCGCACAACGTATGCGTTGTGAATCCGCTAGGCGGGGAACCGAGCAACGGCAGCAGTAGCAGCGTGTGTTGCGGGTTAGTCTGAAGCCTTCCCAAGTTTAAATTAAAAGAAAAGGCAGGATTACAGTTTCAAGTAATCCTGCCTTTTCTTCTTTAAGGTGAAGCGACAAAATCTGCATCTTTGGTTTCTACGTTTAAATTCATCGCTCGAACCGGATTTGCGAAATTAAATCTTTTGCTGAAAACTTAATTACGGTTTGACCGGCGGAAACATCCGCAAAACGGTAATAACCGAATGCTCCTGCCGAAACGGTTCTGACATCTTGCTCACTAATTTTTCGTTACCGATTAACTTTTTAAAAAAAATGTTTTTGCCCGTGTCCGTTTTCGGTTATTATTCCCGCATTAAGTTATGGCGGACGAACGAGCGCAGCACGAAGTTACGCAAATTTTGGAGGAATGGCGCGCGGGCGACAAAAGCGCGGCGGACAGATTGTTTCCGCTCGTTTATGACGAATTGAAACGCTCGGCTCGCGCTTATCTGCGCCGCGAATCGCGCGGCGGCGAACACACTTTGCAGCCGACGGCGCTGGTTCACGAAGCATATTTGCGAATGATCGGGCAGACCGCGCTGGCTGTCGAAAACCGCACGCATTTTTACGCTCTGGCGTCGCGCGTGATGCGGCGAATTTTGGTTGATTACGCGCGCCAGCACAATGCGGAAAAACGTGGCGGCGCGGCTCAAAGGTTTGCGATTGAAGACATTGACATTCTGCCCGAACAATCCGCCGCCGATTTGCTTGAGCTTGACGAGGCGCTCGCCCGGCTCGAAGCGATTGACGAACGCAAATGCCGCGTGGTTGATATGCGATTTTTCGGCGGTTTGACCGAAACCGAAATCGCCGAAGTTCTGGGCGTCACGGAAAAAACCGTGCGCCGCGACTGGCATTTTGCCAAGCTCTGGCTTTACAGAGAGCTGACGCAGCATCAAAAGCCCACCATTTGAAAAAGAAGAATTCTCACCCGCTCAAACGAAATTTGGAGACGGAGTTGAAATGAATTCGATTCAAGAAAAATGGGAAAAAATTGAAGAAGCCGTCATTGAGGCGTCGCAGATGTCCGGTCAGGAACGTGAACTCTGGCTCGCCGAATTTTGCGGCGATGACACCGATTTACGAGCCGAGATTGATTCGCTGCTCTCGTTTGAAGCTGAAGCGGAAAGTTTTCTGGAAAAAAGCGCCGACTCTTACGCCGCAAAAATTCTACCCGACGGCGAAGAACCGCAAATCGCCGGAAAGCAATTCGGACATTACAGGATCATTCGCGAAATCGGGCGCGGCGGAATGGGAGCGGTTTTTCTTGCCGAGCGCACCGACGGCGAATTTGAGCAGCAAGCTGCGCTCAAAATCGTCCGGCAAACGATTTTCGACCCGGAATCGGAACGACGTTTTCGCCGCGAGCGACAGATTTTGGCTTCTTTGAATCACCCGAACATCGCGCGGCTTCTTGACGGCGGCGTTTCCGAAAACGGCGAGCCGTTTCTCGTGATGGAATATATCCAAGGCGAGCCGCTCGCCGAATTTGCCGAAAACCATAATCTCGCACTTGAAGAAAAGCTTAGATTGTTTTTAAAAATCTGTTCGGCGGTTTCTTACGCGCACCGCAATCTCGTTGTTCATCGCGACATCAAGCCTTCAAACATTCTGGTCACCGTCGAAGGCGAACCGAAATTGCTCGATTTCGGGCTGGCAAAAATATTGGACGAAAGTTTGTCAGACAAAGATCAAACGGCGACCGTTTTTCGCGCCCTGACACCGGCTTACGCCTCGCCCGAACAAAAACGCGGCGCGCCCGTCACGACCGCCTCAGATGTTTACAGTCTGGGAATCGTTCTTTACGAACTCGTCAAAAACAACCGTTTCGAGCGGCGCGAACCCGGTTATTTAACGCACAAACCGAAAACCGAATTGGACGCAATTTTGCTCACGGCTCTTGACGAAGAACCCGAACGCCGCTACAAATCAATCGAACAATTTGCCGACGACCTTGAACGCTATTTGCGCGGGCAGACTGTCGGCGCGCGACCGAACACTTTTTCTTATCGAGCGGCAAAATTCGTTCGCCGAAACAAATTAGGAGTTTCCGCCGCGCTCTTGATTTTGCTGGTTTTAATCGGCGGAGTTGCGGCGACCGTTTGGCAGGCGAGACGCGCCGAACAACAGCGCGTTCGCGCGGAAAAACGTTTCGGCGAGGTCCGACAGCTTGCCAATTCGCTGATGTTTGAAATTCACGATTCGGTGCAAAATCTGCAAGGCTCGACGCCGACCAGACAGCTTATCGTCAACAAAGCCTTAAATTATCTGGACAGCCTGGCGCAGGAAAGCGGCGACGCCGACGCGGGACTCAAAATCGAATTGGCGACGGCTTACGAAAAAATCGGCGATATTCAGGGAAATCCGTATTCGGCAAATCTCGGCGACACGGCGGGCGCGCTCGCCAGCTATCAAAAAGCCTCCGCGATTTACGAGCAATTACCCGAAAATCAACTGACAACCGAAGCGGAAATCGGATACG
>DASWLV010000121.1:0-12669 GCA_036400075.1 Pyrinomonadaceae bacterium
AGGTTCGCAAATCCTGCGACTAACGCGCCGCAAAGCGTGTTCAAAATCTTCCTGCGTAAAGACATCTTCGGATTCTGTGATTTCCAAATCAGAATTATCGGAATCCGAAGCCTTTTCAGCTTTTGCGTTTTCGCGTTTAGATGTAGCTGTACGGTTCGATTGTTTTTTCATAAGTTAAATTCCTTTTTCGTAACATCGAAACTCAAATTGAATGTATGCAGTGGCTTTGATAATACCGTTGGGAATTTCTCGTTCGCTTTAACGGTAATAATTAGGTCATACAAATCAATCTGTGATGCAACCGGAATACCGCCGGACTTGTAATTTTCACTGTCATTTTCATATTTTTGCATTGCCCTCTCAAGCATTTCCACTTCCGTACTACTTAATCGCTGTTCAATTCGGATAAAACCCGTTTCAAAAGGCTTTATCGTTGGCGGTGTTTCGGCAAATCGCTTCTCTCCGAGAAAAGGTTCGTGATTGAATTTTAGCCAACCGCCTATCGAATTTTCAAAAGCAATATTAAAAACAGATTTATTAGATACTCTGATAACAAAAATGACTTTGTAATGAGAACGCCCTTCAAAGTCGTGATTTGAGTATTTAACTTCTTCGGCAATCACATAAGTGCTAATGGTTTTCGCTTGTTTTTCAGCCAATTCAATTAACCACCCAATTTCGTTTAATTTTGCGATGCGTTCATCGTTAATTTTAACGGCAGTTTGAACATTGGTTAAGGTATCGCTAAGACTCGCTTTGATTGTTTCGGTCTCGTTTTCGCTTCCTTCTTTAAGTGCGTCTAGTTGTTTTTGGTGTTCTGTTTTGAGAGGTTCAAGTTCTGTTTTTAGCGATTCGTTTTCAGCCGCCAGACGCTTATTTCTAGGACGTAGTGAAATGAAATAATAAGCTAAACCAGATATAACACACACTAATGCGCCTACGACGCTTATCAGAGGTAAATAAGCAAAAACAGACAAGCTGTAAACAAAACTTATGACGTACACAATTCCTGTAAGGATGGTTACCATTGCACTAAGCCCTCCAAGAATTTTGACTGAAACATCAAAGGAATGATTTCCAGAAAAGCGTTCCAAAAACGCCTTTTCTGTTTTCTGTAATTCCGTATTCTGATTCGACATAAGCAAAGGCGAAAAATGCTAAGATAGCACAAAGCTATCCCTTTACCTACGCTTAGGGGATAGCTACCTATTGTTATTCTTAATTTGTGTAAGTAACGTCGAGGGCGTATGCTCTGTTTCGTCTTGGACTCAAAATTCTTACAATAATTCACCAATGAGTTGTAATTGGGCAGGAGAACCCTCAAGGTATTACATCAACATCTGTATATGGAGTTTGTTGGTCAGATAATACTATTACAAATGTGTCAATCTGGGCATTGGGAAGTTGTTACCGCGAAGCGTTTTGCACGCCATTTTTTTACGACCCTTATACAGAGTCCGGTGCAACTAAGGCGTGGTTTAAAGAGAAAGTACAAAATAGACAGATAAATTATTTAGGAGACCCCATGAGCTGTATGAATGATGGTCCGGAATTAATAAAAGGGTCCTCACATACTTGCGCGGGAGGCAGAATGTGCGGTGGAATTGCGCCTCCCGATTCAGAACAACCTGCTAACCTAATGCGTTCGGAGAGTTGTTGTTCGGATTATGACAGATTAGCTTGTTTTAACGGCGGGGGCGTTTGGGACGATTCAACTTGTGGTTGCTATTCTCCGATTATGATAGATACAACAGGAAACGGATTCGATCTGACAAATGCCGTCAACGGTGTGTTATTCGATATGACAAACGACGGCATTAAAGAACGCTTGTCCTGGACGGCTGCAAATTCGGATGACGCTTTTCTGGTTTTAGATAGAAACCAAAACGGTGTGATTGATAATGGTCGTGAGCTGTTCGGCAGCAGCACTGTGCAGCCGGTTCTGCAAGAGGGCGAAACGAAACACGGTTTTCGAGCTTTAGCAATATACGATGAACCCGAAAGGGGCGGAAACAACGATAACAAAATAGATTCAAATGACGCGGTATTTTCCAACTTGAAACTCTGGCGCGACTCGAATCATAACGGAGAGTCGGAAGCAAACGAATTACAAAAATTATCCGAATCTGATGTAAAAGTTATCGAGCTTGATTATCACGAATCTCGCCGCAGGGACGAACACGGAAATTGGTTTAGATACAGGGCGAAAGTCAATGACGCGCGCAAAGCAAAAGTGGGTCACTGGGCGTGGGATGTTTTCCTGCAAGTTGCCAAATAAAATTTCTTGAAAGTGAAAATCGAACGGGAAGGGAATTAATCAAAATTCCCTTCCCATTTTTATTTTTTCCGATTTCGGTTAATCTTTGGGGCAAATGCTGTCGGAAGAAATCGAAAATCACCGCGACCGGAAATGGCGGCGCGAAGAAGAACTGAAAATCGAAACCGTCGCCGATGCCGAACGGTTCGTTGAAGAAGTCGGATTTTGCGGCGGTTTGACCGATGTCCGAACACCGATGCCTTCGCTCTACATTGCGGTTTGCGGCAGACGCGAAGCGTTTGTGCCGCGTAATGTGCAGAAAGATTACGAAACGAGTCTGGCTTGGACTTTGAAAGACGACGTTTTGCGGCGCGGGCGCGTGTTTTACGCCAAGGTTGCCAAAGCCAAATCAATGTTTGTTGCTGCTCGTCTCGTTCCTGCTTTCAATTGTTTGTTCGGCGTTCCGAAAGCCGAAGAAAAAGAAAAGCTCTCGCTCAACGCCAGAAAAATATTGGAAGTTCTGCGGCGCGATTGGGAACAGGCGTCGGCTGATTTGCGCGCCGAAGCAGGAATCGCCGACCGTAAAGTTTTCAGCAAAGCCCTTGACGAATTGCAGGCGAGAATGAAAGTCGTGCCGTGCGAAGTCGTTTACGAGCCGAAATTTACTTATATCTGGACGCTCGCCGAAGTGCGTTTTCCGAAAGAATTAAAACAAAAAATCGAAAGGGAAACCGCCGTCAAAGAAATTGCCAAAGCATTTTTAAACGCGGCGGGCGAAGTTTCATCGAAAGAATTTGCCAAATTAATCGGCGTTACGCCGCTCGAAGCGAATCTCGGATTTTTGCTGCTGGTTCAGGAAGCAATTGCGAGGCAAGTTGAAAAAGGCGTTTTTAGGTTAAAGGAATTGAATGTTCCTTCTCACGATTGAGTTTGTTCGTTTTCCATCTCGCGGCGGACTTCTTCCTCGATTCTGGCGGCTTGTAAAGCGAGCGGTAATTCCTCGGTGCGCGCGAGCAGGCGTTCAAGAGCTTGTTCGTTGCCGATTAAATTGCTGCCGCGACGCGCTGCGGCTTCGATCATTTCCAGCCGGGTTTTGCTTTCGGTCAGAAGCTCGTCGGCTTCTTTTCTGACTTTTTTGAGCCGTTCTTTGTCGGCGTTTAGTTCGTCGTGCAGCGATTTCGAGTTTTCGTTTTTCAAATATTTGAGCTTGTTTTGCCGACGAGAAACGAGCTGCAGTTCCTGTTTGGTACTTTTTAAAATTCTCGAACCCGTCAAGCGCGAAGCCAGAGTTTCTCGATAGGCTTCAGCGAGCATCCGATTCGAGCGTTCGAGTTCTTTCAGAGATTGGCGCTCGGCGCTCGTCAATTCGTTTTTAAACCAATCAACTTCCGAAGGTTTGATTCCGTCAACGGCGAGCCGCTCGCGCAAATTTTTGAGCCAACTATTGCGATAAACGAAAAGCGCGATCATCAGCAATATGCCGAGAGCAAAACCGACGCCGAGACCTACGAAAGCGAGAAAAAAATATAGCGCGGCGCTCGAAGTCGAACCGGAAAACAAAAACAAAATTAAAAACAAAGCGAACGGCGGCAGCGCCAAAAGAACGGGCGACAAGCTCGCGCTCCACACGAGCGAGCGGTTTTTCAAATAATCGCGTCTGGTTAGTTCGTAGCGTTCGAGCTTGTTCATCAATTATGGCTGTTTCGGACTTTTCCGGTTCACAGAAAATATAATCGTTTGCCGCCGTTTACGGCAAACGTCGCTTTAATTTGTCCCTAATTCATATTAAGATGCTAACTGGATATTTCGGAGATTAAAAAAATGCGGCGAAATTTTTGGCTTTTATCAACGACGTTCTTTTTCGCTTTTGTCTGCTTCTCAACCATTTACGCGCAGGAAACCGGCGGAAACCGGAAAAAAGGGCAAACCGCCCGACCGATTACGATTCCGATTTCGGTGCGCGCCGGAAACGTCAAAGTTTCCGAAACGCGCGGCGAAGTTATCGAAGCCGGAAATCTGACCGTCAAAGAAAACGGCGAGGAACGCACGATTTTGAGTCTTAGAAAAACTTCGGAATCGCCGATGCATTTCGCCGTTTTGATTCAGGAGGACGTTGAATCTTCGGTTAATCTGGAGCTTGAAGGCATCGGCAATTTTATTCGTCGTCTGCCGAAAGGCTCGCGCGTGATGGTCGCTTATTTGCGCGGCGGTTCGATTCAAATCAGACAGAAATTTACCGAAGATTTGGAAAAAGCCGCCAAATCTCTCCGCATTCTGGGAGGTTCATCCGCCGCGCCGTTTAATCCGTATGTCGGCGTGATGGAAGCGGTCGAGCGTTTTGAAAATCTGCCGCTCGGCAGACGCGCGATGCTGGTTGTTTCGGACGGTTTGGATGTCGGGCGCGGAATTGATTCGGCTTCGCCCGCGCAAAGTCTCGATTTAGACCGCGCGATTTTAAAAGCGCAGCGAAACGGCATTGCGATTTACACGATTTACGCGGAAACGTCGTCAAGCGCCGGTGGCAATTCCCGGCTCGTTTCATACGGTCAAGGCTCGCTTCTGCGCCTGGCGGACGAAACCGGCGGACGAGCCTTTTTCTCCGGTTTAAACACGCCGGTCAGTTTCTCGCCTTTTTTGCGCGAACTGGGCGCAAGTCTGACGCGACAATTTGCTTTAACTTATCTTTCAACCGAAAAAGACAATCGCTTTCGCCGGATTGAAATAACAAGCGACAGCCGAGATGTCGTCATCGAATATCCAAAAGGCGTCAATCCGAAATAAACAACAAAAAACTTCAACGCAGAGACATAAAGGCACAGAGAAAATTATATTTATTTTCTCTGTGCCTTTATGTCTCTGCGTTGAAGTCTTAATTTATCCGAGCCTCGTAAAACACACCGAGCAAACGCGCTCTTCTTCCTTAATCAACAACCCGATCCAGAAAAGCGGAAGACAAGCAAACAGCAACGCCACGAAAACAACCCAACCTGCGGTCGAAACTTTTTTATTTATCTGCGGCGGCGCAGTTGTTTTGCAGCGCGGGCAATGAAAGCCGGAAACTTGCGGTTGCGGCACGGGCGGCGGAGTTTGGACGAGCGGCTGAACCTGCTGCGGCTCGCCGAAACCGGCAACATCGTGCAGCGGCGAGCTTGGACTCGCCCAACTGTAGGGGTGCGGCGGAGATTGAGTTTTCGTTTGGGTTTGTGTCAAAGCCACGCCGCAATAACGGCAATAATTTATTCCGCTTTCATTAAATTTTCCGCATTTTCCGCAAATCATAATTTAGAAAATCACTTTTTCGCCGGTTCTCACCGCTTCGTAACAACCTTCGATCAGTTCGACTGACTTATAACCGTCTAACGCTGTCACGGGCGGCTGAGTTCCGTTTAAAATCGCATCAACAAAAGCCGCATCTTCCTGCACGTAACCCCAGCGTTCCTCTTTCTGCGCGAGATGATATGAAAAATGCTCGGAATTCGGCGCAGTTCCGCGATTATCCGATATGTTCTCCATTTCCTGCGTAATAATCGTGCGATGCTCGCAAAAAACTTCGACTCGCTCAAAAGGAAAATTCCAGCTTGCATCAGCCGCCGAGCAAAACGTTGCGTGCAATCCGCTTTTGAATTTTAATAAAACCGAAAAATTATCAATTTCATTGTAAGTTTGACGGCTTCCAAAGGCAATCATCTCCGCAATTTCGCCGAATTGAAATCGCATCATATCAAACAAATGAATCGTCGTCTCGTACAAAAAACCGCCGGTAATAGAAACATCGCTCGTCCATTCGGGATTTTGCAGTTCACCGCGATTCATTTTGATATGCGCCGAATGCGGGCGGTCTTCACCGAGCAATTCTTTGAGCTTTTGATAAACCGGCGCATAGCGGCGATTATGTCCGACCTGAAAAACCGCGCCGGAATTGTTTGCTGCTTCCAGAACCCGTTTAGCGTCTTCGAGTTTCGTCGCCATCGGTTTTTCGCAGAGAACATGCTTTCCGGCATTCGCCGCCGCAATCGCCAACTCAACGTGCCGCGTGTTCGGCGTTGTGATAATAACAGCGTCCGACGATTCAAAAACTTGCTCGGCGTTTTCCATCGTTCGCGCGCCGGTCAAACGCGCCACGCGCTGCATTCGTTCCGGGCGAATATCAAACAGCGCGGCGACTTCGCAGCGTTCGTCCCGCGCAAAAATCTGCGCGTGTGTGCCGCCCATATAACCTGTTCCAACAATTCCGATTTTGATTTTATCCACTATTTTTCACCGCCGAGGCGCAGAGATGCCGAGAAAAAAAATAAAGAGAGATTAAAAACTCTTGAAAACTCTATTTTAAAAAACTCTGCGTCTCTGCGTCTCGGCGGTTCAATCTAATTTAAATTAAGGGCGCTTATTGTAGCTTCGCGTGCTTTTAGGGCGACTTCAAACGGATCTTGTTCCCAATATTCCGGTCGGAAAATCTCGATGCTGACAACGCGGTCGTAGCCGATTTTGTCAAGCTCGCGTTTGATTTCACGAATCGGCAAAATGCCTTCGCCGGGATAAAGCCGGTGCGCGTCGGTTAGTTGTTCGGGCGGCAAATCTTCGGCGTCGTTGATGTGAAAAATGCAGATGTTCCCCGGCTGGACGTTTTCGATTGATTCAAACGTCGAGCCGCCCGCGTAAAAATGAAAAGTGTCAATCACCAGCCCGACATTCGGACGACTTGTTTGTTCGACGATTTCGTTGCAAAGCTCAAGCGTTTGCACGGAGCAGTCGGTTTGTCCCAAAAACTCGAACGCGAGAGCGACGTTGTGTTTTGCAGCAATGTCTGCCAAATCATTCAATACCTGCACCGATTCGGAAATGATTTCATCGCGCGAAGCGTTTTCCGGCATTTTCCCCGGAACGACGACGACAAACGGGCAGTCAATTGCTTCAGCAACCGCACACAGCTCTTCACATTCGGCTTTGATTTTTTCGTAATCTTCCGCCGTGCGAAATGTGATGTGTTCGATTGAATTGATGCTCCACGGTTCGAGATTGGCGTCTTCCAAAAGACGGCGAAGGTGCGCGACGGTACTTTTCTTTAAAAATTCGCGCAGCTTTGCCGCCCAAATTTCGATGCAATCGTAACCGGCGTCGCGGGCAGCAAGAATGTCCGTAATCAAATCGGCGCGCATCGTGGTCGCGCCATTTAAAGCAATTTTCATAATGAAATAAAGATTAAAGCGAAAAAATCATCTTTTTGCGTTCAAAGCTATTTTTTTTGCGCCGTCGCCGGGTTTAAAAGCAAAATCCTGCTTATTGCCCGCAATTCGGCAAGTTACCAGATTTACCTGATCTTTGTGCAGCTCAAAGAAAAGACGATTTTCGAGCGAGGCGTTTTCCAAGCCTTCGGGCGATTTGGCTTCGACGTAAAGCCAAATCGAGTCAGCGGATTGTTCTTTCCCGATCCACGCGAGCTTTTGCGTTTCGCCGTTTTTGTTTTTCAGCGCAAATCCGTCGTTCAAATAATCCAGAATAAATTTCGTCGCGTCCGGCGATTTTTCAAGATTAACGCGCTTTCCGACGCGTTTTTCAATCGCGGTTTCCAAATCGTGCGCGAAAACCTGAATCGTGATTTCCAACGTTTTTTCCTCCGCGTTGTAATCCATTCGAGTCAAGCTGGTGTGAAAAGTATGCGCCGCTGCGAGCAAAGGCAAAAGGCAAAAGGCAAAAGGCAAAAGTAGAAGAATTGCAATTAAATTTCTCATCGAAAATAAAAGCTCGCGTTTTAGAATCATAAATTTTGCCATTTTACTTTTGCCTTTTGCCTCCGCAATTTATTGCGCCTTCGTGCCGCTGAAATCGGCGTTTCCAATAGCTGCGCTGGCTGTTCCGCTAATGCGATTGCCGCTCACAGTGCCTTGAAACGTTACTTCACCGTATTCGCTATGTCTGATTTTAAAAGTAAAACCGCCGGCTGTAAGTGCCGCGTCGTAAATCGCCGCGTTGCCCAATCCGCCGCTGATTGCGCCGTTGAGCCGGTTGTTTTCAACGCGCAAATCGAGTGTGATAGGAATCGTTTGACCGGGCGCGTCAATTAAAATGTTCCAGCGCCCGGCGAGATTTGCAGCCGCACTTTCCGGCAGCGGTTGAGTTCCGGTTGCGGAGACAGCCGCCGGCGTTCCCGCTTCGGCTCCGGTTTTCTGGCGCGTTGCTTCGCGCATCGGATTCGTCGCGCGCTCTTGTTGCTGTGCCTGCTTGAAAACCTGAAAGCGCGATTTTATCGGGCGGCGCGGAAAATAATTGTTTTCCAGATTAATATCAGCCGTTTCAAAATTTGGGTCAAGCACGATGCTTCGAGCTTCTTTTTTCGTGACGATTAATTTTGAAACATCGAAATTGTTAAAACGCCAGATTTCGACGGGCGTTCTGATTTCTTCGCTCGTGCCGTCGGTATATTCAACTCGCAAAATCAAAGGCATTACGAGTCCGCCGACGTTTTTTAAATCAACGACGTAAAAATAATAACCGCCGCTCAATAATTGTCTTTCCTTTTCGGAAAGCGTCGCAAGAAATTGCTGATAAGCCCGCCGTTCGGCTTCGGTCACATTGAGCGGGTCGTATTCGTTATAAAAATCTCTCAGGCTCGGATTTTGATCAACCAGCTTCGGAACGGATTCGTAGCGTTGGCTGGAAAGAGTTTGCCGCCTGCTTTCACGCTCCTGGCGCTGAATGCCCTTTTCGACATCGGGATTTCTCGTGTCAATCTGATAAAGCCGGACATTTTCGATTGAAATATCAACGTTGTCGGTCGTGTAAAACCAGCCGCGCCAGAACCAATCCAAATCCGTTCCGCTGGCGTCTTCCATTGTGCGGAAAAAATCCGCCGGAGCGGGGCGTTTAAATTTCCAGCGCTGCGCAAATGTTTTAAAAGCGTGATCGAACAGCTCACGTCCCATTACGGTTTCGCGCAAAATGTTGAGCGCCGTCGCCGGTTTTCCGTAAGCGTTATTGCCGAACTGCAAGAGGGAATCCGATTGCGTCATAATCGGCACTTGTTCCTCGCTCGACATATATTCAACAATTCTTTGCGGCTCGCCCCGCCGCGAAGGGTAATTTTTCTCCCATTCGGATTCGGCTAAAAATTGCAGAAAGCTGTTTAAGCCTTCATCCATCCAAGTCCATTGCCGCTCGTCCGAATTAACAATCATCGGAAAATAATTGTGTCCGACTTCGTGAATGACAACTGAAATTAAACCGTATTTCGTACCGGCTGAATACGTTCCATCCGGGTCGGGGCGCGGACCGTTAAAACAAATCATCGGATATTCCATTCCGCCGACCGGACCGTTGACGCTCTGCGCGACCGGATACGGATATGTAAAGGTGTAGCGCGAATAAATGTTTAAAGTGTGAATAATCGAGGCGGTCGAATATTTTTCCCAGAGCGGATTGCCTTCTTTTGGATAAAAAGACATCGCCATTACGCGGTTGCCGCCGACATTGTGACCTTGCGCGTCCCAAATGAATTTCCGTGAAGACGCAAAAGCAAAATCGCGCACATTGTCGGCTTTAAAAGTCCAGGTTTTCGTTCCGGTCGGTTTTGATTTTTCGTTCGCCGTCGCTTCTTCCTGCGTGACGATTTTAATCGGCTGCGTTGCCGTTGCCGCTTGCTGCAAGCGTTGGCGCTGCGCGGCGGTTAAAACCTGCGCCGGGTTTTGCAAAACGCCGGTTGCGGAAACAACGTGGTCGTTCGGCGCGGTGATTCGGACGGTGTAATTGCCGAATTCGAGCGTAAATTCGCCATTCCCTAAAAATTGTTTGTGCTGCCAGCCGTAAACGTCGTAATATGCAGCCATTCGCGGAAACCAGTGAGCGATTTCGTAAAGATAATTGCCGTCTTGCGGGAAATATTCGTAGCCGGTTCGCCCGCCGTAAATGCGCTGATTGTTAATCGCATAATTCCACGTGACGTTAAAAACGAAAGTTCCGCCCGGCGCGAGCGGCGTCGGCAAATCAATCCGCATCATTGTTTCGTTGATGGTGTGGCGCAGGCGATTGTTTTTCGCGTCCGTGACTTCCGTAATGTTCACTCGACCCTCGAATTCGCGCTGAACGAGCTGTTCGATGGCTGTGAGCGGCGCGTTTCTAAATTCCGGCGCTGTCTGCGTTTTTTGCGCGAGCGAATCTTTGGCGAAAATGTTGTTGTCCAGTTGCAGCCAGAGATATTCGAGCACGTCGGGCGAATTGTTTTTATAAGTGACCGTTTCGCGCCCGGAAATACGCTGATTAACATCATCGAGCGTTACGTCAATCTGATAATCCGCAGTGTTTTGCCAGTAACCGCGACCGGGCGCGCCCGATGCCGTGCGATATTCGTTCGGCGTCGGCAAATCTTCTTCGAGCTGGCGAAATTTATCTGAAGGTTTTGATTTTGATTGGGCAAAAATACCAATCGAGAAAAGTGCAATCAGCACAAAAATAAAACAGCGTCGGACGAACATTCGATTCTCCAATTAATTTGATTTTGTTTGATAAACTCGCAGAATTTTACGCTTTTACGAAAGCCTTGACAATACCTTCGCCAACCTTTCGATTTTCCATCGCGTCTGAAATTTTGTTAATCTGTCTCCCCGAAACTTGTTTTCACAAATTTGCCAAGAAAATTTTCAATGTCACATTTCCTTAAAATTTTTCTTTTGCTTTCGCTTTTTTGCTTTGTCGCCAAAGCGCAGGTTTACAACGATGCTACGCTCAGCCGGGTTCGGCAACAAGACTCGATTGCGCGAGTCGGCGGCAAACTGCCCGCGCTTGCGCCAGCCGAACATCTCTATCGCGCCGAAGTTTATTTCTCGAACCGCGCTTTTCCCGAAGCCCGCGAACACGCCGCGCGCATTCTGGAAAATTATCCCAACGACCCAGCCACGCAGCGCGCCACGTTTATTCTCGGGCGGTCGTTTATGTGGGAGCGGCAATACGATTTGGCGGTTACGTTTTTGGATGAAGCGGCGCGTAAATTTCCCGGCACAAAAGACGGGCGCGAAGCTCTCGCGTTTAAAGGCGCGTGTCTCGTCCGGCTCGGAAAATCAGTCGAAGGCGCTCGCGCTTACGAGCAATACGTCGTGATGTATCCGGCGGGCGAGCGCGTCGAGTCTTCTTATTTAAATATTATTGACGCTTACCGCGAAGGCGGAAAAAATAAAGAGGCGCTTGATTGGGTAGCAAAGATTCGACAAAAATTTCCGCGCACAGCGACCGAAACCAATGCCGTTTTCGCCCAGCTTCGGTTGCAAATCGGACAAAAGAATTGGCAGCAAGCCGCCAACACAGCCGATGAGTTGAGACGATTGCGTTTCGTTAAAGGCGTAATGACGAATGTTGACGAAGCCACATTTTTAAAGGCTTATGCGCTCGAAAAAGCGGGCAGAAAAGACGAAGCCGCGAGCTGGTATTTAATGATACCGGACAATCTGAATTCTTATTACGGCGCTTTGGCGACGGAGCGTTTGCAAAATCTGGTGAAAGACGCAGCAGACTCGCGCCGCGCCGCAATTTTAAACAGACAGGCAAGCGTCAAAGCCGCCGCAGTTTCGGTTTTAGATCAATACCCAGCGCCGTTTCAAGCCGATTTGCTCCGCGAAGCCACATCTCGTCGCGTTGACCCGCGTTTTCTGCTGGCGATTATGAAACAGGAATCGAGCTTTAAAACAAACGCCAAATCTCCGGCTGCCGCGCGCGGCTTGCTGCAAATGACGGTTGACACGGCGGCGAGATATACGAGACAAGCCAAATTAAACGTTTTGCAGCCTGAGGATTTATACAAACCCGGCGTTAACATCGCTCTTGGCAGCGTTTATGTCGCCGAGCTGCAAAAGGAATTTCCCAATCTTCCCGAAGCCGTCGCCGCTTCGTACAACGGCGGCGAAGACAACGCCGCACGCTGGCTCAAACGCGCCGATTCAAAAGAGCCTTTTATTTTTACTTCCGAAGTCGGTTTCGCCGAAACCAAAGATTACGTTTTTAAAGTTTTGACAAATTATCGCGTTTATCGAGAGCTTTACACCGAAGATTTGCGAAGAAGGTAAATTTAGTAAGCAGTAAACAGTGAGCGGTAAGCAGAAAAATGAAAATCTGCTCACCGCTTACTGTTTACTGCTTACTTTTTTAAGCCGCAAATGGCAATCTGATGATTTTTGCGGGCTGAAATTCTTCGCCCGATTCAATGCGCTCGCGGTTGATTTTGTTGCGCGCAACAAGCAGAGCGCGCTGCAAATCTTCTAAAACATCCGAGTCAAAACTTAATGTTTTTTGCGCGCACCAGCCCAAACCTTCAGTCCAAGTCGAGAGCTTGAGCGTCACCTGATTTTCGGAATCAAGCTGGACTTCGATTTTTTGATTATCGTTTTCAATCGGCAGCGATTTAAATTTCAGATTTGTTTTCATTGCTTGAA
>DASWLV010000122.1:0-6521 GCA_036400075.1 Pyrinomonadaceae bacterium
GCGTCGAGCCAGATTCTGCGGATTTCTTCATCTTCGAGCATATCGCACAACCCGTCCGAGCAAAGCAGGAATTGATCGTTCGGTTTTACAGCAAAAACGTCCGACATTTCAACTTCAACGACGGGCTGCGTCCCGACGGCGCGCAAAATAACGTTTTTATCGTCGTGATTTCTGGCTTCTTCGAGCGAGATAATTCCTTGTTTGACCATTTCCATCACCTGCGAATGGTCAACGGTCAAAAGCTCAAGTTTCCGTTCGCGAAGGCGATACAAACGGCTGTCGCCGACGTGCGCCGCAAACGCCCGGTCATTGAGCAAAACCAGCGCAATAATCGTCGTTCCCATTCCGAAAAACTTTCGGTTCGCCATCGAAGTAATAAATATTTCGGTGTTTGCCATTTCGACCGACTTTCTCAAAGCTCGCGGTGCGTCTGATTCATTGTCCGAATAATAATTTCGGCTGATTAGCTCGACCGCCATCTGGCTCGCGACTTCACCCGAAGAATGCCCGCCCATTCCGTCTGCGACAATCGTCAAAGTTCCTTTGCGCGATTGCGTTTCGGCGTCGTTCGGTCGGACATATCTGCCGCTGTCTTCGTTTGCTTTGCGAACGCATCCGGCATCCGTTTGAATGCTCGCCGATAATGTTGTTAAATTCTGGCTTTTCATTTTATTTTAATCCTTTGGTGAAATCGGTCAAAAATTTTAAAGCTCGTCTTTTTTCGTCAAGCGTTCTTCCATTTCGTCGGCGGTAAAAGCGATTTTCGTCATAACCACGTCCAGCTTTTTCCCGTCAAGATCGGCTGGAACGTAAATCATATTTACGATTGTGTAACTTCCGTCATCGAGTTTTTGAACCGCCCAAAAGCTGATTTGCTCCGTATTTTTCTCCAGAAGCTGATTGGCAAGCTCCGCCGTCGGCGGCTTTTCGCTAAACGACGTATAGGAAAAAACAAGTCGTAATTCTACATTGCCAAACTTTTCCGGTTGGGGCGTAATAAAAACCTTTTGATTGCGCTTATTCGGCAGCTCGTAAATTACCTGATACATTCCGCCGTTATCAACGGTAAAAGGGGTTTTGGTCTGATTTAACGCATTGGTCACGCGCGCGTCGCCGAGCGTCCCCGATTTTTTCTGCGCTGTGGTTGTTTGAATGTTTAAAAAACAAGCGATAATTAAAACCGTGAAAAATATTGATAAGTTTTTCATAAATTCTCCTTTTTTATTTCGGCGAGAGCGTAAAAGTGTAAACCTTTTTGTGATTTGTCACTTCGATCTGCACGTTTTTGTCTTGAAAACCTGCGCGCCGCAGAGTCAAACCGATTCGTTCGCCTTCTACGGCTTCCAAATCAAACGGCGTAGCGCCAACGATTTTGTCGTCACGAATGACATCGGCTTTTCCGTCTATCACGTCTATTCGCACACGCTTCGGCTCGGCGCTTGAAACGGCTGGCTGCAAACTGATTGGCGGCTTGTTTTTGGGTTCAGCAGAATTGATTTTGGCGGAAACTTTTTCAGGCATTTTTTCTTCGCCGCCGCTCATCGCCCAAATTCCGATTCCGATCACCGCGAACAGCAGCAAAACTCCAAAACCGGCAGCCAGCGCCGCCGGAACAAAGACGGATTTACGCGACTGATTGGAAGAACTGTTTTCCGAATCAAAACTGCCGGACGCCGAACCGCTTTTTGCCGCAAATCCAAAGAGCTTATTGCCGGAATTTGAATTTGAAACTACGCCGTATTCGTTTTCGAGAATGCTTCTGACATTCGCCAGCAGTTCGTCTGCCGTCTTGTAGCGTTTTGCCGTTTCCTTGCACAAACATTTTTGGACGAGACGCGCCACCGATTGCGGAATAGCCGGGTTAAATTCTTCGGGCGGATTGAATCTCGCTTTGCTGATTTGCCCGCGCAAGCCTTCGAGCGAATCGGTGTCAAACGGCAAACTATTGGTCAGCATTTTGTAGAGCAGAATGCCGAGCGCCCAAACATCGGTTTGCGGCGAAGCGGGCGCGCCTTCGAGCTGTTCGGGCGCGAGATAATGCGGCGTCCCGATTATTTTTCCCGTATGTGTCAAATTGTGGCTGTAAGCGTCTTTGGCGATTCCGAAATCGAGCAGCTTCGCCGTTCCGCTCGCAGTCAGTTTAATGTTGAGCGCTTTTATATCGCGGTGAACGATTCCGTTTTGGTGAATGTAGGCGACCGCCTGGCAAATTTCGGCGAAAACTCGCAGGCTGTCTTCGACCGAGAAAACGCGGCGCTCGATCAAGTTTTCAAGACACTCGCCGTCCACGTATTCCATAAATATAAAGAGCCGGTCGCCGCGTTCCTGAAAATCGTAAAGAGCGGCAATATTCAGATGTTGAAGGCTCGCCTGCAGGCGGGCTTCGTTAAAGAACCGGGTTTTAAAAGACTGATTCAAACTGGACATTCCGGTCAGGATTTTAATTGCCGCCGGGCGATTCAGTTTTTCGTGAACGGCGTAATAAACTTCGCCCATTCCGCCCGCTCCGATAAAACCTTGAATCGAGTAATCGCCAATTCTTTCGCCGTTTTGTAGTTGCCTGTTCATCTCTTTAAATCAGGATTAGAAATGATGAATGGTGAATTAAAGGCTGTTCGTCTTTTATTCATCATTCATCATTTCGCATTCACCATTTCGCACTCGTCATTTTTCCGTCATTCGTTACTCGAACAATTTTTTGCCGTAGCGAATCGGAACGGCGTATCGAATGTCGTTATTAACGCTGCCCGCGAAGAAGATGCCGATGACGCGACCTTGCATATCGAAAACAGGTCCGCCGGAATTGCCCGATCCGGTCGAGCCGGTCGCGAGTTGAAGCACGTCGCCGACGATTGGGCTGACAACCTGAGTTCCGTCCTCTTGTTTTGTGCCTCGGATAATATTGCTGACCCAGGTCGGCGTGACGGTCGGATTGGCAATTTCTTTGAGCTGCGTTGTCGGGTTGAACATATCCTGCGACGGCACGATTCCGTACTGCGGCGCGGTCATTGCCGGGTAACCCATCACGACGACCTCTTCGCCTTTTTTGAGCGAGTCGTAGTTATCGTTGATTTCGACTTTCGTCATTCCCCCCATTCGGTCAATTCGGATCAGCGCAACGTCGTGCGTATCGGACGGCTCGACCAGACGCCCTTCGATTTCTCTGTCTCTGCCGGAAAGAATGACTTTTAGCCCGAAATTATCGCCCGTATAATCGGCAGGCTTTTTAACGCGAATGCCCAAAGCTCCGAGCACGCCGCCGTTTCCGAGGCTGTTTGCGGGCACCCAATTGCGCGGGGGCTGAACGCCGGCAGCCACAATCGTGCTGTAATCGGGCGATAAAACGATTCCCGGAGCGGTTTCCCCCGGAAACTGATAAGCGGACTTCCAACCGGCGGCGACGTGACGGTTGGTTAAAATAAACCCGTCCTCGCTGACGACAAATCCCGAACCGAAAACATTCGCGCCAATCGGGCGGTTGATGTTGTAAGCTCCTTTGTCGGCGACCAGAACCGGCTCATACGATTGACCGTTCAGCGTTTGAACGTAAACCGGAATTGACGGACCGACGATCATTCCTTTCAGCGTGGCGTCTCTCGTGGCAATCTTAAAAGCAAGCACTTGCGGAAGATGTAAATGATAGGCTTGAGTTTGATTAGCCGTATCCATCAGCTTCCATATCGCCTGGATTTGAACCACCGCTTTGTGATTTTTATCGGCAACCTCGGCGGCGACTTTCGGCATGGTGTTTTTTTCCGCAACAAGTCGGGAATCGAGGTCGGCAACTCTTTGCTCGGCTTCTCGCTTTGCTTCCTCAGCTTTTCGTTTGATTTCTTCCTCTTGCTGCGCGAGCTGCGCCTGCATCGCCGCTTGTTTGTTGGAGCTGTACCAGTAAGTTCCGCCGATAACCGCGCCGAACAGCAGCAGCAACGCAAGGGCTGCCGCGCCGCCGATGACGGCGAATTTGCGTCCCTGCTGTTTTTTGGTTTCGGTGACATTGTGGCTGATCATCCGCTCGACCGTGGCTTTGCCGACCGAAGTTTTGGCGTTTGCGCCGGTCGGAGCGGCTGAATTATCGGCAACTGCCGCGCCCGTTCCTGCGCTCATCACGCGGGTTGCCGGAGCAGCGGGAGCGGGATTAACTAGTTCGGCGACGCGCGTCGCTTTGATCGCTCCGCTCGGACGCGGCTCGACATCGAATTGAAATTCAGGTCCGCCCTGTCCGAATTGAACCGTGTCGCCGGGCTGCAATCTTGCCAGACCGATAATGCGCTGTTTGTTGACGAAAGTTCCGTTTCGGCTGCCCATATCGTTAATGATGAATCCTTCAGGGTCGTTAGGGTCGCGCGTGATGCGAGCGTGTTCGCGTCCGACTAAATCGTCGCGGTCGGGATCGTATTTGACCATTGCAGACGGGTCGCGCCCGAACGTCAATTCATTGTGGTAACGCAGTGCGAATTCTTCTACTTGATTAGCTTTCGATCCCGTAATGTGCTTAACAATCATTCTTTCCATTTTTTTATCTCCTTCGATTTTGTTTAAAATTTTGTTTCAGTTTTTTACTTGAAAGAATTTTGAAAAAATCATTTTTGTTTGCGGTTTCGGAAAACTCCTCAACGTCAAAATTCTCTCTCACCTAATAAGGCGAAAAAAAAACACAAAACCGCCCAACAAAAAAAAAGTTTTTTTTCTTTTCGTTTAAACTTTTGAATTAGTCTTGTATTTTCTTAGGTAAAATATTTTCAGCCAACTGATTTTTTTGCGAAAAATTCAAATAAAATCGGTTAAATTAGAAATTGCATCTCGGAGGAGGAAATGAAATGAAACGAGTTTTTCAAATTTTCGGACTCATATTGCTGTTTCAAGGCTTATTGACGATTTCGACGGCGCAGGACGCGAGCCGGGCGAAACAGGAAAGCAAAGATAAAATCAGGATTGTCAATGTCACCGCGAGCGCGCCGGTTGTTGACGGAGTTGAAAACGAGTTTACGATTGAAATTGAATATACTGTCGAAAGCGGCGAAGCGGCGACCGTGATGATTGGTTTTAACAGCGAGAAATCCAGCATTTATCGAATGACGACGAGCAAGAAAATCAAAAAGGGAACTAATTTTATCACTCTTAAATCCAAAGCCGTGCCGAAAGATTGGAAAGAATACGGTGATTTCGTCGTTATCGCCAATATGTTTTCGTATCCCGAAACGCGCGGAAAAATGATTCCGACGGCTTCGTCCAGACAAGTTATCGAGTTTGCAAATTAATAAATGATGCGAGTTGCCGTTTTAGCTTCCGAAGCAGTTCCATATTCAAAAACCGGCGGGCTGGGTGATGTTGCCGGCGCGCTGCCGAAATTTTTAACAAAACAGGGCGCGGATTCGGTTTTAATTACGCCGTTTTATCAGCAGCAAACCAAACCGGATTTGCTCGAAAGCCGCCCGATTGGTGATTTGACGGTTGATTGGCGCGGACAGCAATACCGCTGCGGCGCGTTTTTCAGCGAGCGCGGCGGCGTTCCTGCGTTTTTGATTGACGCGCCCGAATTTTTCCAGCGCGATTCGATTTACGGTTTTCGGGAAGATTATCTGCGTTACGCATTTTTCTCGAAAGCCGCGCTCGCGCTGCTGAAAAGAATCGGCGCGCCGCCCGACATTATTCATTTAAACGATTGGCATACGGGTTTTGCGGCGGTCGAAATTGCCGACAAACGGCGTTGGGACGGATTTTTCAGAAACGTCAAAACCGTTTTTTCGATTCACAATCTCGCGTATCAAGGCGTTTTCGGCGAAGAAGAGCTGGGGAAATTAGGTTACAACGAAGATTGGCAGCGAAACGCTTTTCTGGCAAACGGCGCGGCAAATGCGATGAAAGCCGGATTGACTTGTTCCGATTGGCTTTCCACAGTTTCGCGCGGTTACGCCCGCGAGACGATGGGCGCGGAGCTTGGAAACGGGCTTGATTGGTTATTAAGGGAACGCAGCAATCGTTACATCGGAATCACGAACGGAATTGATTACGAAGAATGGAATCCGGCTGGCGACAAAAACATCGCCGCGAATTATTCGCCCGAAGATTTAACGGGCAAACGCAAATGCAAAGAAGATTTGCTCAGACATTTCGGTTTGTACGTTGATTTGGAACGCCCGGTTTTCGGCTGGGTTTCGCGCCTGACGCCGCAAAAAGGCGTCGAATTGCTGCAATCCGTTGCCTTTGAAATAGTGATGAGCGGCTGTTATTTCGTCGCGCTCGGTTCGGGGTCGTCGGAATACGAAAACTTTTTGCAGGCTTTAAGAGATTTCGCGCCGCGTCAGGTCGGCGTTTTCAAAGGCTATAACGAACCGCTCGCGCATAAAATCGAGGCGGGTTCGGATATGTTTCTGATGCCGTCGAAATTCGAGCCGTGCGGTTTGAATCAAATGTACAGTTTGCGTTACGGCACAATTCCGATTGTTCGCGGAACCGGCGGTCTTGACGACACCGTTCAGGAATTCGATCTGCTCGCGCAAACCGGCAACGGTTTTAAA
>DASWLV010000123.1:0-14154 GCA_036400075.1 Pyrinomonadaceae bacterium
AGCTGCGGCAGAGAAAACGCGCTGATTTCCATCGCTTTTAAAAACGCTTCGCGGCTGGTCGCGGCAAACTCGCCTTCGAGAGCTTCGCGCGGCGCGAAAGCGATTGAGTGAATTAGAAAATCGAGCCTGCCGAATTCGTTTTTGATTTTCTCAAAAAACGCCGCAACTTCTTCGTCGTTCGTTACGTCGCAGGGCGCGATAATCGTGTCGGGCATATCGGCGGTTAATTTTTCGACGTTTTCTTTCAAACGCTCGCCCTGATAATTAAACGCCAAACGCGCGCCATTTTCTGCGCACGCCTGGGCGCACGCCCACGCAATCGAGCGTCTGTTTGCGACGCCGAAAACGGCTCCGAATTTATTTTCCAACATCATTTTCAAACTCGCGTCTTTTCGTCTAAATTCATAAACGGAGTTCGCCCCTGTGAAAGCAAACTCCGTCAGGAAACGAAAGAGTTTAACATAACACACTGAAATTTTATGAACAGTGCGCGCCCGCTTGTTTTAATTGTCGAAGACGAAGAAATCTTACGCTCGATCTTGCGCCGTCTGCTCGAAGACGCCGGTTATTCGGTCGCTACAGCGGACAGCGCCGAAGCCGCGCTTGAAATTTTTACGACCAACGCAATTGCCGTTACGCTGACGGATATTCGGATGGCTGGAATGGACGGGCTGGCGCTTCTCGACCAAATCAAAGCCGTTGACTCGGAAGCTCTCGTGATTATTATGACCGCGTTTTCCTCGGTTGATTCGGCAATCGCCGCTCTCAGAAAAGGCGCTTACGATTACATCACAAAACCGTTCGTCAACGAAGATTTGCTCCAAACCGTCAAAAACGCTCTGCGCCAGCACGAGCTTTTCAGCGAAAACCGCGCTTTGCGGCGCGAGCTTGATAAAAAATACAGTTTCGCGGAAATCATAGGCACTTCTGAATCTCTGCAAAGCGTTTTCCGACTCGTTGAAAAAGTCGCCGCAACAAACACCAGCATTTTGATTCAAGGCGAATCCGGCACGGGCAAAGAGCTAATCGCCCGCGCGATTCATCATCACAGTTTGCGCGCTGCAAAACCTTTTCTCGCAGTCAACTGCGGCGCTTTGCCCGAATCTCTGCTCGAAAGCGAGTTGTTCGGACACACAAAAGGCGCGTTTACCGGCGCTGTCGCCGACAAAAAAGGCTTGTTTCGTTCCGCCGAAAACGGCACGGTTTTTCTGGACGAGATCGGCGAGATTTCACAGGCAATGCAGGTCAGATTGCTTCGCGCGCTTCAAGAACACGAAGTAACACCTGTCGGTTCGAGCGCAGCAGTCAAATTCGATGCGCGGATTATCGCCGCTACTAACCGCGATTTGGAAAAAGCGGTAGAAACTGGAGTTTTTCGAGAAGATTTGTTCTACCGATTGAATGTAATTGAAATCTGGCTGCCACCGCTTCGTGAGAGACGCGAGGACATTCCGCTGCTCGTCCGACACTTCATTAAAAAAATCGCCCGCTTGCAAAATGCGCCGGAAAAATCAATCGCTTCGGACGCGATGGCGGCGCTCGTCAGCTACAATTTTCCCGGCAACGTCCGCGAGCTTGAAAACGCCGTCGAACGCGCTTTCACGTTGAGCGGCGATGAAATTGACGCGGCAAGCCTGCCGCCGCGAATCAAAAACTCAGCCGCCCACGCTCTGCCGGTTCGCGACACCGAATCGTTTCGCCCGACGCTCGAAGAAATCGAACGGCGTTATATTTTCGAGATTTTAAATTCCGTCAATCAAGACAAAACCGAAGCCGCCAACATTTTAGGCATTGATTTATCCACGCTTTACCGCAAATTGAAACGCTATGATGTTGTTTAAAATAAAAAGTCTGGACAATATCGGATGATAGAAGTTATAACCGAAGGCAATTTAACAAATAAATTTATGAATTTGGATTCGACAAAAACGGCTGAAACCGTCGCTGAAAAGTTAAACGACAATTCAAAGCGGGCGGACGCGCTCGTGCTTGATTTATCGGAAGTCGGCGCGGATGATTTGGCGCTTGTCGGCGGCAAATGCGCGTCTTTGGGCGAGCTTTTCCGCGAGCTGACGACGCAGGGCGTCCGCGCTGTTGATGGTTTTTCGACGACGAGTCATGCCTACAATCTGCTGCTCGAAACCGGCGGCGTACGCAAACGCCTGCAAAAGCTGTTGAAAAATCTGGATGTCGAAAATCTCGAAGAACTGGCGCGCGTCGGCGCGGAAGCCAGACGTTTGATGCTCGAAACGCCGTTTTCGCCGGAATTGGAAACAGCGCTGTTGGACGCTTACGAGCGTTTGTGCGAGCGTTCGGGAAGGAAAAACTGCGAAGTTGCAGTGCGCTCGTCGGCGACGGCGGAAGATTTGCCCGACGCTTCGTTTGCCGGGCAGCAGGACACGATTTTAAACGTGCGCGGCGAACAGCGTCTGCTGGAAGCCTGTCGTCAATGTTTTGCGTCGCTCTGGACTGACCGCGCGATTTCTTATCGTCAAAACAAAGATTTCGATCATTTCGATGTGGCGCTGTCAATCGGCGTCCAGCCGATGGTGCGTTCCGATATTGCTTGTTCCGGCGTAATGTTTACGCTCGACACCGAATCGGGTTTCCGCGATGTCGTTGTAATAAACGGGGCGTGGGGTTTGGGTGAAGCCGTCGTTCAGGGAATGGCGACTCCCGACGAATGGATTGTTTTTAAACCGACTTTGAAACAAGGCTTTCGCCCGATTGTGACCAGAAAGCTTGGCGTTAAAGAAGTCAAAATGGTTTTCGCCGATGAAGGCACGGGAACGGAAGTGCGCCCGGTCGTCGAAACGCAGCGCAAACGCTTTTGTCTCGCCGGTTATGAAGTTTTGCAGCTCGCAACCTGGGCTTCGCAGATCGAAGATCATTATTCAAAACGCGCCGGTTTTCTACAGCCGATGGACATCGAATGGGCGAAGGACGGAATTACGGGCGAGCTTTTTATTTTGCAGGCGCGACCGGAAACCGTTCACGCGCAGAACAAGGAAAATTACATCGAAAGTTACCGCTTAACCGGAATTCACGGTACGCCGCTTGTGACGGGCGTAGCTGTCGGCGAAAAAATATCGCACGGAAAAGTTCACGTCCTTCTCGATCCGAACAAATTAACGACTTTCAAAGCGGGCGATATTCTCGTCACTTCGATGACCGATCCGGCTTGGGAGCCGATTATGAAACGCGCATCGGCGATTGTCACCGAACGCGGCGGGCGCACTTGTCACAGCGCGATTATCAGCCGGGAGTTGGGTTTGCCGTGTATCGTCGGCACCGGAAACGCGACTGAAATTTTGAAATCAGGTGTGGACGTAACGGTTTCGTGCGCCGAGGGAGCGCAGGGCAACATTTATTACGGCACGATTGATTTCACGGTTGACCGCCACGTGATTGACAATGAAACGCGACCGCAAACGCAGGTGATGATGAACGTCGGCGATCCCGATCACGCTTTTTCGGTCGCGCAATTGCCAAACGACGGAGTAGGCTTGGCGCGTCTCGAATTTATCATTAACAACCACATCGGCGTTCACCCGATGGCGCTCGTAAATTACCCCAATCTCAAACGACGAGAAACGATTGAGGAAATCGCTTCGCGCATCGGCGAAGAAGATCCGAAAGACTTTTTTGTCAGAAAATTAGCCGAAGGCGTCGGGCGAATCGCCGCCGCTTTTTATCCGAAACCCGTCATCGTGCGAATGTCGGATTTTAAATCAAACGAATACGCGCGTTTGATCGGCGGAAAAGAGTTTGAGCCGCACGAAGAAAATCCGATGCTCGGCTTTCGCGGCGCGTCCCGCTATTACGACGACCGCTACAAAGCCGGTTTCAGATTAGAATGTCTCGCCTTGCACCGCGTCCGCGAAGATATGGGTTTGACGAACGTCAAAGCGATGATTCCGTTTGTCCGAACAGTCGAAGAAGCCGAAAAAGTTATTCAATGTATGGCGGAACACGGTCTCAAACAAGGCGAAAACGATTTGGAGATTTATGCGATGTGCGAGCTGCCTGCGAACGTGGTTTTCGCCGACGAGTTTTTGCAGGTTTTCGACGGCTATTCAATCGGCTCAAACGATTTGACGCAGCTTGCTTTGGGTTTGGACAGAGATTCGGAAATGGTCGCGCACCTGTTTGACGAGCGCAACGGCGCGGTCGAAAAAATGGTCGCAATGGCGATTGACGCTGCTAAACGCAACGGTAAAAAAATCGGCATCTGCGGACAAGCGCCTTCGGATTATCCCGAATTTGCCGAATTTCTCGTCGAACGCGGGATTAATTCGATTTCGCTCAATCCCGATACGGTGATCCAAACAACGCAAACCATTTTGGAAACCGAAACGAGACTAAAAATCAAAACTGAAATCTGATTTTCCGCGCGTTTTTGAGCTGCGACTCAAGAAATTCATCTCAAAAAACGCGCAAACGTTGTTTTATCCAAACACAGGCTTTTCTTTTTTGAATAACTTTAGCTTGCCAATTGCACTTTGATAAAACCTTCGCCGTTTTTGTCCAGATGAAAACGATTTGCAAAATTTTCTTGGACATCATCCTGATGCGAAACGATGATGACTCTGCCATTGTGCAAAATGCCGCTCAAGCGCGTTAATTCGCCGACCATTAAACCGCGATTTTTGTCGTCGAGCGCGCCGAAACCTTCGTCAATTATCAACGTATTGGCGATGTTTTGTCCGCTTGCCGATTGACCGATGGCGACAGCTAAACTGACCGCCGTTAAAAATTTTTCGCCGCCACTGAAATATTCGATTTGGCGCTGCTCGCCGGTCGAAAAATCGCGGACGAAAATTTTCATTTCCTTCCCGCTGTCCTCCAGCTCAAGTTGAAAATTTCCATTGCTCAAAGCCTTTAAGGTTTTATTGGCATTCTCGCTGATTTTTAGCTGCGCGTCACGCACGACTTTCGTTTCCAGACCGTCTTTGCCAAACGCTTTGACGAGTTTTTTCCAAATCTCAAAATCCTCTTTTACGGATTTCAATTCAACGCTTTTTTCATCATAACGCTTTTTATCTTCCGTCATTTGGCGGCAAAGATTGTCGGCATCGTTACATTTCAATTTAACGATGCCGGTTCTTTCGACAATCTCGTTAAATTCCATTTCAACCTGCGAAACTTCGCGCCGATGATTTTCAGGAATTTCTTTGAGCTTCGTTGATAGGGTTTCAATTTGTGTTTGGAAAATCAATTGACGTTTTCGCGCCTCGCTCAAACTTTTGTATTCGTCTTCAATATTCCGCAAATCAACTTTTTCATTACGCAGATTTTGCAATTCCGTTTCGTCTTCGAGTGCCGCGTGATTTCGCCAATTGCCGGAAATTTGATTTTCAGCTTCGGTTAAATTGGTTTTGACCTTTTGATTTCGCTCTTGAAGCGCTTTCAAATTTTCCTGAGAGTTTTTCAAATCAGCTTCGATTCGAGCTTTTGATTTTTCCAAATTTCCGACAATTTTCAAGATGTCTTCCGAATTTTCTTTTGCCGTTTTAAATCGGCTGTTAAAATCTGCAATTCGGTTTTGCATTTCGGCAATTTCGATTTGAATCGTTTCGCGCTCGCCGGTTGTGTATGAAACGGTTAATTGCGATTGCCAGGTTTCGATTTTTGTTTTGAATTCGGTTTCCGTCTGCAAAAGCGCTTGACGTTTTTTGTTTTCGATTTCACGTTCTTCGACAATTACGGAAAGTTGTTTTTTCACTTCGGAAAATTTTTGGTTCAAATCAGCTTTACTTTGCCCTAATTCATCAACTTTTCGCTCGGCTTCCTCAAACTCGGCAATTAATTTTCGGCGCGCTTCCACACTCTTTAATTCATTCCCGCAAGCCGGACATTCGTCTTTATCAACAACTTTCCGGCGATTTTCCAATCTGTCCGACCAGACGTAAAAATCGTTTTCGGATTTTTTAAGCAGGATTTCGATTGCGTCTTTTTCCGCTGTTCTTTCGTTAATTTGTCCTTCAAGTCCGGCAAATTTTTGATTCGCTTCGGCAATGCTTTTACGAGCTTTTTGCAAATCTTCGTCTGCCTGTCCGATTCGGCTTTCGAGATTTTCAATGCGCAAAATCTCGTCAAGTTTTTGTTTGGTTTCTTCGTGCCTCGCTTTTGCCGAATTCAATTGGTTTTCAAGTTCGAGCAATCCGCTTTTTGCCTTTCCCTGCGCGGACAGATTTTTAGTCAAATTTTCAGTAACGGTTTTGAGTTCTTCGTTTAATTCATTGATTTTTCGCTCGTTCTCTTGAAGATTTAGCGCGATTTGCGCGATTTCGTTTTTCTCGCGCCAGACGGTTTCAATTCGCAGCAAATTTTCCTTTAGCTCGGCAAAATAACGATATTTTTCTTCAACCTGCGAGGCATTTTCAAAAATCTTGGCATCGCGTTTTTGCTGCGCTTCGATTTCTTCAATTTCCTGCTTTAATTTTTGCGCTCGCTTTGCGTCATCGAATTCCCTTTGCTTGACGGATTTTTCCTTTTCAAGATTTTCCAACTCTTTAAAAAGCTGCTTAACTTGATTTTCCTGATTTTTGATTTCCGTCGCGGACGGATTTTCCAAACCTTCCAGGTTTTGCTTAATTTCTTTGAGCCTGTCGCCAACGCATTTTTGGCGAGATTTTGCGCGTTCCGTCAATTTTTTGTAAAACGCAAGCTGTAAAAGCTCAAGAAAAATCTCGCGGCGCGGGGTCGGTTTGGCGGTAATAAATTTATCGGCTTCGCCCTGCCGCAGCAAAACCGATGAAACGAAGGTTTCATAAGACATTTTCAGATTTTTGCCAACCCAATCGTCAACATCATCATTTTTCGTCGTCCAATCCGCACCGTTCCAAAATTGCAAACGGCGGGCGACAGTTGATTTTTTCGGCATATCAACCGCAATTCGATAATCGTTTCCGTGAAATGCGAATTCGACAAAAATTTCCGCTCTATCAGCTTTATCGTGGACAAGACTTGCAAAATTCGACGCGCCGCCACGATGCTGTTTGAAAAAAGCCATCGTGATCGCGTCGAACAAAGTGCTTTTGCCAGCACCGTTTCCGCCCTGAATCAGCCAGAGATTTTTGTCGGCAAAATCCAGCTCGACAAAATCGTTTTCCGCTTCGCCGGTCAAATGTCCGAGAAAGCCTTTCGTTCTAATTTTTTTCAAAAGCATTTTCCACCTCCAAAATCAATTCATCCGCACGTTTGATAAGTTCCGCAAAATCTTTATCGTCGCCGAATTGCTTTTCCAGAAACTGATGCACGGTTTCTTTCGGGTTATAAGGATTTTCAAACTCGGTGATCTCGACAAGTTGGGCGTCTTCACGCACAAAATTGCGGCGAAAACGCGGAAAAAGCTCCTGCGCCCGACGGGTCAGCAAAACAGTGTCGTCGTCCGCCGTGTATCTCAAATTCAGATTGCCGTACGTTTTCTCGCGGTTTTCATATTTGGCGGCAAATTCTTCGAGTTCCTCCGAAGAAATAGTAATGTCGTCAAAACGATTGCAGTCAACCGCAATTTTTTCCACTGTCGCTTGTTTTGTCTGCTCGTCAATCTCAACCAGCAAAACAAATTTTCCATCCTCTCTTTCGCCAAAATCCATCCGGTCGAAACCGCCGCTGTACCAGCACGGCACGGCGGATTTTTCGATTTGCTGGCATTTGTGAATATGA
Source organism: Pyrinomonadaceae bacterium (assembly GCA_036400075.1). Classification (GTDB taxonomy): domain Bacteria; phylum Acidobacteriota; class Blastocatellia; order Pyrinomonadales; family Pyrinomonadaceae; genus JALZCH01. The sequence goes on from DASWLV010000123.1 coordinate 7,672, forward strand.
CCGAGCGCGATGTAAGCAACATTTTGCGGCAGACAATTCGAGGCGAGCGAAATGTCTTCGTTATAGCTGGCTTCTTTCGGCGTTCCCGAATAATTAACGCCGATAATCTGCAAATGCGTAACAAAAACGGCTGGTTTTGTCGGATCAATCTTTTTGGCGACCGAGCCGACAAATTGCGCCAGATCGTCGCTCAAACTTTTGTTGCGTTCGGCTTTGCCGATTTTTTCCGCAGAACGAAATTTGCCGAACGCTTCCAATCTTTCCGGGTCTGGATACGGCAGGCAGATAAACTGCACGCCGTTAATCTCGAACTTCTCGTAGCCTTCGATAATATGAATGCGCTCGGCTTTTCCGCTTTCAAGTTCGAGAAAGGTTTTCATTACGGCGAAATGATCGCGCAAATCGTGATTGCCCGGAACCAAAACCGCGTGACAATTTCCATCCGCTGTCAATTCTTTTAGTTTTTCGGCGAGTCTTTTGCTGATTTGATGAAGCTTGTCGCGCGAAACCCTTTCAAAGATGTCTCCGGCAACCAGCAAAACGTCGGCTTTTTGTTCGCGAACGGATTTGAAAACGCAGTCAACTTGCGCGAAAAGCTCATCGGTGCGATCAATGCCGTTCCAGCTTCCGCCTAAATGCCAATCGGATGTGTGAATTATTTTCATATTCCTTCTTTTAACTCTTCCTCGGTACGGTCGTTTAGAACATTGTCGCGTTTGTCAGCCCACGGATTCATAGGCATCTTGACGAGCATCGGCTGGCGAAAAGTCGGCTGCCAGACGAGTTTTTCGGCGTTGGTTAGTTTCGCGGCTTTTTCTTTGATTGATTTTTCCAAAACCGACCAAATTTTATCGGTCAATTCAGCCGATCCGGTTCTGCCGAGCGCGCGAATCGAAGCCATTTCGACGACTTTGTTCGACACTTGCGAAGCCATCTGTTGTGCGCCGAGAAGAATTACGCCCTGACTTCGCATTTCCGTCGCCACTTGTTCGAGCAACTGCGTCAACTCGTCTTTCGCTCCGCGCGGTGCAAAACGATTCAGCTCGTCGAGCATAATCGCGTAACGCAGATTCGGAATCGCATCGGAAGATTTCCGCGCCCGCACGGCTTGTTTCAAAATCGAGCCGACGACGAATCTTTGGAGCGAATAAGACAATTGCGAAATATCTATGACCTGCGGCGGCGCGGTTTCGTTTCGCGTGATTTTCAAAGGTTTGCCATTCGTTTCATCTTTCGGAAAAATGCTTTTGCCTTCGTCCAGAATTTTCCATAAACGGCTGTAAATCGCGCGCCAGGTTCCCGCGCCGTAAAAACTTCCCTGCCGGTTGGCGTCGGTGCCGATCCAGGCGAGCAATTCGCGCCAGTTTTTCGGCGCTTCGGGTTTTATGTTTCCTTGGTTATCGAGCCAGCGGTCAATCAAATCCCGAATCAGACTGACCATATTTACTTTCAGATCGTCGTCTTCGGAAAAAATGTAAAGCAGCGATTCTTCCTTCAAAACGTCGTGAAAAGACCACGAATATTCTTCGGAATGACAGCCGTGAACCGGCAAATCTTTGGCGGTGTAAAATTCGGCGTCCGCAAACGGTTCGGGCGCGATCTCAAGCCTGCGCCATTCGGCTTCGTGCTCCGATTTGAAGCGACTGTTTTTTCTGTCGAGCCACATCAAATCTTCGCCTTTGACGTTCAGAATGATCGGTACGACAAACAAAGGCTTGCCTATTTTGCGCGATTCGGCGGCTTGTTTGAGCAGAGATTTGATCACGGTCAACAGAAACGTCGTTTTAGTTCCGACGCCTGCCATTCCGTTGACGTTCAAATGCCCGCCGTTTTCGCCCAAAAGATAATCGAGATCAATCAAACCGTTTCCGGCGAAGCTGTTTCGACCGTTTTTCAATAAACCGATTGGCATCCAGCGACGTTTTCCGCCGTCGTCGTCAAATCCGTAGGCAATCCGCGCCTCGGTTTCGCCGCCCAATTTGACCAGGCTTTGCTCAATCGGCGGCAAATCGAATTCCGGGTCGGCGGCGAGAATCTGAACGCGCGCCGAAGTTATTCCGTCGGTTTTGAATGGCGGCTCAAACTCAACGTCGCCGTCAAAAGTGTCGAATTCTTCGCTTAAAGTCGGTTTGCGGCTGCTGCGTTTAAGCAGATCAATCACGCCGTAAAATCTGACGCACTCGGCGCCGATTTCGCTTTCGGTGTAAACGATCTGATTTTCTTCCATTAATTGCCCGCGTTTAACCCAAAAATGAAATTCTTTCGAGGTCGCTTCCATCCCGAAAGGAGCCGCGACGCGCCCGACCGTTTCTGCTGCACCTGTATTGCTTGAATCCTGGCTGACTTCGGTTTTCGTTTGATTATCGTTTTCCGCGTTTTGAAAAAATCCCGCGCTTCCGTCTTTCATTTTCGTTTCCTCCTTTCTTACAATCCGGTCATTCGGTAAAACTTGCTTTTTAAGATTTCCGGCGGGCAAAAGAGCGCGCCGAGCGAATCTTCGGCGCGGACAATCGGTTCAATCGAAATCGCCGCGCGCCGATAATTGCTTCGCCGACAGCGATATTCGTGAATCGTCCGCGTCAGTTGATTGACAAAATCCCTGCCCGTTCCGGTAATTTCTCCTGCCGCGCTTAGATAACCCTGATTTTTAAACCAAAGCTGCGAAACTTCGACGCGAACCAGCCCGAAATTCGGCATCACGTCTTTGCCGCACAGCCGGACAAACCACGCGACAATCGGCAAACGGCTGGTCGCGCCGCGCTCGGTGCGCTGCGAAGTGTCGTACTCGAAGCTGAACGCGGGCGTCCGCTCGCCTTCGGCAAGATCGAACAAAACCTGATGTCCGAGCGCGTGCAGATATGTTCGCCGATGCGTTTTGACAACGCCGAAAACAGGCGATTCCGCCGCGTCAAAACCACCCTCGTGGTCTTTCAAAATGCCGTCAACAATCGTCGGAACGCGGTTGTCCTGCGCGATGACGAATTCCTCTAAAACGCTCATCTCCTGTCTGGAGCGATTTTGCGCGAAACGGCGAACGCGCTCGACGCGATCAAAGCTCAATTCCAAATCAGCCGGAACCGGCGTCGTCGGCAGCAGACGCAGATTGAACTCGGAAAGCGCGATGGCGAAATTTTCGATTTCCTCCCACGGAAAGCCGCTCGTGTCCATCGTCAAAACGCGCTCCTGCATTGCAAATTCGCGCCGCAATTCACCTTCGATGGCGCGCATCGCGACGCCGCCGATTTCCGCCAGCCGCATCGAAACCGGAAAGCCTTGCGGATTTCGCACCCACGCGATTGTTTGACCGGCGTCTTTGCCGTCAACGAACCTGACGGGACGCGCCGCCCAATCGCTCGCCCGCCACGCGGCGGGAAGCTGCGGATTGATAGACCGCCAATCGTCAGCCTCCATTTCGATATCGAGCAAAACGCGGTTTTCAGTATCGTCGTCGCTGCCGTTTCCATCATCGGCTTCGCCGTCCGGCAGCGCGTTCCACGTAAACTCGCTCGTCACGCGACGACCATCATAATTTTTGATAAAGCTCAAACCTGACATTCTCGCTCCTTAAATCTCCGTTGCTCGATAAAATCCCAAATCCGTCAGACGGCGGCGCATTGCCTCGAAACTGACTAAAAACTCGGTCGCCATTCGCCGCGCCACAACCGCTTTTGCGCCGAATTTTCTGCCGTAAATCTCCGCCGCATTGAGACAAGCATTGGCGGGCATCAACAAATCGGCGGCGAATTGATCGGCTTCTTCTTCCATTTCAAATTTGGTCGCGCCGCCGATTTGTTTGTCGTTGACGTAAATAATTGATTCCTTGCGTTTCTCGTCCGCTTCATTGGTTTCAAACGAAACGCTTTCGGTGAAAATCAGATTTTCGCCGGGGTGCGCTTCCGAACGCGGCAGAAAATGGTACAAATAATGTCCGAACTCGTGGGCGGCGGAAAAACGTCGGCGCGCGGTCGGCTCGCTTTTTTCCGTAAAAATCCAGCCGTCCAAAACGTCCTCGAACTGCGCGGCGTAAAGAAAACCGGAAAGTTTGTCATTATCAACCGGCGAACTCGCCGATTTTTGTCCGACGGCGGCAATTGCTCGTCGCGCCGTTAATTTTTCTTCGCCGCCAAGCTCGGTCACAAACAGCGAATAATTGCCGATGATTTCAAACAGTGGCACAATTTCCGGCTGCCACGAGTCATAATCAAAACCGGCGCGGGCAAAGGCGGCGCGGACGGTTTTATTGATTTTTTGTTTCGTTTCCTCGTTTATCATCTTTTTCTCCGCGTTGTTTTTTGAGACGTTTTTGGCGGGCGGCGAAAAGCGCCATTTCCTCGCTACGCGCGGCTCTCAACGTCATCGCCGCGCCGTGAAATTTGCGCCAGAAAAGATTGCTCGCGGCGATTTTCAATTCGTTCGCCAGACGCTTGATTTCCTCAAAGCTCATCGTTTTCGGCAAAAGAGTTCGATTTTCGAGCAAAGCGCGATTGATTTCGGCATCGGCGCGCGGAACGTTTTGATTGATTTCCAACTGTTTCGCTACGTCGCCGACGGTCAGCGCGCGCGGCGGCTGTTCTTCTTCGGCGGCAAACGCGCTCGGCAAATGCTCGCGGGCAAGTTCGCGCACGGCGGCGGGCAATTCGCCGAATTCGGAAAGTCCGATTTCTTCGACAAACGCCGAATTGATTTCATCGAGCTTGCGATCAAGCTCCGCGTCGTCAAGCGCGGCGGCGAGAACGAAGGCGATTTTCGCGTCGTTGCGCTCGTCGAAACCTTCGACGTAAAGCTCCAGAAGTCGCTCGCGTCTTTTAACTTCTTTGTTGTAATTCGGATTTTTCATTTTTTCTTATTTATTCGCGTCGGAAAACAAGGCTTTTCGCAGTTTGTTTTTGGCGCGATAGACGCGCATATCGAGCGACTCGCGGCTGATGCCGAAACGCGCCGCCGTCTGTTCGCCGCTCAATCTGTCAACAAAACGCATCTCCAGCATTTCTCGTTCTTCGCGGGTTAAAACTGCAATGACCGATTCGGCTCGTTCCGCCGCGCGCTCCTCGGCAATCGCGGCGTTTTTGCTCAACAAATCAAACAGCGCGACTTCCGATAAATCGTCATCGAGAGAAAAATCGGGCGCGGCTTCGGCGGCTGGCAAAATGTATTTCCGTTCGGTTGATTCTTTGCGCCGCTTGTGACGCACTATGTTGAAAGCGACTTGTTTGAGCCACGGCAAAGCCGAATCCGCCGGATTGTAGCGTTCGGCGCGTTTCACGGCTTGCAGAAAAGTTTCTTGAAAAACGTCTTCGGCTGCGGCGCGATTTTGCGTAAAAGCCAAAATCGCCATCATCAGCTTGCGCCCGTCACGCTTAAACGTCGCGCGCAGCAAATCTTCGCGGCGGACGATTTCCGCTTGAGAGATTTCTTCGGATTTCTGATTTTTCAAAAGCATTGTCTTCACGCCGACTAAAAGCCGCTAGCCGTGCCGAATCTAACAAGGAAGGTGAAAAAATTTTCGCGGATTTGAAAAGTACGTGAGCGGCTTGTAAGATTTCAAGCCACTATTTTTATAAATCAAGTTTTGGAAAAAGTAAATGCAAGAGATAATAGCAACCGAATTAAAACAAAAAATTGACGCGGGCGAAGAAGTGCAGATTATTGACGTGCGCGAACAGAACGAGCGCGATTTCGCCAAAATCCCGGACAGCAAATTGATTCCGAGCGGAGAAATCCTTAAACGGATGAACGAGCTTGATTCGTCGCGCCCGGCTGTTTTGCATTGTCATGGCGGCGGCAGAAGCAGCCGCGCAATCGAAGCCTTAAAACAAGCCGGATACAAAGGAGAACTCTACAATCTCAAAGGCGGCATTACCGCCTGGTCGGACGAAGTTGATCCGAGCGTCCCTAAATATTAATGAATTGAGAACGTAGAACTGAGAATGGAGAATAGCGGAAGATTGTTTTATATTCGGTTCTCCGTTTTCGGTTCTCCGTTCTCCGTTAACTTAATTTCATCGCTTATCTTTATAATTTTCATATTTTCTTGAACCTTTGTGCGGCAGGCGAGAACGGGTTTTTCGGCGTTTCCGTTATCGAGCCAGACCTGACAGTTCGTACAAGCCCCGTTCCAGCAAAAATCGCCAATTGAAATTGATTCGAGCGCGAGAAACTGAAAACAGCGGAGGAGCGTATTATTCTCCGGCACTTGCCGGATTTCGCCGCAGATTTCGATTGAAATTAGTTTTTCGTAAGGCTCGAAGATGTCCGGTTCGGTCGTCACGCGGGCGATTTTAGCACGAAAATATTTTCACAAAGTTTTTTTTGCTGTTAAACTTTTCGTTAAGGAGTCGTGAGAAAATGTCTTTAGTAATGTACATCAAGCCGGGCTGCCCTTATTGCCAGCGCGCCCGCGATTATTATAACGAGAACAACATTTCGTTCGTCGAGTACGACGCCCAAAACGACCGGGCGCGGCGCAAAGAAATGTTCGGCTTT
>DASWLV010000124.1:0-9205 GCA_036400075.1 Pyrinomonadaceae bacterium
CGCGTTTTTTGTGGGACGCACTGAGAAAAGGCAAATACGCCGCCGGGTTTTGGCAGAGATTTGGACGTTTGCCCGAATTTGACGCCGGAGGAAAACCGATTATCTGGCTGCACGCGGTTTCGGTCGGCGAGACAAACGCCGCCAAGCCGCTCGTCAAAGAGATTTTAAAAAACTTTCCCGATCACAAATTAGTCGTCTCGACCACCACAAAAACCGGGCAAACGCTCGCTCGCGAAATCTTTAAAAACGAAGCTGCGCTGGTTTTTTATTTTCCGTTCGATTGGCGCTTCGTCGTCCGCCGCGCGCTCGAAAAAATCGATCCGTCGGTTGTTTTGATAATGGAAACCGAATTGTGGTTCAACTTTTTGCGCGAGGCGCGCAAGAGCGAAATAAAAATAGCTTTAGTTAACGGCAGATTGTCGGAAAAATCATTCAAAAATTACAAACGGATTCGCGGGCTTGTGCGTCGAGCATTGGCTAATCTCGATTTGGCGTTAATGAGCGGCGAGCGTGACGCAGAGAGATTGATTGAATTGGGTTGCGCGGCGGAAAAAACGTTTGTCACCGGAAATATAAAATTTGATTTGGAAACGAGCAAAAGCGAGTTGACCGAAACTTTGCGGCGACGATTTGCGATTGATGATACACGCCCGTTAATCGTCGCCGCCAGCACGCACGCGCCGGAAGAGCGCTGGATTCTCGAAAGTTATCGAATTTTGTGCGACAAATTTCCGGCAAAAAACGCGCCTCGTCTTTTGATTGCGCCGCGCCATCCCGAAAGATTCGCCGAAGTCGCCGAATTAATGCAAAATTCGGGTTTCCGATTCGCTCGTCGTTCCGCTTCAATGCCGGAAACCGATATTAATGCCGATGTGATTTTGCTCGACAGCATCGGCGAATTACGTGCGGTTTATGAACTTGCCGAAGTCGTTTTCGTTGGCGGCAGCTTGATTCCGCACGGCGGACAAAATGTATTGGAACCGGCGGCGGCGAAAAAAGCAATTGTTACAGGATTTTACACGATGAATTTTGCGGACATTATCAAAACCTTATCGGCAAAAGAGGCAATTGTTCAATTGCCGAAATTGGAAGAAAACGAAATTCCGGTAAATCTTGAGAGCATTTTTTATGAATTATTAAGTGATAATGTCAAACGAAAAGCGCTCGCCGAAAATGCTTTTGCGGTTTTGCGGGAAAATCGGGGAGCTTGTGCTAAAACAATCGAAAGACTACAACTGCTTTTCAACAAATCAGCTTGAGATTTCTACTTTCGCCAATCAGCAAAATTTTCGCGGCAGCATCCGGCGCGCGTTCTGCGCTTTACACAAGGGAAATTTTTAAATCATTTGATTTAGGCTTGCCGGTTGTCAGCATCGGCAATTTAACTGTCGGCGGAACCGGCAAAACGCCGCTTGTCCGCCTTGTCGCCGAAAAATTAGCCGAAAACGGTCATCGAGTTTGCATTCTGACGCGCGGTTACAAACGGGCGAATCCGAATAAGAGAGTTTTGGTTTCAGATGGCGAGCAAATTTTGGCTGACGCGCGTGCGAGCGGTGACGAGCCGTTTGAATTGGCGCGGAAACTTTTAAGGATTGCGGCGGTCATTGCCGATAAAAATCGAGTTGAAGCGGGATTTTGGGCGAAAGAAAACTTGGGCGCGACCGCGTTTGTTTTAGACGATGGTTTTCAGCATTTGCGGCTCAAAAGAAATCTCGATGTCGTCACGATTGACGCGACAAATCCGTTCGGGAGCGGAAAACTGCTTCCGGCGGGGATTTTGCGCGAGCCTTTAACTGCATTAAAACGCGCAGATTTGATTGTTTTGACGCGCGCGGATTTAAGCCGGGAAATTTCAAATCTGAAATCCGAAATAAAGAAATACAATCCTAATTGTCCGGTTTTGCTCGCTAAAAATGAAATAAAAGAGTTGAAACCGTTGGCGGAGTTTTTAAATCTTCCCGGCAAAACGCAAAACGCCCGAACTTTAGAAAACGATTCCGCATTCCGCATTCCGCATTCCGCACGCAAAACTGCGGCATTTTGCGCGCTCGGCAATAATGCGGCATTTTTTCGGGATTTGGAACAGGTCGGTTTGAATATTGTCGCCGCCGAATCTTTCCCGGATCATTACGCTTACCAGCAAATGGACGTTGAAGAAATTGAGCGGAAGGCGAGAGAAACGGGGGCAGAAATTCTCATCACAACGTCAAAAGATGGGGTTAAGCTTGGAAAAATAAAATTCAGTTTGCCGTGTTTTGTGGCAGAAGCGGAAACAGTTTTTGAAGATGCAGAGCCGCTTTTGAAACTCTTGAAATCAATATAAAAAAAGGGCGGGAAAATCAATCCTGCCCTTTTTGTTTTTAATATTCGGAGATTCTATCGGATAAATTCTGCGCCGATTTTTCCGTCGCCGGCTGTGTCGGTTTCGGGACGGGTGTGTTTCGCGCGGGCGGCGCGGTCGGTTTTGGCGTCGTCGCCGGATTTTGCGTTGCCGCAGGCGTCGGTTGTCCGGTCGGTTTCGGCGACGTTTGCGGTGTCGGTGAAACTGATGGTGAAGCCGCCGGAGTCGGCGAAACGCTCGGTTTGGGCGAGGTTTTCGGCGTCGGCGAAGGCGGCGCAGCCTGATTTAAATCCTGCATAAACGGGCTGTTTGAATTCGGATCAACGTAAACTTGTTGACCGCCGGGATAAAGTCCGGGCGGGATGCGACCGCCGTAAGGAATGTCGGTCACGGTTCCTGCGGGCGGAACGGTCGAGAGATTGGCGTCGGGATTTGTGTTGAATTGCAGATTTGAGAAATCTGATAAATTTTGCTCAGCCGTGCCGGTCGCAGGATTTATCGGTTGAACCGGGCTTGAATTCGGGTCGGTTGCCGGAGTCGTGCGTCGGTTTTGCGTGAAATAAAAAAGCGTGACGCTGAGCAGCGAAATTCCCGCCAAAACCATAAACGCTGTCCGCCAGCGCGCATCAGTTCTTGATTCGGCAGCGACGGCTTCCGCGCGAGGGCGAACAATGGTTTCCTGTTCGCGCTGTAAAAGCGGGAGCGGCGCGCCTTCGGCGGCAGTCGTTAATGCCGCCGAAAAATCTGCGGCGTTTTGAAAACGATGCGCCGGATTTTTTGCCAGCGCGCGTTGAACGATTTGTTCAAAAGTCGGCTGTAAATCGTGACGCACGGCGAGCAGCGAAGGCGGAATCTCCTGCGCGTGTTTCATCATTATTTCCGTCGTGCTAGAGCCGACGAACGGGAGGCGTCCGGTCAACGCTTCATACAAAATGATTCCGAGCGAGTAAATGTCCGAGCGCGCGTCCGTCTCGGATGAATCGTTGCATTGTTCGGGCGAGAGATACGCGACGGATTCGGCTCCGTCGCGCGCGGTTTCGCGGTCGTAAAAATCAATATTTGAAGTTTTATTCGCGGCGTCGAAATCAACGACTTTAATAAAATCGCGCGAGCCGCTGCCCGCGAGCAAAATGCTGTCGCTGCGAAGCGCGCCGTGGATCAGCCCGTTTTCATGCGCGGCGGAGAGAGCGTCCGACACCTGAGTTAAAATCGTCACGGCGCGTTGAAGCGGCAGAGCGCCTTCGGTTTGGATCAAATCTTTGAGCGTACGCCCGTCGAAATTTTCCATCACGAGAAACGGCACGCCAAGCTGTTCGTCAACGCCGTAATCGTTCACGCTCAAAACGTGCGGATGCGAAAGACGCGAAAGCAGCTTGGCTTCCTGCTGAAAATCAGCCACGACGGGCGCGTTGGTCACCAGTTCTGGATTTAAAACTTTGACGGCGACGGGTTTTTCCATTAAAACGTGCGTCGCGCGAAAAGTTTTGCCGAAGGCGTCTTCGCGCAAAAGCTGTTCGATTCGGTATTTACCGGCAAGTGTTTGTCCGACGAGTTGTTCAGTCATTTTTCTGAAATAAATAAAGGCTTTTCGGGAACTGCAAACCTCAAGCTAAGTTTTAACACACGCGCGCGATAAGAAAAAGTGCCGCAAAATGAAAATGCGGACAAAAGTTTTCGGCTTTTGTCCGCAAATCCTGATTCGTTTGGACAGCTTAGAGCTTGACGAAAACGACGAGCAGGGCAAACAGAACGAGCGATTCGATCAGCGCGAGACCGAGAATCATAATCGTTTGAATACGACCCGCCGCGCTCGGATTGCGAGCCGCGCCTTCGACCGCGCTTGCGCCGATTTTACCTTGACCGAGCGCGCCGCCCAAAACGGCGATTCCGAAACCGATGCCGGCGGCGATGGCTTTGTAGCTGACTTCGGTCGAAGCGTTATCCGCTCCCGCGCCGCCTCCGGCGCCGCCCGGAACTTGCGCGAAAGCCGCGACATTCATCAAAATCATTGTTAAAGCTGCCAGAAATAAATATTTAAAGTTTTTCATTTTGTCTTTCCTTATGTAATGGTCAAAAGCGGCAAAAAGATTATGCAAAACTTAAAATCAGCGTTGCGCGTGTTATTAGTTCGTCGTGCTTCCGGTATGCCGTTGCTGTCTTGGGAGACGCAAAGCTCCTGTTTCGTGCAGACTTTGAAGGCGATTTCTCACCGAATTAAAAATAACGCCGAATCTTGTTTTGAGAAAAACTTTTGCCTGATTATTTAGCCTTGCGCGGCAACGCGCTCGAACCCGTTTCTCCGAGCCGCTCGCCGCACATTTAAAATTTAAAATTTTTTTACGCCGGAGCAATTACCGTGTTGTGTTCAATATGCGGTTCGTTGTGTCCGGTAGCTTCGGCTTGATGATGTTCTTCGTGAGGCGCGTGCGAAACTTCGCCGAGATAAACCATCGAAAGCAGCGTGAACACGAACGCCTGCACCAGCGCCACGAATAATCCCAAAACCATTAACGGAATCGGTACTAAAAATTGCGTCAAATACGGCGGCAAACCGAGCATTCCGGCGAGACCCGCAATTGTTGCGGCAACCTGTTCGTCGGCAAACATATTTCCGAACAGACGCACGCCGAGCGAAAACGGGCGAATGAAATTGCCGATTAATTCAATCGGGAAAATCAGCCACGCCATCCACCAAATCGGTCCAGCCAGATGTCCGAGATGGCTGAGCAAGCCGTTTTCCCGGATGCCGATGTAGTTGTAATAAAGGAACGAGGTGATGCCGAGCGCAAATGTGACGCTCGTCGCCGCCGTCGGCGCCATAAACAGCGGGAACAAACCCATCACGTTCGACACCAAAATCAGCAACGCGAACGTGCCGACGACGGGGAAATATTTGACGCCCTGCGGTCCGACGACATCAATCAAAAGCTGGCGAATTCCTAAAACCGTGGCTTCGAGCGTTTGCTGCCCGTTTGACGGATCGTCTTCGGAGAGCTTTCCTTTTAAAACCCAGATCAGTCCGAAAGTCAGCAAACAAGCGACGACGAACATTATCGTGTACCACGGAATCGCATTTTCCGGCGTCAGCGCTCCGAAAGCGGCATCCGGCGTTGTGCCGAAATTTGCCAGAAATCTCGTCCAGAGCGGACGGGTGTACTGCATTTGAAAATGATAAGCGGGTTCTCCCAGATAATAATTAACGAATTGAACAAGAACCGGAGTGTGATGACCGCCTCCTTCGGCGCCTTCAGCAAACATCATAAAATTTTGTTAACTTTCCTCTCGATTAACGATAGCTAAATATAATTGGATAACTGCTTCTAATAAAATCGCAAATGCAAATGATAACAAGCCGACCAGCATCGCTGCAACCGACGCCAAATGCAGTTGCGCCGCCGCGAAGATTACGACCGCAATCACCGCATAACGAATGATGTAAAACGAAGCCGAAAATTTTCCGCCGCGCCCCGTTCCGACTTTTTCAAATAAACTGCTGAGCGAGTTTTTAAGCCAAAAATAATTTAAAAACGACAGCGCGCCTCCCAAAATCAAACCGATTGTGACATCCCCGTCAGCAAAAAAAAGACTCGCTCCGACGAGCAAAATCAACACGGCGCTCATCGTCGCCAGAAGTCGCCGTTCGGAAAGCACAATGTCGTTTTCCACCAAATCGCTCATTATTTATAAATTTTTGAAGTGATCCGAACAAACTGATAAAACCCGACAATCGAACCCAGCACGATTCCGCCGATGATTCCCCAGGGCGATGAACCGAGCCAGCGGTCGAGCAAATAACCGGCTCCAAGTAAAACCGCAACGGTCGAAAAAAGCGTAAAAGCCGCCGCGTAAGCTAAGCCGCTTTTGCGAGTCGTCTCGCCTTCGGATTCAGGTTTAAAATTTTGATTTTGTTCTTCTTGTGCCACATCAAAATCTTACCCAAAAGCGCAATCAATTACGAATTACAAATTACGAATTACGACATTCCCAATTCGTAATTCGTAATTGATTCCGGCATAAGTATTGCCAAATACAGACCGCGCTCAACGCGCAGGTTACAATCAAGCAGTATTAATCAATATTTATAAGGGTAAGAAGGACGAGCTAAACGCGATTTATTTAAAAAAGCGAACAATAGCGAAAATACAGTTGTATGAAAATCGAGCAAATCAAAACCTTGTCAGGCGCAAATGTCTATACGCATCAACCGGCACTCGTGATGCGGCTCAATTTAGAAAATCTAACGGGCAAAGAAAGTACCGATTTTTCAGATTTTAATACGAATTTATTAGCTTTAATTCCAGAACTTGAGGAACATACGTGCGGTTTGGGCTATCGCGGCGGTTTTGTTGAAAAGCTCTCGAAAGGCACGTATTTCGGTCACATTGTCGAACACGTCGCCATCGAGTTGTCGCATCTCGCCGATTGCGAAATTGCGGTTAATCACGGCAAAACCCGGCAAGCCGGGCGCGCTCCCAAAATTTATAACGTCGTTGTTGAATACAAAGCCGAGCGCGCAATGCGGTTTTTGTTGGAAAAATCAGTTGAAATTGTCGAAAAACTGATCGCGGGCGAATCAATCGAAAATCTGCAAAACCTGAAAACCGAGATTTTAAAAGAAGCGCGAAATCTCGTCGCGCGTTATGAATTCGGACCCAGCACGCGCAGTATTGTCGAAGCCGCGCGGCGACGAAACATACCGGCGCAGCGAATCGGCGAAGGCAGTCTGGTTCAGCTCGGTTACGGGAAAAATCTGAAACGCATTCAAGCCGCTTCGACCTCGAAAACTTCCGCCATTGCTACCGAAATCGCTTGCGACAAAGAATTAACCAAACAGATTTTGCGGCAAGCCGAAATTCCCGTTCCCTTTGGCGAAACCGTTTGCACAATTGAAGAAGCCGTCCGGGCTTTTCGTGAAATCGGCGCGCCGGTCGCGGTCAAACCGCTCGACGGGCGTCAGGGAAAAGGCGTATCGCTCAATTTGCTGACCGAAGCGGAAGTTCGAACGGCTTTTGAAATTTCGAGCGAATTTGCTGATTGCGTTTTGATTGAAGAAATGTTCATCGGGCGTGATTATCGCGTTCTCGTCGTCAATGGAAAAATGGTTGCGGCGAGCGAACGAAATCCGCCGTTTGTCGTTGGCGACGGAAAATCAAACGTCGCGGCGCTCGTCGAAAAAGAAAATCAAAACCCTTTGCGCGGCGAAGGTCACGAAAAACCTTTGACGAAACTCAGAATTGACGAAATCGCCATCGCGCATCTGGCGAAAAAAGGCTTGACGCTCGATTTCGTTCCTGCGGCGGGCGAAATGGTGACTTTGCGCGGCGGCTGCAATCTTTCGACCGGCGGAACGGCGAAAGATGTAACCGACACGGTTCATCCGTCAATCAGAAAAATGTGCGAGCGCGCGGCGCGCATTGTCGGACTCGATATTTGCGGCGTTGATCTTGTGATGCAGGACATTTCGCAGCCGATTAAAAAAGGCGCGGGCGGCATAATCGAATTAAACGCCGCGCCCGGTTTGCGGATGCATTTGCAGCCTTCCGAAGGCAAACCGCGAGACGTGGGCGAAGCAATCGTGGAAGGGCTTTTCCCCCACAATGCTGAAAGCCGGATTCCGATCATTTCAATTACCGGAACAAACGGCAAAACGACTGTTACGAGAATGATTTCGCACGTTTTTTCGAGCGCCGGAAAACGAGTCGGAATGACGACGACCTCTGGCATTTATGTCGGCGGCGATTGTATTGCGGAAGGCGATACGACCGGACCAAATTCCGCGCGGGCGGTTTTAAACGATCCGTTGGTTGAAGTCGCAATTTTGGAAACAGCGCGCGGCGGAATCGTCAAACGCGGACTCGGTTATGACTGGTCTGATGTCGCAATAATTACGAACATTCAAGCCGACCACATCGGGCAGGACGGAATTGAATCTGTTGAAGACATTCTCGACATCAAATCCCTCGTCGCCGAACGAGTTAAAAAAGGCGGAACGCTCGTTTTAAACGCCGACGATCAGCTTTTGGCGCGGCTGGCGGAGGATGAGCGTGTCAACAAAGTTCCGAAACAAATCGTTTATTTTTCGCTCAAGCCCAATCACGTTTTGCTTCGTCGCCACGTTTCCTCCGGCGGCACGGCTTATACGGTAAAAAACGGCTGGATTGTCGAGCTTACGCCCGAAGGGGAATTTCATCTCGGTCACGTCTCGGAAATCCCTGCGACTTTTAACGGGCAAGCCGATTTCAACGTCGCAAATGTTTTGGCATCAATTGCCGCTTGTCGCGCGCAAAACGTGCCGAGCCAGCAAATTATGGCGGCGCTCGGAGAATTTCGCACGGCGCGGGATAACGAAGGGCGATTTAATTTGTATCAGGTCAACGACGGTTATGTTTTGATTGATTACGCGCACAACCCGGAAGCAGTTAAAGCCGTTTGCCGGATGGCGTCGAAATGGCACGACGGCGAACGCCGCGTGACCGGAATCGTAACTGCGCCGGGCAACCGCGATGATGAATTGATTGCCGAACTAGGGCGCGCCGCCGCTCGCGGTTTTCATCGCGTCATCGTTCGCGAAGACGCCGATTTGTGCGGACGGAGGGCGGGCGAAGTTGCCGAAATTTTATACAACGCCGTCAAGACGGAAGCGCCGGAAATTGATTGCCGCATCGTTTTAGACGAAAGCGACGCTCTCAAGCGACAAATTTCCGTAATGCGCGAAGGCGACATCATTGTTTGCTTTTATGAAAACTTTGAAGCGATGCGCGAGATTTTAGCCAAATGGGACGCGCAGCCCGCAAGCGGTGTCGAAAAGACGGTCGCGCGTTTCAGCCTTGCGCGAGCTTAAAATTTTTGGTGTTGTCTCAAATT